>NZ_AQPF01000050.1:0-26329 GCF_009846745.1 Alcanivorax xiamenensis | reverse complement strand
AAGCGATCGCCGGGGCAAGCAACAGCGCCGCGGCGCTGAGGCCACGGTTCAATACGGGGCTTAGTGTCATTGCTGACAATCCTCCTGATTATCTTCTTATCGTAGTGATGTTTTATTGTTCGAGAGGCCGGCGCTTGCCCATCCCCGGGCGGCTTCTCCGGTTCGATGGAGAGTACCGATAAGAAAGGGGGAGGGCGTACCAAGTTGGCCAAAAAAATTAAGATATTTAATCGTTCCAAAAAATAAAGTCTTATAAATCAATTGGTTGACTTTTATCTTCTGCGCCATTTAAAAGCGAAGAGCATCGTTTTTGTTGATTTTCAAAGGGGAGGGAAAGGGCGCCAAGAGTGTTCTGATAAAGCAACTTTTTGATTGAGAAAAAGACAGTGCTACCAATCTGCAACGCAGGCATAAAAAAGGGGACAGGAAAGTCGATCGGCAATATTTTTATTGGGCCGTTTTTCTTTTAAGGAAATGCAATTCGGTATTTGTAAGGAAGAGGTTTATAACCAAAAAGTAAACAGATGTGCACGAATTGTGGGGCGATTGTGGGGGCTATTGATTCTGGCGAGATGAATTCGCGCTGTATTCGCCGCCAAGGCAAGCATTGCAGGGCACCATGGAATCTCCCACGGAGCGGCTTCGTAGCCCATTGCTGTGGGAAGCGGCCTTGGCCGCGAATGCCCCGCTCCGTTGGCCATTCGCTTGCCAGCAAGCTTCCCACGGCGGCTTCGTAGCATGATCTGTGGGAGCCAGCTTGCTGGCTGGCACGCTAGCGTGCGGCGTCTCAGTGAGCCTGCAGGGCACCATGGAATCTCCCACAGCGGCTTCGTAGCCCATTGCTGTGGGAAGCGGCCTTGGCCGCGAATGCCCCCGGCCCGTTGGTGATTCGCTTGCCAGCAAGCTTCCCACAGCGGCTTCGTAGCACGATCCGTGGGAAGCTGGCTTGCCTGCCAGTGGGCCCTCGACTGCAAAAGATTCGCCAGCCCTTCTGGCGAATCCGACTGATCCCAGAGTTAGACTTCGGAACGCGAACGTTTTGTCTTCGGCAGGTTCTGGTCGGCAGCGAGGAGGTCGATGCCGTCCAGGATCATGGAACGATCCCGGATTTCGAGAGCATCGAAGCACTTTCTTCTATAGTCTTCCGATGTCTGGAACTTCCCCAATGCTTTTCTGAGTGGCTCCAGCACGGGATAGGCGGCTTCCGCCTTGGCAACGGCCAGCTTCCGGACAAAGGTTTTCTCCGGACCTTCCAGATCAGCCAAGGCACCCCGGTAAGCCCAGCCACGTTCATAGCGATTGCGCATTTCCTCCAAGGTGAGGTTATGCACGTCACGCAGCTCCCAGCACACCGCTTCCAGGAACGGAAGCCGCTCGGGCATATCGAAATTGGTTTGCTGCTGCATATTCCTGGCCCTTTATTCCTAACCTTATGATGGAAAAGGGAATTATGACCCTGCTCCGCTATTCGAGTCAGATGGCGCCTTTAGTAATCCCGGAGACGGAAGTCAACCTTCAACTGGCGGTTTAGCGAAAGCCCAAAGCGGCGTCTAATCCGTCAGATTCATAAAAAGGAGGCCAATCAGGAAGCAAGGAAAAAAGAGATGGCCGTTCTTGGGGGGGGGGGATTAGAACGGCCATGCTTTCAATACCTGAAAGAAGGGGTCTCACTGATTGGCACCCGTTGGGGGCGGGTGTGACCGAATCCTTGGTCGCCAGCGAGGTCTCTACTCTCTCATAAGTGCGGGTAACTGTGTGTAAAATGCCTATAAATCAGTTTTCTAGTGTTATGCGTGTCACATTTTGGCGGCTTCCCATGGCCAACCATCCTTTACCCATCGCCCGGTTGAGGGCACGGATCAGAGCCTGAAGGGAGGCGGTGAGCACATTCTGGTCCCGGGCCACGCCAAACAGCTGCCGGGTGCCCACCCGGATTTCCACGTAGGCATAAGCCTCCGAGTCGGCACCGTCACCGGCGGAATGCTGATGGTAGTCGGCGATGTCGCAGGTCAGCCCCAACCGGGCGCAGGCATCCACCAATGCTGATAATGGTCCGTTGCCGCTGCCTTGCAGGGTGAATTCGCCTTCCGGCGTTTGCAGGGCGCCACGCAGACGCGCTTGGCCGTCGGCGGTGGTCACCACCGGATCCCGCAGCGCCAGAGGGGCTGCTTCGAACAGGTACTCCTTGCGGAAGCACTCGAGAATCATGTCGCCGGTGATTTCGCGGCCGGTTTGGTCGGCGATCAGTTGCACCGCGGTACTGAACTCCATTTGCAGACGGCGGGGCAGAGTGATGCCGTGCTGTTCCATCAGATAAGCCACGCCGCCTTTGCCGGATTGGCTGTTGACGCGGATCACCGCTTCATAGCTGCGTCCCAGGTCCGCCGGGTCCACCGGCAGATAGGGCACTTCCCAAAATCCTTGCGGATTGCTGGCGCGGGCGGCGAAGCCTTTTTTGATGGCGTCCTGGTGGGAGCCGGAGAAGGCGGTGAAAACCAGATCGCCGGAATAGGGGTGGCGTGGATGCACCGGCAACTGGTTGCAGTATTCCACTTCCCGCTGGGTGTGGTGGATGTCGGAGAAATCCAGGCCCGGGCTGACGCCGGCGGCGTACAGGTTCATGGCCAGGTTGAGCAGGTCCAGATTACCAGTGCGCTCGCCGTTGCCGAACAAGGTGCCTTCAACCCGCTCGGCGCCGGCCAACAATGCCAGCTCCGCGCTGGATACGCCGGTGCCGCGATCATTGTGCGGGTGCACGCTGATGATGACGCTGTCCCGCCGGGAAACGTGGCGGCAAAACCACTCGATCTGGTCGGCGAACACGTTGGCGGTGGCGACTTCCACGGTGGTGGGCAGATTGAGGATCATCTTGTGCCGTGGCGTGGGTTCCATCACGTCCATGACCGCCTCGCAGATTTCCAGAGCGAAATCCTGCTCGGTGAAGCAGAAGGTCTCCGGGGAGTATTGGAAAGTCCAGTCGGTGTCCGGATAGCGTGCCATCTGCTCCCGGATCCGCCGGGTGGCTTGGGTGGCGATGTCGATGCAGCCCTGGCGGTCCACATTGAACACCACTTCACGAAACACTGGCGCGGTGGCGTTATAGACGTGGACGATGGCGCGGGGCACGCCTTGCAGTGCCTCGAAAGTGCGCTCAATGAGATCCTCCCGGGCCTGGGTCATCACCTGGATGGTGACGTCGTCGGGGATGGCGTTGGTCTCGATCAGCTCGCGCACGTAGTCGTAGTCGATCTGCGAGGCCGCTGGGAAGCCCACCTCGATTTCCTTGAAGCCGGTACGTACCAGCAAGTCGAAGAAACGCCGCTTGCGCTCCAGGCTCATGGGATCGATCAACGCCTGGTTGCCGTCGCGCATGTCCACGCTGCACCAGACCGGCGGGTGCCGCTGGACCCGGTCGGGCCACTGGCGGTCCGGCAGCTGGACGGTCTGGAACGGGCGGTATTTGCTGGACGGGTCCTTCAGCATCATTTTGATTCTCCTGCTATTCGGGCGGCATCACCCGCTGGTGATGCCGCGTTGTCCTGATCCGCCAGGTAGTGACGGATGGCGTGTTCGGCCTGGCTCAGATGGCGGCGTAGCCGTGCCAGGGCACGGCTCTCATCGCCACTCCGCGCGGCATCGAGCAGGGCTTCGTGGTCGTCGTGGGCCTGGTGGCCGGTGCCCATGGCGGAAAGATGGAAGCGCAAGAAGCGTTCTTCCTGCGCCAGTTCCTGCTCGATCAGGTACAGCAGACGGGCGTTGCCGGCCCGCCGGTAGAGCGCCATATGGAACTCCCGGTTGAGACGGGCGAGGGTGGCGCTGTCCCTGGCACGTCGCAGGGCGGTCAGACAGGCGGAGGCTTCGGCCAGGTCGGTATCGCTCAGATGCGGCAAGGACAGACGCAGTGCTTCGGGCTCCAACAGCAGGCGCACGCCGTAGGTATCCATGGCGTCCTGGTTGATCAGTGCGGTTACCACGGCACCTTTGTACGGCTGGATGTGCAGCAGCCCCTGGGACTCCAGCCGGCGCAGGGCCTCACGCACTGGCATGCGGCTGACGCCGAACAGGGTGGCGATCTCTTCCTGGCGCAGCGGGGTTTCCGGGGGGATGCGACCATCCATGATGGCCTCACGCAGCGCGCTTTCGATCACGTCCCGGGCCAGATGAGCCGGGGTCTCGGTGGGGGTGAAGACACCGGAGAGCGTGGGAATGGGTTTGCGGGGCACAATGCACCTCTAAATTGGATCCTGGATCCAATTTAGAGTATGACGGTAAGGCGGTGCTGTAAATAGATGGGGCGTGTTTTGCGTTCGCTGGCAAGCCAGCTTCCCACAGCGGCTCCGTAGCCCCCTCTCTTGGTGGGAAGCTGCCTTGGCAGCGAATACTGCACAAGCTCATCGCTCGTAAACCAATAGACCGGCCACGGCTATGGCGTCAGCGGCAGTTCCCGGCCTTGCGGTAGCCGGCGGCGCGGGCGGCGGCTTCGCTGTCGAAGTCCACCCGGTTACCGGGTTTCATGGCGTTATAGCTGGGGCAGCCCTGGGGCAGATGGTAGACCTTGCTATTGCGGTTGCCATGGATCGGGCCCGTGGATCGGGTGCTTTCGGTGCTGGCTGGTGTCTGACTGGCACTGGCCACGGAGGAGACCAGGCCTTCGCCGCTGTTGCGGTGGTTCAGCGTCCAGCGTTGTTCGCCGGTAACGAACGGATTGGAGTGTCCCATGATCGTGGCGATGCGCCGGTCCCGCTGGTGTTCCCAGGCGGATACCGGATGGCCTCGGTCCCAGGCCATCAAGAGCCGTTGCTGCTGTTTGCTCAGGCGCAGGTCGTATCGGTCGGCCATGTAGAAATAGACGCGGGCGACCTGGCCGCGCAGTGCCGGCGGCGGTTGCGCGGTACGGTGTTTGAAATCGACCTTGAAATCGCAGGCGCCGTATTGGGCCGCCACGTTCCGAACCGGGCCAAAGTTGTAATTGCTGCGATCCCCGTTGACCTCGCCCACCACCGGGGTGAGGTTGTGCATGTCCGCTTCCATGACCCGGAACACGGGATCCTCCGATACGCAGTTGCGGCGCCCGCCGTTTTGCCAGCACTGACGTTGGCGGCCAAAGTTGGAGGCGGGAACGATATGTTCCCATTCAATGCGCGCGGCCCGGTTGGCCTGGGCGCGCACCTGATAACCGCATTCCCGCAGATGTACGCGACCGCCGGTGCGGCCGGTCCAGTCCCAGGTGCATTGGCAATAGGCGTCGCCGACCTGATTGCGATCGTTGTAAACATGATCACGCAGTTCTTTTTTTGCTTCGGCGAAGTGTTGTGGCGCGGCCAGCGCGGATAAGGTGAAAAGACAAACGAAGAGAGCGGGGAGCCCGCGTTTCAATAATGCCATTAACAAAAATGCCTTGTTTTACAGCGTGAAGTGAGCGGCGCGCAGTATAGCGACTTGACCGGCGGGGGAAAGGAAAATGCGCGGTGGTAAGGGACTACGAAGCCGCTGTGGGAAGCTGGCTTGCCAGCGAACCGGGCCTGGGGATATCAACTTGCGCCGATTCGCTGGCAAGCCAGCTTCCCACAGTGGCTTCGTCGGATCGGTAAGCGGATCAGCGTTGTGCGCCCGGTATGGTTCGTATTCATGAGAGGGTGCTATAGTCCGGCCAGCACTGATCACGGAGGTTCTATGAAAGGCACATCCCGATGCCGTGGTGCTCTGCTGGTGGCCGTCGCCACGGTGGCACTGACCGCCTGTTCCGAGCCCACTATTGATGGCGGTTCGGAACAGGCGCTGCAAACGTCCATCGCCCAGGTCCGTGATGGTTTGCCGCCGGAGCAGGCCGACCGATTCGAGCAAGCGCTGCAGGTGATCGCCTCGGATAAAGCGAATTTCGCCGCCTCCGTGAAAGGCGACCCGCAAGACGTGGAAGAAATTCTGCGGCTCGCTCTGAATGGCAAGACCGGCAAGGCGGTGATCGCCCAGGCGGATCGCATTCAACAGGCCCGGGAACAGGCCCGCCGTGACAAGGCGGAGCAAGAAATTCAGGCCCTGGAAGCGGAGAAAGCGAAAGCGGATCAGGATCAGGCGGCGTTGTCCCGATTCCAGGTGGCCTCGGCGAATTTCTTCATGAAGGACCGCAAGATGTTCGGCAAGGAACCGGTGATTGAGCTGTCGGTGGTGAACGGTACCGACAAGCCGGTGTCCCGTGCGCATTTCCAGGGACGTTTCATCAGTCCGGATCGCAGCGTGCCCTGGTTCGACGAGGATTTCAGCTACGAGATTCCTGGTGGCCTGGAGCCGGGGGAAAAAGCCAGCTGGAGTCTCTCGCCGAGCCGTTTTGGCCCTTGGGGGGAACCGGATGTTCCCGAGGACGCCAAATTCAGTGTCACGGTGGTGGGGCTGGATGGCGCGGAAGGGGAGCCGCTGTTTGAGGAACACGAGTTCAGCGAAACCGCGGGCCAGCGTCTGGCGGAGCTGAAGGAACGATACCGGGCGGAATAACCCGGTTCAGTCCTCCGGCACATAGATCATGCGCCCGTCATCGAGACGGTAAGTAACGCCGGCCCGGGACCCTTGGCCCTGGCCGACTTCGCCGTTGGACTCGTAGCGTGTCAGTTCCTGCCCGTCCTTGATGGTGATGCGCATGTCGGCGTCGCCCGGGTTTTCCACCACCACCACCTTGTCCCGCGAGAACGGGCTCAGTGGGTTTTGCGCGATGGTCACCATCAGAATGCCGATGATGACCAGGAACAGGTCGATCAGGTTGATCACCGAGAGCATCGGATCGTTGGCGTCTTCGTCGTCGAGAAAACGCATCAGAGTCCGCCTTCCTGTTGCCGCTGTTTTTCCAGCTCGCGCAGGTCCTGCAACAGCCAGCGCCGACGCACGGTGAGAATGAAAAAGCAGAGGCTCGCTGCCAGCAGAGCCAGGATCACGGCGGAGAACGCGGCGACCATATTGCGGCCGACGCTTTCGGCGTCGTTGTTGCCAAGGGCCAGCAGCGCCGGCCCCATGGGAATCATGGTGGCGATCAACCCGAGCATGGGGGCGGTGCGCGAGACGATGCGCAGCCACTCCAGCCGGCGCAGGATCCATAATTCCAGATCATCGCTGTGCGGCATTGAGTCGTGCCGCCGGGCAAACGCGAACAACCCGCCGGCCTGGCCGCCCCGGCGGCGTTGCCAGGCTTCCATCAGGAAAGCGCCAAACGTCACCAACGCATAGGCCAGGGCGAGGGCGATAAGGATCAGCACCGGCGCCAGAAAAAGACGGGACACGGTGTAAAGCAGGGTTTCGATGTCGGCAAAAGCGGTCATGTGTTTCTCTGGATTCGATTTTCCGGGAGCGGTGAACGGGTAAGCGGGGAGCGGGCTTGCCACAGAGCGCCGGCGCCAATCAGAAGCAGCATCAAGCTAAAGGCCCAGAGCAGCGGGGGAGCGTCGTCCGGGGATTCAGCGGCGACCGCCTCCATGACCTGTCCCTGAACCGCCTGGGGCTCATTGGCGTCGTTGGCCGAGGGCGGCTGCGCCGGGTTGGGGGTGGCATCAGCGTCCGGTTTGGCGCCGCCATCAAGCCCGAAGCCCCGTGCCATGTCGGCGATGAAGCGGCGGGTCATTTCCGCGCCGGTGTCCACCTCGAACTGCTCCGACAGGGTTTGCCAGCGTTGCGCCAGTTGACGGCGGGTTTGCTCGGAAGCGTCCCAGTAGCCCTTGCGGATGGCCTCGGCCATGCGTTCCAGCATTTGTGCCTGGGCGGTGGGATTGTGCTGCTCGAACCACTCGTTGGTGCCCAGTTCACGGCTGTCGGTCACGTAGGTATCGAACAGCGACTGCCACTGGTCGTCGCGCACGGTACTGGGATCCATGGCCTGCCAGCCGAACAGATTGTTGGTGGCGTTGAGGACCTGCAGGGTGCCGGCGTAACCTTCCTGCTGCATGGCGCCGATCCATTGCGGGTTGAGATAGCGCACGCGCAGTTCGTCGGACAGGAACCGCTCCAGGCCGGCGGTGTTCACATCGCCGCTGCGCAGGTCGGAGATCAGCAGTTGGGGCGCCTCACCGTCCAGATGCCGGATCGCCGACGACAGCCCACCGAGAAACTCGAACGGATGGTCGGTGGAGAGTACGCCGTGCAGGTTTGATGACCGCGACATGATCGCGGCCTGGGCGCCGCTCAACTGTTGCGCCAGCAGATTGGTGTCGCCGGGCAGGTCGGCCTGGCCGTTAGTGCCATAGGCGTGGCGGTTGCTGGCCAGAAAGCGGCGGGCGAGGTCGTCGTCGTCGTCCCATTCGGTGGAACGCAAGGCCAGATCGGGGACTCCGGTGCCGTACTCCCCCGGCGCGCTGGAGAAAAGGCGATAACCGGCGGCCCGTGCCGCCTGATCGGAGGACAGGCCCTGTTCCGTCAGGACCGAGGCGATGCGCCGGCTGTTGGCGGCGATCGGGTTGTCGAGCTCGTCCAGTTTGGCGAGGCGCTGCAGGGCGTCATCGAGCAGCGACATGAAGCTGTCGAACTGATCGCGATAGACGCCGGTGACCTGCACCACCACATCGGTACGCGGGCGGCCCAGTTGCTTCCGGGGAATGATCTCCAGATTCGTGACGGTGCCTGAACGGTCCCACACCGGTTGCAGACCCAGGGCGTGCAGGATTTGCGCTTCGGTGACGCCGAAGTGCCGGATCGCCTCCGACGACCACAGACTGAACGCCAGCTTGGTCGGCCACTGGCCGTCGTGTTCGGCGCGGAAGGCGTCGAGCAACTGCCGATAGGCGTCGGCGCCGGCGTCGTAGGCGGCCCGGGAGGGAATCTTGTCCGCTTCGAAGGCAAACAGGTTGCGGCCGCTGGTGGTGTCCGGATTGCGGATCGGATCGCCGCCGGCGCCGGGGGCGACGAACCGTCCGGCCAGGCCGGCGAGCAGGGCCTGGTTTTCCTGCGTGTCCTGCAACTGTCGGTCTCGTTGCCGCGCTTCACGGGCGAATTCCGCCAAGTCTTCGGGCAGGTCGTCGCCGCTGTCCGTTTGCAGCATGCGTTTGACGGTCTGGTAGGGCAGGGTTTCGGTCAGCTGATTGTGATCGGCGGCGAACAACTCGTTTCTGTCCACGCCAAGCGCGCTATAGAACCGCTCGCCGAGCTGTTGCATCAGGGTGCTAATGCGGTGGGCCTCGGCGGCGGGCTGGCCAAAGGTGTGCAGCCCCAACGGCATTGCCGTGCGGGCCAGTTCGTGCATGTGGTCGTGCAGGTGATGGAAAAAGCCATCGAAATCCTGGTCGATGCGCGATGCACTCCAGCCGATGTCGTCGTGCAGATGCGCGGCGACGGCGGCATCGCGAATCCGGGCCCGAAGCTGGTCGCGCACGCCACCGTCGTCCACCTGCTGGTATTCGTGTATCAACTGATGCAGGTCGCGCAGTTGATCGTACAGGCCGGCCGGCGCGAACGGTGGCGTCTGGTGGCTGATGGTGACGGCGCGGCCGCGCCGCTTGGCCTGGATCGCTTCGCCGACGTTGTCCTGAATATAGGGATAGAACACGGGCAGATCGCCCACCGCCAGCCACGGATAATCGCTGGCGGCGAGCCCGCGGTCCTTGCCCGGCAGCCATTCCTGGGTGCCGTGGGTGCCGAGGTGAATCAGCGCATCGGCGCCGTATTGGCGTTGCAGGTACAGATAGCTGGCCAGATAACGGTGGGCCGGTACGCTGGCGGTGTCGTGGTAATGGGCGTAAGGATCGGCGCCGCGCGGCGGCTGGGGCATCACCAGCAGATGGTCGAGCCGCCAGCGTGGAATGATGAAAGAGCGCCGGCCGTCGATCTCGCGCACCGCCGGGTCTTGCGCCGGATCGCCGGCTTCCAGCAGCGCGTCCCGACGCGATGGCGGCAATGAAGCCAACCAGTGTTGGTAGTCGTCCACCGGCAACAGCGCCGCCAGATCGTCTTCGAGCAAGGCCTCCAGGGGCTCGCTGCCGTACAGCCCTCCGAGCAGGCGCTGGCCGGTGGCGATCACTTGCTCCTCGCTGACCGGCTCGCCCACCGCGTAGCCGTTCGCGGCCAGCGCCACCTGGATCGAGACCAGACTGAGCGGCACATTCAGATTCGAGGCGCCCAGATTTTTCTCGCCAGCGGGGTAATTCCAGTACATCAAGGCCAGTTTTTTGTCGGCCGCCGGAGTATGTCGAAGTGCCACCAGTTTTTTCAGCTTGGCGATCAGCGCATCGGCCTGCTCGGGCAGCAGGTCATCGATGCCGTTGGTGGTGGCGGAGAGCACGGTGGGGTCGCTGATGCCCCAGCCTTCCGGCGTGGCCAGAAACACAGCCGTGGTACGGGGCGGCACGCCGCTGGCCGCGTCTGGCCAATCGGCGGCCTCGCCGTCGCGGAAACGCAATGTCTGGATCACCGGAATGTCGAGGGCGAGGAAGTCCTGGCTGCGCGCCTTGCCATCACGCAGGTGGGTCAGGTTCACCAAGGCGTCCGCCTCCGCGCCGTTGAGCAGGCTGCTCAGACTTGTTCCGTCAGCGCCGTCGAACCAGAGCACCACGGGCAACAGATTCGCCGCCTCCGTCCGTTGAATCAGCGCGTCTATCTCCCGGGTCAGCATGTCGGCGACCACGCCCCGGTGAATGACAAAGGCGACACGGCCATTGGCGCTCTGTTTATGCGCGCCGAGGTACCAGCTCAAATAGGCTTTCGCGGTTTTGAAAACGTGCGGTGCGTCAGGATGGTAAAAGCCGGTGGCGGGCAGCGCCCTGGCGGTTTCCAGCAGGGTGGTGGCGGGGCGGGCACCGTCGTTCACCGCGCGGATCAGGGCAAAGAAACGGTGGAAATTCTGCTCGCCGCCGGCGGCGTACAGCGACGTCAACGCGCCGCCGTAACGATCGTCCAGGTGTGTCCAGAGCGGCCGTCCGCCACCGATGATCAGCCGGGGCTGTTGGTCCGCCGCGAGGTTGTCGACGATGCCGCTGACCCGGGCGCGGTCATTGGGACGCGGCACGTCCAGGACCAGCCAGGACGCGGTGGCGACCGCCTCGCGCAGTGCCGGCTCGGAAGCCGTGTCGATATTCAGGTGGGTCAGGGTGAGTTCCTGTTCCGTGGCGAAGGGCTGCAATTGCTGGAACTTTTCCGCTGAGACAAAGCCGTTGTGCAGCACCAGGACCACCGGTGTGGCGGCGGCGGAACGATTGGGCATGGTCAACAGTACGGCGACCCATAAACCGCACAGCATCAACCATGAGGACGGCGACGTTGATCGACTCATCAGAACGTCGCCGTCAGGCCGACAAAGTAGCGCCGTCCTTCGTCGGCGCGGTCATGGAGATCAGGGTCGTCATTGGCCAGACGCTCATCAGTGAGGTTTTCGACACCGGCGTGCAGGCTGATTTCTCGGCTGAAGGCGTAGTCCACGTAGCTGTACAGTAGGGTGCGATCAGGACGGTCGCGCTCGGTTTCGGAGCGGTACTGGGAGCCGACGTACTCGGCGCGGAAGCGGGTGCTGATCCGGTCGGTGGTGTCCCAGATGAGCGTGGTGTTGGCGCGATGGCGGGAGCGGTCCGCCAGGCGCTCGTCGTTGGTACGGTCGCGGGCATCCAGATAGGTATAGTTGGCTTCCAGCCGCCAGCGCTCAAGCAGAACCACCGCGGCGGTCAGCTCCAGTCCGCGCAGGCGCGCCTTGGCGATGTTGTCGTATTCCAGACAGACGTAACCGGGCTCGAAGCAGGTCGGCTGGCGCACGGTTTCGATCAGGTTGCGCACATCGTTGTGGAACAGGGTGGCGCCGGCGGACCAGCGCTGCTGGTTGTAAGTGGCGCTCAGTTCAAAGGAACGATTGGTTTCCGGTTCCAGGTCCGGGTTGCCGCGAATGATGCCGCGCCCGCCCATGGCCGCCCGGGACTCGAATTCCGGTGACAGTTGTTTCAGGGTCGGTGCCTTGAAGCCGTGACCGGCGCCGGCCTTGAAGGTCAGCCGGTCGGTGGGGTGGAACATCAGGTAGGCTCGTGGGCTGGTTTCCCAACCGAAGTCCTGATGACGATCGAAGCGGCTGCCGAGCACCAGCTCCCATTTGTCGCCAAGAAAGATCTCATCCTGGGCGAAGGCGGCATAGTGGGTCAGGTCGTCTTCGCCTTTGCTGTTGATGTTGGGGTCTTCCAGTTCCTCGCGGCGCATCTCGCTGCCCACGGTGAATTTATGGGTGTCGGCGACGATCCAGCCGACGCGGCCGTCGAGCACGGTGTCGGTGAACCGGTTGGGGCCGGTGGTATCCGCGCCGTCACTGCGGTAAGTCTCACGATCCAGGGTGCCGCGATAGAGGCGGACCTGACTGTTGCCCCAGCCCCAATCGCCTCGGTGGGAGAGAGAATAACGGCGGCGCTGCACGTCATTGTCGGATTGGTAGGGGCTGGCTCGGCTGCTGCCGCGAACGCCTTCCAGAGTCTCGTTGCCGGCGTCCACGGAGAGATCGACACGCTGATAGGGATCCGGTGTCCAGGTCAAACCCACATGGCCACTAGTGGCGCGTTGTTCGTCCAGGGCGGTGAGTTCGGGGTCGGCGGCGTCGAGCAGGGCGTCGCGACGGCGGTATTCACCCCAGACGTTAACGCCCAATGTGCCCGGTAGCAGCGGCCCGCCGGCATAGAAGCCGCCTTTGTAGTGATTGCCGTCCAGGCCGTGATCGCTGATCAGGGCCTGGCTGCCGAACGAGCCCTGCCATTGGTCGGTGGCGGAACGGGAGATGATGTTGACCACGCCGCCCAGTGCTTCCGAGCCGTATAGCGACGACATCGGGCCACGGACCACTTCCACCCGCTCAATCGCTTCCACCGGCATCCAGCCCAACTCGAAGTCCGAGTGGGCGATGGCGGAGGCGGAGTTGTTGATGCGTTGTCCGTCGATCAGCACCAGGGTGTGTTCGGAACTCATGCCCCGGATCGAGATGCCGCGCCTGCCCAGACCGACGCTCTCCACGTCGATACCGACGGCACTCCGGACCGCATCGGAGAGATCGTGAACGGGCCGTTGGCGCAGATCATCGCCATCGATCACCGATACGCTGGCGGGGGTATCCGCTTCGTTCCGTTCCGAGGCCGTGGCGGTGACCACGATGGCCGGCAATGTGGCGGTTTGATGGCGCGGCGTGGACTCCTCGCCGATGGCCGGGTTGGCGGTGACAATGGCGGAGAGCGGCACAAGGGATACCAGCGAACGTGGAAACATCGGAGCCTCACGAGAAGGGCGCCAGGTGGCGCCAAAAATGAATAAGGGCGGCAAGGGCTCTGTTCCTCCCCCGAGGAAAGAGCCGGGTGGACCGGTTCCAAGGGTGGTTCCGAATCCGAATTTAAATTATGTTATATCATAACAATTAAGAAACCAACACAATCCTTCCTGAACAGGAGTGCCTCATGTCTGAAGCTACCGCCACGTCTTCCATGGACCGGCCGCCGACGGAAGCGGCGCTGCGGCGGATGCCCAAACGTGACTACATGAACCGGCGGCAACAGATGTTCTTCCGGCAGCGTTTACTGGCGATGAGAGAGGCGATTGAAGCGGATCTGGCCACTTACCGCCTGGCGTTGCAGTCCGATGAGCGGCAACCGGACGCCTTTGATCTGGCCAGCGCGGAGGAGGACCGGCGCTATCTTTTGAGGACCATTGAGCGCAACGTCGGGCTGCTGAAAAAAGTGGACGGTGCCTTACGACGGCTGGCTACCGGCGATTATGGTTACTGCCTGGAAAGCGGCGAACCGATCGGTATCGAGCGGCTGCTGGCCAGACCGACGGCGGAGTATTCCATCGACGTGAAAGCGCGCCAGGAAAGCCGGGAGAGGCATTACGTTCATCACCGTTCGTGATCGGTGCGAGTTCAAATCGGTGCGCTGATACAGGGACCGCCCGGTCGGCACAGCAACTGATTCGTAATCAGTAGGTCGGAGGTCCCTGTTCGACAGGTCCGGTAATTGCTGTGGCGTTAAGTCCCAAGCCTGTTAAATTCGGACGCTGCTACCAAGCCGCTGTGGGAAGCTTGCTGGCAAGCGAATGGCCAATGGCCCAGAGGCATTCGCGGCCCAGGCCGCTTCCCACAGCCCCTTCTGTGCCAGCGGTTGCGGACCCGTGCCCCGATGTAGACACCCGTTTCCATTCTTCAAGGAGAGATGAACCGGCCCCAACGGCGGGGAGGCGGGCGGCTATTCCATCAGCGTGACGTGATAGTGGCCCTCTTTGTCGGTGCCGGTCTCCTGAACCAGAAGCGCCTGACCATTTTTCCGCGCGATCCAATACACGCTGCTTTTATCCCGATTATGGATTGCCACTTCCTGGCATCGGTAGCGTTTGCCGGCGAGGTCGATGTATTTTTCGCCGCGGGCGGTCAGGGTGTAGGTCAGAATTTCCATGTTCTCGGGTTCAAAAACGCTTACGGCGGTCTCATTGAACCGGTAATCGTGATCGTGAATGTAATCCAGCAAGGCTTCATCGACCACGTCGAAGCTGGTCAACGGCACCATGATGCCCTGATCCGAGTCCTCGCCGCCGAACACGGAGAGGAAGCCCAGCTCAGGGAAGAACTCGGTCAAGATGGAGAACGATACGTCGACAACCTGCTCATCCTCTCTTTGCTGGCCGCTCTTGACTTCCGACGCGGTCACCCACAACTGCCCTTCATATTCTTCCCCGTGAATATAGAATCCCTTCCCGTTTTTGAAGAGCTTCATATCCAGTCTGGCAGGTTTGTAATTCCGCAGACGACTTCGTATCTGATACTTGCGTGACCAGCTTCCCCACCATCCGGAGAGGGACAGGTCGCCACTGACCGAGATCACTTTATCCTTGCTGTCCTCTGTGTCGGACCGTTCTTCCAAATGAACAATCTCACCGAGATATTTGTCGTCGGAGAGTACCGAGTAACGCAGACTGTCCCGTTCCGCCGCCGCGACGGAGGCGGAGCACATTCCCATGTACGCGGCCCAAAGCACTTTTCCCATTCTGGTCATTCTCGTTCTCCCCACGGTCGAATCCCTTTCACTGCTCCGCGCCACATTCCAGAGCGAACGCCTTGCGCAGGTGCTTTTCCGCCGAATCAGGGCTTACCGGGCTGATACCAGAGATCAACAGCCCGGCCAGGCCGTCGTAAAGAGCCCCCAGTCGAAGCGCGCTTGCCTCGGGATCCGGCAGTCGCCATGAGCCGGACTCACAGCCGTCGCTGAGCACCCTGGCCAGACCGTCCTGCATGCGCGCCTGGATGGACTTCAACGCGTTTCTCATCGGCTTGTCGCTCGCCGCCAGTTCGGTGGCTTCGATCCACAGCCGCCAATAGGGACGGGCGGCCTCGACAAAGGCCTCCCGGAAGTAACGTTCCATGACGATTTGGGGGGTCTGCTCCTGTTCGAATTGATCCTTGGCCACTTCCTCGAACAGAGCTTGCCAGGCCGCGGCACGCAACTCGGGCCAGCGAAAGTAGTGATTGAGCAGCCCGGTGCCGACGCCGGCCCTCTGCGTGACCGCCCGTGTCGTCGCGGCCGTCAGCCCGCTTTCGATGAGTACCTCGATGGTCGCGTCAATCAACGTCGCCTGACGTTCCCGGGATTTTCGGGTGCTCATTTTCCTCTCCCGCCTTGACAGAATTGAACATGCGCTCAATATTAATTGAACAACTGCTCAAAATCGAGACCCGAATCGTGTTTTCACAACCACAGCCCACATCCATGCCACTGTCAGGACACCGGTCACCCGGACGTAATCCCCATCCGGACGCGGTACGCGTGGCCGCGTTGATGGGCATCTGCATCGTCAACGTGCCGTTCATGGCGTTGCCGGTGGAGGCCAGTCTGGTCCCGCCGTCAGCCGCCTTGGATCAGGTGGTGGCCTTTCTGGTGGAGGCGCTCTTCCAGGCGAAATTTTTCTTGCTGTTTTCTTTCCTGTTCGGCTGGTCCTTGCATCAGCAAGCGCAATCCGCTCAAAGAAAGGGCGTCTCCTTCAATCGTCGCCAGACCCGGCGTTTGTCCGGCCTGGCGGTACTTGGCGCGCTTCACGCGGTCTTGGTTTTCAACGGGGACATCCTGTTGCTCTACGCTTTGCTGGGTCTGGTGATCTGGCCTCTGCGTCAGCGCGACCCGGCCACGCTGATGCGCATCGCGCTGACCATGGTGCCGCTGGGCGCGGCGTCGTTGACGACTCTGGGAATATTGCTGCCGGACACATTGTCCTCGAGCACGACATTGGGCGCGGGATATTGGGAGGCCACTCGGACCCGCTGGCTTGATTGGCCCGGGACATTCGCGTTTCTGTTGCTGTTCCAGGGGCCGTTGGCGTTCGCGGCCTTTGCTTCCGGTCTTGCCGCGGCCAAGAGCGGCTTCTTTGACACGCCGTTGAACCGGGGACGTGTCTCCCTGAACACAGGGCTGCCCTGGCTGATTTTCTTCGGCGTTACCTTCAATCTCTACTACGCCGCCGCCATGAGTTGGGTGATTCCCCCTGAGCAGGGCCTGCACTCGCTGGCCGGCCTGGTCGTCCTGGTGCTTGGTGCTCCGCTGCTTTCCGCCGCTTATCTGGGACTGCTGCTGAAACTGACCGAGCGGTACACTTTGCCACACTGGTTGATCAGGGCTGGATGTAACTCGCTTTCAGTGTATGTGCTGCAAGGTATTCTCGCCGGTGCCGTGTTCGGCGGCTACGGACTGGGGCTGTTCGGGACGATGGGGCAGGGCGCGCTGTTCTTCGTCGCCATCGCGGTGGCGGTGCTGTCGATGGCGATTGTCAGTGTCCTGGCGAAACGGTTTAAACGCGGCCCTCTTGAGGCGCTGTTGCGAGCCTGGACGTACGGTGGCAGGCCGTGACCGGCCGTCGGGTTCCATTTGATGTAAAAAAAGCGTGTAAAAACGTAAATGGAGCTGCAAAGGGAACGTAAAGATGGCCAAAGATGCACTACACTGCCGTTTACGATAAAGGAGGGTTGATTCGCTGGGACGCGGTTGAATCGTCAATCTGTCGCAGGGCCGGTGTGATCCCGGTGGGCGGCGAAACGAGGACCATCACGTCAATGATTGAGTATTTTGCCCCGGACGAACATCCGCGCGGTTTCGTCGGGTTCCTGGTGACTGCTCGTATCGAGGGGCACACCCGAAAAGCAACCTTTTCCACTCAAACAGCGTCATCCCAGGATAAATCCAACCTTTGGGTCCGATACCAATGGCTGAGTGCCGTGGGAATGGACCTGGAATGGAAAATCGAGAAGCGGGAACGACAGTACCAGAAATTCGTGACCACTGACCATCCCGAAACAGAGCCGGGCCGGGGTTTGGGCGTCCACGGGCTCACCGCTGCCTTTTATGCGTCGGGCGATTCGTGGATTCCCGCCTTTGCCGTGGCGCGCCATCCGGACCTGCTGGGTCGTCCACAAGCGGATCGGCGCTTCACTTTCGAACAGGCTCCGTATTCCGAGGTCTGGCGGGAAGCTGTCACGTTCTGGGCGGAGGAGCACGCCATCGAGGAGGCCGACCGGGAGCGCTTGTTGGCCCAGATCCCGGAGCCGGCTTTGTTTTCGGCCTTGCGGCGGCGAATGAATGATGAAGGGAACGACGTTCCCACGGAGGCGCTGTCCTCGGTATTCCGCGAACAGCGCGAGGCACTGGCGGCCACGAGAGCGCCGGCACAGGCTTTGGAAGCCGCGCTCATGGATGATCTGAACGATTGGCGGCGTCGCCACAAAAAGCACAGGGACAGCGCCGCCTGACCCCGCCCTGACATAACGCAAGATGCCGACACTGAAGCCCAAGCGCCAAATGAGGTTGGGGAAAGCCGAAGCTGGCTCGTCTAAGCCTGGGCCAGGAACGGGGCCCTGACGCGGTTTTCCGCGGAAGATCAGGCTCAAGCCGTGACTGGACGCACAAAATGATAATGAATATCATTGTCAACTCGAATGGCGAGCTGAGGGTTAACCGTGAGGCAGGGCGCGCTGCTGGAGGCGTACCAGCAACATAGAGAAGACCTGCTCGGTTTTTTAACCCGGCGCCTGCGCTGTCATTTCACCGCCGCGGATCTGCTCCAGGAACTGTATCTGCGTCTGGTTCAAGCGGAGAACCAGGGGCCGGTCCTCAACAGGAGGGCTTATCTGTACCGGATGGCGGCCAATCTGGCCACCGATCACATCCGGGTGGAAAGCCGCCGCCGTGAGATCCTGGAACAGAACCATCAGCCCGAGGACCTTCTCGAGACCCGCGGACCCGAGCGTAATTGTATGGCCGACGAGACCTTGCGGCGTCTCCAGGACGCGCTGCAAGATTTGCCGGAACGTAGCCGGCACATTTTCTTTGCCAACCGGTTCGAAGGCAAAACCCAGCAGCAGATCGCGAAAGAGTTGGGGGTTTCCACCACCACGGTGGAGAATCATATTCGCCGGGTGTTCGAACATCTGGCGAAAATTCGTGATCAACGCTGAGCAAAAAGCCGAAAATCGAATGGAAAAGTTGGGCAGGCCGGGCACCGGCTCGTCCTACCGGATATAGGGCTGGACTTTCCGGTGTAACACCGGGCTTGCGAAAGATCCTGGACGGGTTAATGACTTCGACGGACAACAATACAGACAGCGGGATGATCGCGGAAACCGCCCGTCATTGGGTGATCCGAACCGCTTCGGGCTCGATGGATCAAAGTGAACAGGAGCGGCTTCACCGCTGGCTGGCCGCCGATCTCCGTCATCGCCGGGCCTTTGAACGTGAACAGCAATTCTGGGAAGATCTGGCGGCGCTGGAGGCGGACATGCGCCCGGCACCAAAGGTGACGGCGTTGCCGGTTCGTCGACGCCGCTTTCTGTCTCTGGCCGCCGCCGCCAGTGTCGCGCTGGTGATGATGGTGCTGGCGTTGCGGCCGCAGGGTGACTTTCATACCGC
This sequence comes from Alcanivorax xiamenensis, assembly GCF_009846745.1. NCBI lineage: Bacteria > Pseudomonadati > Pseudomonadota > Gammaproteobacteria > Oceanospirillales > Alcanivoracaceae > Alcanivorax > Alcanivorax xiamenensis. Next base: position 7,475 of record NZ_AQPF01000050.1, on the reverse strand, counting down.
GCCGGGCGAAATCCGGACCGTCGCCCTGGAAGACGGTTCTCGTATGATTCTGGACACTGACTCCGCCGTGGATGTGCATTATGACGCCGGGCGGAGGCGTATTGAGTTGCGACACGGCCGGGCCTGGTTTGAGGTGGTTCCCAATAAGCAGAGGCCGTTTCAGGTCTGGTCGCAAGGTGGTATGGCACAAGCGGTGGGGACGGCTTACCAGGTTGAGGACCGTGGCCGCTCGGCTTTGGTGACCGTGACTCACGGCGCGGTGTTGGTGCGCTCGCCGGAACAGGGTAGTGGCCACGGGGTAACCGTCCATGCCGGACAGGCCGTGGCCTATGATCAAGGGCAGGCGCCGTCCGCGTCGTCGAACGCGGATGTCACCGCTGCTCTCTTATGGACCCGCGGCAGGCTGGAACTGGATGATTTGCCGCTGGACGAAGTGGTAGCGGTGATTCAACGTTATCACCCCGGCAAGGTGCTCTTGCTTGACGCTGACGCCGGCCGCCGCCGCGTATCGGCGATGCTGTCCGTGGCCGAACTCGATAAAGGTCTGGATGCCCTGGCGGAAAGCCAGGGGCTGACCCTTCGCCGGCTGACGCCTTATCTGACGCTCCTTTACTGATTTGCCTTGAAATCGCGTGTGGACATTGATGTCCGCACCGGGCGATGACCGCGTGTGCTCTCTTTGTCTGGCAAGAAAATAAAAAAATACGATTGGGAATGAAACTCATTTGCTCGTCCTAGTTGTCAGTAGCGTGTTTGATCGCGCGGCACAGATAACAGGACGGAGTAAGCAGAGTGTCAGGCTCGAAGTTTTCCGCTTTTACCCATCGCCGTTATAACACGGTGTGCTGGATTCTATCGGTGGCCCTGGCGGGCCCAGTGACGGTGGTCAGAGCCGAGGAGGGGCGTGTCCAAGTAGTGGCGGCGGAAGCGCGGCTGACATTCGATATTCCGGCCCAGAGCCTGGAGTCGGCGTTGAAGTTGTTTACCCGTCAATCCGGTGGGCAGTTGATCTACGGTGCGCTGGATCTGTCTCCATACCATGCGCCGGCCGTGCAGGGGAGTATGACCTACGGTGACGCTCTGTCCCGTTTGCTCTCCGCTTCGGAAATAGAATTCCGTCTGCGGGACGGTAACGTGGCGGTGCTTCGCGAGCGCCGGGATCAGTCCGCCGAGGAGGTCAATACCCTGCAGCGGGTGGATGTGGTGGGCACCTTCGACGAGGAGCGGGAACACATCTATCAGACGCCGGGTGCCGCCGGTGTGGTGACCCGGGAACAGATCGACCGTCTGCCGCCGCGCAACACCTCGGACGTGGTGGAAAATGTCTCCGGCGTGTTCACCTCGCAAAGCCGCCAGAACCCGGGCGTGTCGGTGAACGTGCGTGGCATGCAGGATTTCGGCCGGGTCACGGTGATGGTGGACGGTGCCCGCCAGAACTTCCAGAAAAGTGGCCACGGTTCCAACGGCCTGGTCTACGTGGACCCGGAGTTGCTGTCCGGCGTGGACGTATTCAAGGGGCCGGTGTCCACCGCCGGTGGCGCCGGCAGCATCGCCGGCACGGTGAACTTCAAAACGCTGGACGCGGACGATCTGCTGGAGAACGGTGAGCGCGCCGGCGGGCGCCTGAATCTTAACAGCGGCGACAACGGCTACCATTTCGCCGGCAGCCTGGCCGCCGCCTTTCGTCCCTCCGACAATTTCGATATGACCGCCGCCATCAGCCGCAAGAACCTGGGCGACTACGAACGCGGCCGCCGCGGGCTTCCGGATGACACACCGGATTACTTGCACGGCGTCAGTCAGTTCACCGGTCAGGAGCAGTGGTCCGGCCTGTTCAAGACGCGCTGGCGGTTCGCGCCGGATCAGTCCCTGGAGCTGAGCTATGTGGGCATGCGCGCGGACTACAGCGAGAGCTATCAGGACACCAGCTTGCAGGACCACCAGCGCGGCGAAAACGAGGCGCACACCGATACGCTCAGCGCTCATTACCATCACGGCGGCGGTGATAACCTGCTGCTTGATCTGGATGCCAGCCTTTACTACACCCTGACCCGGGTGAACGAGGCCCGACGCGGGTCCAATTTCTACGACGATTTCGCGGTGGAGTACGAGACCAATACCGTGGGTGGCACGCTCGCCAACCGGTCGGTGTTTCCGTTCTCCGGGTTTGATCTGGCGTTGGATTACGGCACCGAGTTCTACTACGACTGGACCGATCCCCAGGCCCAGTCCCGATCCAACGACTCGCAAAGCTCCACGGAATGGTTTACCGGCGCCACCCCGGAAGGGGAGCGCTGGGTCACCAGTGCCTTCACCGAGGCGACCTTTCAGCATCAGGACTGGCTGAAGCTGATCGCCGGCCTGCGCTATGACTGGTATCAGATCGAGGGTAATGGGCGCGTTTTCAACGGTCTCATTCCCAATCCGGAAGGCGTGCGCCCCAGCTATACGCGCATCTACACCAATTTCGACGTGGAGCGTCACGCCGGCGACTTCGCGCCCAAACTGACCCTGTCCCTGTCGCCGTACCGCTGGCTGGAAGTCTATGGCTCCTATGGCCAAGGGTTGCGCCCGCCGGCGATTACCGAATCCCTGCTGTCCGGCGCCCATGTGGGCAACATGTTCTATTACTACCCCAATCCCGGGCTGGAGGAAGAGCGCTCGCGCAACTGGGAAGTGGGCGCCAACCTGAAATGGGACGGCCTGCTGGCCCGCGGCGATACCTTGCGCACCAAGATCGCCTGGTTCGATTCCACCGTGGAGAACTACATGGTGCAGGGCGCCATCATGACACCGGTGGACGAAGCCCAGCCGGTGGGGTTCAGCGGCTTCGCCTTCGTCAATCTGGACGACGACGTGCGTTTTCGCGGCCTGGAGCTGGAAACCGATTACGACGCCGGCTGGGTGTTCGGCGGCGTCTCCTACACCCGCATGCTGATCGACATGGGCGAGGGCGGCTACGACCCCTTTCCCCTGGGCAGCGTCTATGGCTATCCGGACACGGTGTTCGGCGAACCCGGTGGCTACAACGGCGGCGCCGTCTGGTATGTGCTGCCGCCCCGGCAGCGCGTACTCGCGAACCTGGGCTTCCGGCTGTTCGACCGCAAGCTGACCCTGGGGTCGCGATTTCGCTACGAACGCACCTCCAAAACACCGCCCATCGGTGGCTGGGTGTCCGGCAGCGCGGTGGACTCCTGGCGCACCTGGGATCTGTGGAGCAGCTACGAGCTGACCGACAACGCCACCCTGCGGCTGTCGGTGAATAACCTGCGCGACACCTACTACACCGAGATGAACGGCGGCAGCTACCAGGTCGGTACCGGCCGCACCGTGATCGGCGGTATTTCCCTTCGATTCTGAACCGATTCCGCAAGAGGACAGAACCATGAAAGCAAGATGGCAAACCCCCGCGGCGCTGGCACTGTGCGGCGTCGTGTCCCTGACCCAGGCCGCCGACGGCGATTTCACGCCGAACGTGATTGTCGATTTCACCGGGGCCGCCGGCGAATTTCGCGGTAAGCGCCCGGAGGCGCCGCCGCTGCTGGGCGCGGATGGCCGACTCTATGGCGTCACCTTCGACAGCGGCGAGCCGGGTGCTGGTGACTATTCCGTTATCACTCAAGGGGTGTATTACAGCCTCGATCCGGATGCCGAGTCACCGGACTACCAATACCAGTTATTGGGTTCCGCCATCGGTTCGCCCTTGAGCACCCTGGTGGCGCGTAGTTCCGGCGGTTTCCTGGTAGGCAGTTCCCGCGCCGAGGATGTGGATGGCATTTCTTCCGACGGTCAGGCCGGCTGGAATGGCATTGGTGCCCTGGCGGAACTCAATGGTGAACTGCCGCTGCAGGCGGAACGCATCGTCGTGCCGGCCGGCTTCGAGGACGCGGACGCCGCTGATATGAAGGCGCGTGGCCAGATGGCGGTGGACGGTGACGACAATGTGTATTTCTCAAGCGGCGGTCATCTTTGGCGGCTCGGCGCGGACAATACCCTGGGCGTGCTGGCCGAACTGCAGGATGAACGTTTCTTCGTGGAAAAGATTGGCAATCAGAATTTTCACCGGTTCGGCCAACGGGTGGTGGCGCTGGTGTGGAGCGAGGTGGATCAGGCCTTGTACGGCGTGACCAGCGGCGGCAGTGGCGGGAACGCCGGCGGTGATCCCGGCGAAGTGGAGGCGGGCGACCCGTCGGGCACCGTATTCCGCATCGACGCGGATCAATTGACCGGTGGCGACACCACCAACCCCGTTTTGCTCTACACCCTTTCTGATTCGTTGCACGGCAATCCGTCGGTCAGCGACGCGGGCTTTACCGGCCTGGTGGAAGACGGTGCCTGGCTGTACGGCGTCACCACCGAAATCGCCTGGCGAATCAGGAAGGACGATCCCGCCAGCTTTACGGTGGTGCACCGGTTCCAGGATGAGGGGGGCGCGGCGCCCCGTGGCGCTTTGGCCCGGGCCGCCGACGGCAACATTTACGGCACCACCGAATTCGATTACAGCCAGGACGATGGTCGGGGTGGCGCCGGCGGGCCCGGCACCCTGTATCGCATCGTTACCGGTGACGCGGCGGATCGCGCCGATGACACTCTGGAATTCCTGCATACCTTCGACGCCGCCACCGAGGGCAGCGCGCCCATGGGCCTGTCCGCCGGCGATATCCGCGCCGATGGTGACGGCGGTCAGATGCAACGCCTGTTCGGCGTGACCCAGGGCGACGCGGCCAATGGCGAAGGCGGCATCTTCAGCGTGGACGTCCCTCTGCAAGCGCCGGCCATCACGGACTTCTCGGTAACCCCGGCCACCGTCACCGTGGGCGATGATCAGGCGCCGATGCTGTCCTGGAGCACCACCGGCCTGTACGGAGACAGCGCCTGTGTGATCGATGCCGGCGATTCCGCCGACTACGCCGCGCTCGCCGACGAGAGCCGCGCCGCCAGCGGCGGCCTTGAACTGGTCCCGCCCGGTCAGTATGGCACCGTCACCTTTACCTTGACGTGCACCGCCGCCGACGGCGAGACCACCGTGGACGACACCGCGACCCTGACCGTGGCCCGCGCTGAAGACGGTGCCGGAGAGGGCGACGGTGATGATAGCAGCGGCGGTGGTTCGTCCGGCGGTGGTGGTGGCGCGGGCGCCTTGCTGCTGGGCCTGCTGGCATCGGCGGGCCTGATGCGCCGCCGCCGGGCCAGCCAACGCTGAATCCCTTGTTGATTTATCGGACCGGGCCCATGCCCGGTCCCTGTTTGTCTTTCAGGAAACGTCTATGAACGTGCTTCGATTGCTGCCGGCCCTGACGTCCGGTCTGTTGCTGGCCGCGCCCGCTGGCGCGGCGGAGGATGTCACCTTCACCACCATTACGTCCCTGCATTATTTCGCCGATGCCAACGGTGAAGGGACGGAAGATCAACCCAAGGGCTGGCCGCCGACGCAAACACCGCTGGCCCCGCCGTTGTTCAGTCTCACCGAGAACAGTCAGTATTTGCTGCTGCCGGTGGAGCGCGCGCGGGCTGATTCATATGGCGCTCTGCTTCGCTCGCCGGCGGTCGCTTCTCACTATCAGGTGGAGGGCCCGAAAACGGAGATGGGCATCGAACCGGAAACGATGACCGTGCAACGGGCCGATGGCTCCACTTTCCAGGCGAGCTCCGATTACCGCCTGCTGGGCAATTATGTTCAGCGCAACAATGGCGATGTGATTGGTATTGTGGTTCCGCCGATGGGCCGCTTCCAATACGCTTCGCCGCCCAACCCCAATAGCGCGGCTTTCAGCACTGAACTGTTTACCGATGGTGCGTTGCAGGGAGGGGCGCTGTACCGACTGGACAGCGATGGAAACTACGCGACGCTGCTGGAAGCCAGTATCGGCGTATTGCACGCGCCGGTGGGCTATCTGCTGCACGATCCCGATTCCGATGTGGTCTATGGCATCGACGAAGGTCCGCAGGGCAACGGACGCCTCTTCCGCCTGTGGCCCGACAACCGGGTCGATATTCTTTACACCTTCGCCAACCAGACTGGCCGGGATCAGTTGCCCAACGGGGTGATCCTCGGCGAGGACGGGATGCTATATGGCCTGTTGGGGTACGACCGGGGCATGCCGTACCGGCCTGGTACCCTGACTGATCCGCAGACCGAGGTGGGCGCGGTGTACCGGCTGGACCCGGCCGATCCCGATGGTGGCATCGACATCCTGCACACCTTTACCCTGACGGAGGGCGAGATCAATGTCGCCAATCCGGGCCGTCGCCGCTGGTTACAGGGCTCCACAGGCTACCATTCCGATCAACAGGGCGATGAGCAGCTTTCCACGGTACCGGTGCTGTCTCATCTGGTGGCCGGGCCGGACGGTTGGCTCTATGGGGGCACGGCTGTTGGAGAATGCCAGGTCTGGGTGGAAAACAGCTTCTGGGGCGACGACCGTGCCCAGTCCGCCCCCCTGTGTGGCTGGAACATCAGCCTCACCAACAGCCTGAGGTACTACGTGTTCCGACGGCAGAGCGGTACCACACCCTATATCTACAACAGTAATGGCTATCCAGACTATCCGAATGGCGTCACCGAATGGCCCTATGGTATTCAGCATCCTTTCTATGATGGACCGCGTCCCTACGGTGCTCTCTACCGGGTCAACAAGGACACTGGCGAATTCCAGTTGCTCCACGAATTCGACTACGACGACGGCGCTTCACCACGCGGGCCCATGGCATTGGGGCCGGACGGCAATATCTACGGCACCACGCTGACCGGCGGGACGCTGCGCGAGTTCGAGAAAACCAACGGCCAGGTTCACAAGTCCCGCAACGGCATCCTGTACCGCATCGACCCCACCGCCATCCAGGTGGACGATGACGGCAAGGTCACCGCCGACGGCTTCGAGCTGCTGCGCGACTTCACCTACAACCAGGAAGGCAACACCCCCATCGGCGTGGTGCGGGGCACGGATGACCGACTGTACGGCGCCTCGCTGTACGGCGGCCAGGAATTCGTGCGCGGCGCCAGCAACACCACCGCGCCGTACGACGACTACGGCACCCTGTTCGTGGTGGATACCTCCGGCACCGCCATCGAGGGCTCGGTGGTGCTTACCGCCACGCCGCCGGTGATCCAACTGGGCGAAACCAGCGAACTGACCTGGACTGGCAACGGCGTGGAGAACTGCCAGGCCAGCTCCGGGCTGGACGCCTGGAATGGAACCCTGGCGCCGTCCGGCAGCATCGACGTTTCTCCGGCGGCGGGCAACTACTACCTGTCCATCGCCTGCGAGGACCAGAACACTGGCCGTTCGGTGTCCGATACCAGCGTGCTGCGGGTGGACATGGAATCGGAAACCGAAGATGGCAACAGCGTCAGCTATGGTAACGGCGGGGGCAGCCTGGGAGTCGGGGGGTTGGTGATGCTATTGGGCGTTGCCTTGCTGCGCCGCCGCATTCGACGAACGGGCTAAGAGCCTGTTCACGATCTTTACGCCGCC
>NZ_AQPF01000005.1:0-187089 GCF_009846745.1 Alcanivorax xiamenensis | reverse complement strand
AAGCGCACAACAGCGCGCACAGTGTTTTCAGACATTGCATGGATGTCTCTCCATTAAGTTGCGGCGGATAATCAGAATTTCATTGTCAGACTCAGACGCGCGGTGCGGCCTGGTGCCGGCACCAGACCAAGACTCAGGGCATCCAGGTAGTACTGGTCGGTCAGATTATCGATGTTGAAATCGATGGTCAGGGATTCGTCGTATTGCCAACTGGCGTATACGTCCACCAGCCGGTAGTCATGCCAGGGCACCGGCCGGTTGAAGCCACGGGAAGTGTCGTCATTGAACGGCGGAGTCGGGGTGCGCTGACCCATGAAGGTGACGCGGGAGCCGATGTCCAGACGCCGTTTGAAAAGGCGCGCGCCCAGGGTGGCGCTGGCATGCCACTTTGGCGGGATCATGTTATTGAAATAGGAATTGGCCACACCGTAGTCATTGCAACGTTCGCGCCGGTAGCTACCGTAGTGACAAACCTCTATATGGTCGTACTTGGTACCGCCGAGTTTGGTATAAGCAAAACCGGCGTCATACTCCAGAGCCAGTTCGGTACCGTGCAGTGTCACGCTGTCGATATTGCGCATAACGAAGATCTGGTTGCCTTCTTCCCATACGTTCTGAGACGTCCTCGTCAGGTAATCGTGGGTAACGTTGCGAAAACGCGATAACTTCAGCGCCAGGCGATCATCATTCAGGAACAGGTCGCGCTGTAGAATGTTCAAGCCAATCTCTCTGTTGACGGCACGTTCAGGCTTTAACGGGACATCAAGCGCCGGTTGTACCGACCAGCCCTGGGTAGCCTCGAACAGGCTGGGCATACGCAGGCCCTCGGCATACCGGGCGTAGAACTGTACACCGTTCATCCAGGGCTCCCAGCTCACACTGACCACCGGAGCGCTACCGCTGTTGCGGGTGCGGTAACGGATCGGGTCGCAGGCGCCGTCGCCGTTGTTGTCCACGCAGAAAACGCTTTCGACATAAACGGTATCGATGACGTTGCCGTCATCGTCGTAGAGATTCTCTTCCCGGCCTTGTGGCACCACCAGTTTGTGATCGTCGGTTTCCGCGCGCAGATAGCGGATGCCCGCGTCCAGGGTCACGGTAGGATGTGGTTGCCATTGCCAGTTAAGAAAAGCGCTCAGTTCAGTGCGGTCGCCGATGCGGCCGAACCCCGCGTTGCTGATCGAGGTGTCGCCGTCACTGGCAGGAATATCGGTGTCGATTTCTTCTCTTTGCGCGGTAAAACCGTAGCTGAAGGTATGCCGCCCCCAGCGGTTGAGCAGCATCTCGTTGCTCAGATCACCCCCCCAACGGTCGTAACGCTCTGGCCTGGGTGTGTCTGAAAAGCCTTCATAGATGTCCTCGGAATAACTGCGGTTTACCGTGCGGGTATGGGTGTGCCACAGGTTGAAATCCAGATTTAGCCAGTTTTTGTCAATTGGATTCAGGTTGTAGCGGCTGGTATAGGTATGCGCGGTGACGGTGCTGTTGTCGGTCTGCTTGATCTGATCGAGCCAGATCAGTTGAGAAGGCATCAGTTCGCCGTATTCGCTGTCGTAGCGCTGGTACCCCAGTTCCCAGGTCTGATCTTCACTGAGGTAAAGATTACTTTTCAGCAGCAGGGTGTTGCTGCGGTTATTGCTGTTGACCACCCGTTCCTCGCCGCGAAAACGGGCGACGCCGTCGCGTATCGCCGTGACTTCGGTATAGAAGGGTAATGGCCGGTAGTTAAACTCCACCTCCGGGGTGGGACCGTGAGAGCCGGTGTAGTAATTGCCTTGATTCCTTTGTGCATAGGCGGCGATAAGGTCGAACCTCTCGAAACGCTTTGCTACCGCCAAACTGCCCGCCCAACTGCGCATATCCATCAATGATGGGCGGTTCATGCCAGATGTCGCGCCAAAGCTGTCCGGCAATGCGTGTTCGCCCTCGCAAAGCGCGGGATGGGCGCAGTCTGTCCGGTAAGTGCGACCGGTGCCATTAAGACCGGCCGCGGTGCCGGAAGGCGGTGGCGAACTGCTGTTGCCCATGACACTGCCGCGTAACCGGATGCCCCAGTCCTTGCCGGGTTTGATGATGTCATTGGCGCCGATGGTGCGCATGCTGACCACGCCACCAGTGGCGCCGGTGCCGTCGGCGCTCATTACTGGCCCTTTTTGCACCTCGATCTCGGAGATCAGGTCCGGGTCCAGATAGGTGCGCGAGGAAACGCCGGCGTAGCCTCGGTAAACGGTGGTTTCCTGACGGGCTCCGTCGACCACCACCGGAACCCGCCCCTGGCCCTGCATGCCGCGAATATTGATATCCAGGCCGCCGCTGTTGCGATTCTCGCCCACCAGTACGCCGGGAGTGCCCTGGAAAATATCGCCCACCGAGGTGCCTCGAAATCGCTCGATCTCCTTTTGTTCGATAACGTTGACCGAGCCGGCGGTGCGGTATACCTGATCGGCCGCGGTGGAATGCCCCTGCACCTGGATAGGTTGCAGTGTGAACGCATCGGCGGTGGTCTCCGGGATGGACTGGATCACCCAGGCGCCATCGCCGACCGGCACCGCTTCCAACGGGCTGTCGCGCAACAGGATCGAAAGGGCTTCGGCTGGACGGTAGTTACCGGCCAGCGCGGACACGTTGATGCCCTGTACCAGACGGTCTTCGTAGGACACAGTGACGCCAGCCTGGCGCGAGTAAAGATCAAGAACGTCCCCGAGATTACCGGCGGGCAGGCTGAACGCCACTGCTCCGGAAGCCTGTGCCGTCGCCGGCATGGGCTGCCCCAGCCAAAACAAGGTGGTGAGCAGAATCAGAAAGGACTTGAAAGGTTGCGGCATCGAAACGGTTTCCTTTTCTCCGGCCATGTATTGTCTGAGCCGAACGAAATCGGAAAACCCGTAAACGAAAATGAGAATTTTTTGAACTGGAGGCCGCGTCATCGATAGTCCCGCGGCATGAGCCAGTCAGGGGCATGATCTGGTTTTCGGAAATGTAACCCGAGGGGGGGGCTTTTTCGGCGGAGAACAGCCTGCCAGTGCCTGTCGTCAGGCGTTCCGTACTGGCACGATTTCGGCCCACCAGCGAGTGAAGTAGCGGACTTCCGCGTTGGCGGAACGGGCCATGGCTTCCAGGGCGAGCCCGGTGTCGTTGAGTTGGTAGACACCGGAAGCGAGAAAGGTTTGCAGGCTGGGGTCACAACGCAGGATGCCGGTGCGGTACCGCGACAGCTCCGCCAGCAGTTCCGCCAACGGCATATTGCGGACGGAAAAAATACCCTCTACCCAGGCGCTGTAATCGAAGCGCCGGCCATCCACCGCGGTCAGGCCGGTATCACTGACGCGGAAAACCTGGCCGCTTTTAACCTGTGCTGGCGCACCGGTCAGACGCGGCCTCACCATGACGTCGCCTTCAATCACTTGCAGAAGAGTATGGTCCTGCTGCCGGCGCACCAGGAAGCGGGTGCCCAGAGTGGTGAGGGAGCCCTGTGGGAAATGCACTTGCAGTGGTCTGGCATCGGTGTCGGTATGCAGATGGATTTCGCCGCGCGACAGGTGTACATGGCGCTCGCCGTCATTGAAGCGGACTTTGATGGCGCTGTCGGTATTCAGCCAGACACGACTTCGATCCTGAAGAATGTATTGATGGCGTTCTCCTGTCCGGGTGGCGTAGTCGGCGTCGAGATGTTGCAGGACTCCCTGGTCGGTGGCCAGCCAGCCAAGGCTGGACAGACCCAGCGCGGAACCGGTGATCACACAGAGAGCCTGCCGGCGGCTCAGCCGGCGCCTTTCCTCATCGGTCCGGTGTAAGGTAGTGCGCGCCAAGGCCGGCGCCTTGCCAGCGGCATCGTGAAAGACACTGTCCAGTTTACCAAGACGCTGCCAGGCCAATTCATGGGCGGGATCGGCATCGCGCCAATGGCGGCAGGCTTGCTCATCCGACGGTCGTGCCAGACCAGACTCCAGACGAATACGCCAGGCGATGGCGGTTTTGATCACCGATTCAGTTAGCGAGGGCGCGTTTGCTCCAGCGCCTGATGGGTTGGGGCGATGGTGTGTCATAAAGCCGGCCGCTCCCCATAGGCGGCGATGTAGCATTTGAGCATGGCCTTGGCCATGTATTTCTCCACCGACGACAAACTGATGCCGAGCTGCTCGGCGATCTTCCGATAGGGAAGCCCGTCCAGACGTGACATCAGGAAGGTTTTCTTCTCGATCGGCCGCAGACCGTCCAGCAGCGTGTCGATACGTTCCAATAGTTGCAGCAATTCCCACTGATCTTCGGGGGACGGCTGCTCCTGCTCGGGCAGGGCGGTCAGCAAGGCCAGATAATTTCGTTCCAGTATTTGGCGCCGGGCCTGATCAACGGCCAGGTTGCCGGCGGTTTTCGCCAGCCAGGCGCGGGCGTTGCGGATGCCATTCGGAAGCATCGGGCGGTCCAACAAGCGCATGAACGTATCGTGCGCCAGATCCTGGGCATTGTCGGCGCCGCGGGTGCGTTTCAGCAACCAGCGGACCAGCCAGGCATGATGCTCTTGATAGAGTTTGGAAAATCCCGCTTGTTCAGACGTATCGCCATCCACGGTCAAGTGCCCCCGGTTTTCCCAAGCCAGTACGAAGCAAGAGGGTTCACATTAAATGAAAGTGATTCTCATTACAATGCGAAATTGAGAACAACCGTGGAAGGCGTAGAGCGTAGCGGCGGTTCGGGGGCCGACCGAACCAAGACGCTCGGCCCGGACCGCCGAGTCCTACTGCTTTTAATCCGCACCGTTACCTGATCAAAAGGGGCACGCCGGTGGCATGGTCATGTCAGCCGGGTGTCTACCGGTGCCCAGCCCGGCTGATAAACAGTCGGGCTGGGCACCGCCGGGTTCACGGTAAACGGGTATGAGCAGGGAAAATGTAGGGGATATAGTTGAAAGTCCATTCTGGCCGTTCGGTTATCCCGAATGACCAGAGCAGCCCTTCGCCGAGATTGGGGCGTGCGCCTTCCCCGTTCCAGCCATAGAGTGTGGCGGGGGTTTCAAGCACCAGCGAGAAGGTCACCGTGGTCCCTTTGTTTATTACCTGGCCGTCGCGGAGACCTTCGAAGGCAATCTTGTATTCCTGCTCCGCGCTGATTCCCGTGGAGAGTGCCTGTAGATCGCTGATGGTGTAATCCTGATCGAATGCCGTGAGCTGGTAGGTATCAAGAATATAGCGTTGTTCCGGCTCGAGAAAGGACTCAAAGAACGGGAATGCGGAACCCTTTTTGAACCGGTATGGGAATACTTGCTGTTTTGCATAGTCAGGGGCGGATTCCAATGGTTGTTGCAGGCTGGAGCGATGGGATGAGGTCCGCTCCAGCAGCATGGTGGGGTAATCTTCGCGATTCACCGCGGGTATGGTGAAGTTGAAGGGACCAGTGGTGTCAATACCGTCACTGACCAGTAGTTGTAATCTGTAAGTTGCTGCATTGGCGGGGGCCAGATTGAGGTTACTACAGGTCCAGTTACGTAAGCCTATTACTGCCTCATAGAGTTTTTCCATGGTGTCGTAGGGGCCCTGAGCGTCATAGACATAGCCATTTCCGCACAGGCCGGGCATATAGCGGTCGGGTAAGCCATTCCCTGTTGTGGATGAAGCGAATTGATGTTCTTCGCCAGGATTGAGCAGCGACCACAGATAGGTCAGTTGATCACCATCGGGATCATAGGCATCAGCGACCAGTTCCACCGAATTATGGAAAGGCATGAACGCCGTATTGTCAGTGCCCAGGGAAGGTGGGGTGACCGGGTAAACCACCAGGGGTTGTGATGCGCTAAATTGATTGTCCACTATTGCCGGGCGTGCAACTGGTGCATTGTTCGTGGCCTTGGCGAACACCATGAACCGGGTTGGTGTGCTGGAGAAACCGTGACTGTCGGTAACCACCAGTTCCACGTGATAAGGGCCTGCCTTGTCGGCTACAAAACTGGGAAAAGCGGTATCGGTTTTAGACAGGCTGGCTTCACTGCCGTCCGGTCGGCTGATCAATTCCCAGTGGTAGGTTAGCCGATTGTCGTCGGGGTCGGTGCTGCCTTCTCCGTCGAGATTGACCGTCTGGCCGATGCCGATAGCCGTGCCCACACCGGTTAGTTCAACCTTGGCGATAGGGGGACGGTTTGCACCCGTGAGGGCGGTGTAGGTCTGGATTACCGGGTCGCTCCATAGCTCACCGTCGAAGACCTGAAGCTCAATCTCATAATCCCCCGCAACACTGAGGGTGATACTCATGGAAGGGGCTTCGGGGGTGCCATATTGCCCGATCACCATATCCTTCTCCGGGTCAAAGCCGTTTGGGTAACTTACCAGACGCCATTTCTTGCCGATGTTATGTACTGCGTAGGGCGGGTTTTCCTGGTCATAGGAATAGGTCGAGGTGGGGCTGATATTGGAACCGAGCTCTATTTCAAAGGTTTTTCCCCAGTTAGGAGTCAGCGCTGCCACCGGCTTGGTATTGACGTGGCCGGCGGGCAATTGATCGACGACGACTCGTACCGTATCGGTACTGACGGAGGTGCCGTCATAGACCTGCAACCATAGCGAATAAGAGCCAACCATATCAGGCACGAATGACGGGGTAGCGGTGTCGGCGTTTGTCAGCGTGGCTTGGGATCCCGGCGGCAACAGGCCAGTGGTAATGCTTGGGCTGACACCAAAGCCCCAGCGGTACTGAAGAGCGTTTCCATCCGGATCATAGCTGCCACTACCATCCAGGTGCACCCGTTCTCCAAGTGTCCGTCCCTCCAGAGTGTCTCCAGCGTCCGCCACGGGGAGCCCGTTGGCTTTGGACGCGGTCAGCTCCAGGACGGTCGGTTCGCTGGTTTTGTCGTCATAGCTGACTTGCAAGGAAAAAGTATAAGTGCCCTCCACGTCAGCTGTGAAACGGGGCATGACATAGGTGCCGTCGTCGAGAGTGGCGGAGCTGCTTTCCGGTTGGCTTTCCAATACCCAGTGGTACTTCAGCCAGGCGCTGCTCGTCCCGGTTGGCGCCAGACTGGCGCCGCCATCCAATTGATACTGCTGTCCAACGAGAATGATGCTTGGCGCAACGGGTACCGCGATCGGGATTGAATTTGTCGCGGTGAGGTTCGCGCATTCCTGGCCGCTGGTACGGTTGCTGTCCTGGACCACCAGGCAGACCTTGTAGTCTCCCGGCAGGTCAGGCAGAAAGAGAGCAGTGGATGAATCCGCATTTTCGGGCTGTGCCGTGCTGTTGCCGGGGGCACTTGTTACCGTCCAGGAATACTGAACGGTCGTGCCTTCTACAGCGTTGCTGGCACCGGTGAGGGTGATGGATTCATCATTGCCAATATCGAATTCGGTTTGGGACGCGGTTACCGTGGCAAGCAATGCCGGTGTGCCGGAGCCACCGCCTCCACCGCCTCCGCAGGCGGTTATCAATGCTGAGATACAAAGGGGGATGGCCGCCCTTTTTAACGCGTTCATATATACTCTCCATTGGCGTGAATGGACCGTTATTTAGAAATTCCAGGTCAGGCTCAGACGTGCACTGCGCCCTGGCGCGGGTACCAGTCCAAGGCTCAGGGCATCCAGGTAGTACTGGTCGGTAAGATTGTCGATGTTGAAGTCCACGGTCAGGTCGTCGCTCAGCGCATAACTGAGATACAGATCCAGCAGGGTGTAGCGGTGCCACTGAACCGGCCCGTTAAAGCCTTGTTTCGTTTGGTCGTCGAATTCCGGGGTACGGTTGCGTTCGCCCATGAACGTGGCACGCAAACCCGTATCCAGTTTGCGTTTGAATAAACGCATGCCAAGCGTTGACGAGGCATGCCAGTTGGGAGGAATCATGTTGTTCAGATAAGAGTTGGCGATGCCGTAGTCGGTGCAGCGGTCGCGCCGGTAGCTGCCGTAATGGCACATCTCGATATGATGATAGCGAGTGCCGCTGGCTTGTAGATACCAGAAGCCGGCATCGTATTCGAGGCTGAGTTCCGTACCGAAGAACTCCGCGCTTTCAATATTACGAGTGGTGAAAAATCGCTGCCCGGAGCCTTCTTCCCATACATTGGGGCTGGTACGGGTGAGATAATCGTCAATACGGTTGCGAAAATAGGACAGCTTGACGCGGAAACGGTCATCAGGCTGGATCAGACCATCCTTGAGAAAAGCTACCCCGACCTCTTTATTATGTGCTCTTTCCGGTTTCAGATTGACATCCAGAGCTGGAGCGGTGGAAAAGCCGGACGTGCCCTCGAACAGGCTTGGCATGCGCAAAGCCTCCGCATAGCGGCCATAGAATCGCAGGCCGCGTAAAGGCTCCCAGGTAATACTGTAAAGGGGCGCGCTGCCAGAATGCTTATTCTTGTAATGGAGCAAATCGCATTCGCCATCACCGTCACCATCCTCGCAGAAGGAACTGCCTTCTTGAACGCTGGTGGCTTTGTTGTCCTTGGAGTCGAAACGGGTATATCGGATTCCTGCGTCGATAGTTACGCTGGCCACCGGTTTCCACTGCATATTGGTGAAAGCGCTGATTTCCTGACGCTGTCCGTCGCGGCCGCTGGTGTCACCGGGGATTGCGCTGACATCGGCGTTCACCGATCGGGTGGTGAGTTTTTCATCCTGCCAGGCAAGGCCATAGTCGAATTTCATGTTGGCGGCAACAAGCCGGGAAGTGTTACTGATGTCGCTTCCCCAACGCCGGTAATTCTCTTTTTCGTCGCTGCCGAAATCCAGTTCGTTGGAATAGTTAGCGTTTTGCTGGTCTGTATCGGTATGCCAGAGATTGGCTTTAAAATCGATTAAATCGGTGTTGATGGGCTGCCAGCGATAGCGGCTGGTGTAGGTATTGGCTTCGGCCCGGCTGCCTTCAGTCTCGCGGATTTCACCGAGCCAAAGAAGCTGGGATGGCATCATCTCGCCGTATACGCTTTTGTAACGCAGCCAGGATATCTCCAGGGACTGATCCGCGGGTAGATAGAGGAGGCTTTTCAATAGCAATGAGCGGCTTTCGTAATGGGTATTGGCGATACGCTCACCGGCGCGGAACCGCGTGGCGCCACTGAGGGCGGGGCGAACTTCGGTCCAGAAGCCGCGATCATAGCGTTCGCTAAGATCGAGCTTCGGGGTTGGACCGTTTTTGCCGGCATAGTAGTTGCCTTGCCGGCGCTGCGCATAGGCGGCCACCAGATCCAGCTTCTCGAAGCTCTTGGCCAGTGCCAGACTCCCGGACCAGCCTTTCATGTCAAGCAGCCCCGGGCGATTCATGGTATCGGTTGGACCGTACACCCGGCTGAGATCGTAAGGACCTTGGCACAGTTCCGCGGTCACGCAGTCAACCCGATAGGTTGTGCTGTCCTCTCCGGATAAGCCGTTCACGTTGTAACCGGAGCTGCCGCCAACGGTTGCACGGCTGCCGGAGTTATTGCCGAGAGCACTGCCTCTCAGACGGATACCCCAGTCCTTGCCGGGCTTGATGATGTCACTGGGTTTCAGCGTGCTCATACTGACCACGCCGCCAGTGGCGCCGGTGCCTTCCGCGGTCATTACCGGACCTTTTTCGATGCGCACCGAACTGATCAGATCCGGGTCGATGTAACTGCGGCTGGAAACGCCCGAGTAACCGCGGTAAACCGTGGTCTCCTGGCGGGCTCCGTCGACCAGTACCGGCACCCGTCCTTGTCCCTGCATGCCCCTGATGTTCAGATCGAGGCCGCCAGAATTACGGTTTTCACCCACCAGGACACCAGCGGTGCCTTGAAAAATATCGCCCACCGAGGTGCCTCGAAACCGTTCGATCTCCTTACGTTCGATGACGTTCACGGATCCGGCCGCCCGGTACGCCTGGTCTTTGGCGCTGGATCGGCCCTGGACCTGGATCGGCTCCAGTACCAGCGCATCGCCGGCGGGCACGGAGTAGATCACCGCGGCGTTGTGGCCAGTGCCGCGCCAAATCAGCTCGGTGCCTTCCAGCAGGCGGGTGAGAGCCTGCTCTGGAGAAAGAGTGCCAATCACCTGGCGCGATTGACGCTGGCTGGCAAGTTCGGAAGCCACGGAAATCTGCCAGCCGGACTGGCGTGAAAAAGCATTGATGGCGGAAGCGAGGGGCTGCGCCGGAATGTTGAACGGATGCAGGGTCCGGTCGTTGGCTTCGATGCCGGAAACGGGCACCGATTGCGCCAGGGTTGGCATTGGCAGAACAGTACCGATACCAGCAAGCAGCAGGCAGCGTGTCAGCAGCTGCATCATGTGAGGCTCCTGTCTTGAAACCGAGAATGAGATCGATTCTCTTAAAGTTCAAAGACGGAGAGCCCGACGAATTTTCCCAACTATTGAGGTTTTTTTTAAAAAAACGTTTTAAAAAGGCCCCGGCCGTGGCCGGGGAGAATGGACGCTAATCGGAGATGATCCGTAACAGCGGTGACAAGGACAGCAAATGACCTTGATGAGTGGCGATCAGATTGTCCAAAGCCTGATCAGGGGTGGAAAGATCATAAACGCCGGTGACGCGTTTCGTGGCGAGGGTCTTGTCGGCCAGGAAAATATGGCCTCGGTGATAACGTTGCAACGTGGCGACCACATCGGCGACGGTGGCACCGTTTACGAACAACCGGTTGCCGCGCCAACCGGCCACATCCTCGGTGGCCAGAGTCGATCGCTCCAGGGTGCCGTCATGGAACAGGGAAATCTGTTCGCCAGGCTGTAGTTGGCCGAGCAAGCGCGGCGAGGATGAACCGGTCTGCTCCACCCTCACCTTGCCGCTGGCCACGCTGACGGTATCCGACAGACCGCCGATGGCGACGTTGAAACGGGTACCCAGCACGGTGACGTCAAGATCCCTTGCATGAACAACAAAGGGGCGCCCGGGGTCGGGGGTGACATCGAAGAAAGCTTCGCCACGCAGCAGTGTCACGGTACGGGTGCCGGTGTCGAAGTCGGTGCTCAGGGCGCTGTCCGCGCCGAGATGGATGGTACTGCCGTCGGCGAGGGTAAGGGTTTGGTTCACCGCGGTGCCGGTGATGTGATCCGCTTGCCAATGCAGCAACGCGGTGGGACCGACGGCCAAGAGCAGACAGGCGGCAACGGCCACCGCGCCAACCGCGCGCAACAGGCGCTGCCGGTTTGGAGTGGGGCTGGGGGCGGGAACCGGTTGCTCCCTCCCTTCAGGGGCCGCTCGCAGCAGCCGCCAGGTTTGCCGTGCGTGGCGCCAGGCCTCGACGTGGCCGGGGCCGGCGTCCAGCCAGGCCTGATGCTGTCGGTGCAGATCGGTGTTGGCGGGATCGTCCTGCAACCGCAACAGCCAGTCCATTGCCTCGCTGATGTGCTGCTCCCGGTCTGTATGCGGTGGCTCCAATGTCATCAACCCTTCCTGATGGCTGCTCGCATTGTACATGACGAATGAGGCACGGGTTTTAATCATCATCGCGGTCATCATCGGCGGCGGATTGGTTGGCCCGGTCGAGATGAAGCGCGATCCGGACCAGCCCCTGGTGCACCAGTCGTTGCGCCGTGGAGGTGGAGACATTCAGTGTTTTGGCAATATCGTGTAATCGCGCTTCGCCCAGACGATGCATCTCCAATGCCTTTCGGGTGGTCTCGGGGAGTGCTTCCAGGGCCTTGCGCACTTCATCGAGTTGTTGCGTGTTGAGCAGGCTGCGTTCCGGCTCGGGCAGGGCGCCCGGCGCCATCCAGGCGTGCAATGGCTCTTCGTCATCAGAGTGGCGATAGCGGTTTTCCAGCATCAGTCTGCGGGTCAGATCGGTGGCCAGATTGCGGACGATACGATAGAGATATTGCGCCGGCTGCCGGGGTGCGGTGGAACTGGCGAATCGCAGCCAGGCATCCTGCACCACTTCCTCCGCGGTGGCCCGGCTGCCGGTGAGTGGCGTAGCGTAGTTGATCAAGGCCGCGCGATGCTCCAGGTAGACCTTGAGTTTGTCGTTGTCGCCGTGCATGGACGATATCCCGAGCCCCCTCAAAAACGCGCTTCATGGAATTAATGGGGAAAAGACTTTATTGTTAATGAGAATTGTTGTCAATTGGCGTGTTCCCTGGCCTGACCCGAGGCTCGGACACTCTGGTGCGGCGGGTCGGCCCGGTGACGCCGTCGCCGGGATCCAGGATATTTGATGGCATTGACGAAACCGGAGGAGAACGATGGATACGGTACAGGCTCGAATGACCAACTTGTTCCTGCAGCTGGGGCTCGACGCTAGCCCGGAAGGGATCGAACGGTTTATCGCCGGACACTTCCTGCCGGCGGAGATGAATATTCTGGAGGCGCCGTTCTGGAGCGATCCCCAGAGGCAATTGCTGCGGGAACTGCTCAACAATGACGCTGAGTGGGCGGTGGTGGTGGACCAGTTGAACGAATCTCTGCATGAGGAGGACGCCTGACCGGCCGGCACGAGTGGCCATCGGCCCGATGCGGCACGGTGGAAATGGTCCGATGAAAATAAAAGTAAGATAAATTCCAATCTCGTTCGTCTTGATAGTACAGGACGGTTCAGCCGGGGTGCCGCGCGCCGCCGGGAACCGCCATCCGATCCATCAGACAGGACGAACGAGCATGTCCAATGCCCCCTTATCCACCTTCCTTAAAGATGGCACCAGCCAGGAACATGAGCGGCTCGACAAGCGCATCATGACGCTGGCGCCGTTCGCGGATCGCGAGCGCTATGCGCTGTTCGTGCGCACTCAGACCCGGCTGCAGAGAGTCGCCTCGCCACTCTATCAATCAGAACAGCTGGAGCAGTGGTTGCCCGGTCTCGCCGGTCGTGACCGGCTGACGGCGGCGTTGGCCGATTGTGAGGATCTGGGTGTCCCGCCGGAAGCGGTGGAAGAAGACCAGCGGGCCGCCCAAGGCGTCGGTGCCGGCGACGACTACGCCGCGCTTGGCTGGCTTTACACCGTGGAGGGTTCCAATCTGGGGGCGGCTTTCCTGCTTAAACATGCGAAAAGCGAGCTGGGGCTGTCCGAAACCTTCGGTGCCCGTCACCTGGCCGGCCATGGAGATGGGCGCGGCCTGCACTGGCGGCGGTTCAAGGAAGGCCTGGATGCGCTGATGCTTTCCCACGATGAGCGGCAACGGGCACTGCAAGGCGCGCTTGATGCCTTTGCTTTTGCCCGTCAGGGCGTGGAAGCACTGCTGGCCACCGCCGAGGTGGACGCGCAGTGAAGGGGGCGATGATGCACACCAGGGACATTGTCATCGCTGCCCTTTTCCTCTCCGCGCTGTTGGCGGGTGGACGGGTCCATGCGCAGGAGCAGCCGCGGCCGGAAAGCGGGGCTGAAACCGGGATCATGGAAGCGGCACTCACGGAAACCACCGACGGAGAGAGTCCGGGCGGAGAGGGCATGGATGATGAGGCGCGGGTGGAGGAGCCCGCGGCGCAAGTTGGTGAAGGGCCGGTGTTACCCCATGATCTGTCGCCGTGGGGAATGTATCAGGCCGCCGATCCGATCGTTAAGGCGGTGATGATCAGCTTGCTGCTGGCGTCGCTGCTGACCTGGACGGTCTGGGTTTTCAAGCTGGCGCAGTTGTTTAGCGCGCGCCGTCGCGCCGGTCGTGTGCTGGCCGCCTTGGTCGAGGCGCCGGATTTTGCCGACGGTGCCCGCCATGCGGTTATCCGTAAAGGCGATGGCGCGACGCTGGTGCGTGCCGCCGAACACGAATTGGTGTTGTCCTCCGGTGGGCCGGTCACCGACGAAGGACTCAAGGAACGGGTGGCGGCGCGTCTGGACCGGGTCCAGGTAGCGGCTGGTTCTCACATGAACAAGGGCACCGGTGTTCTGGCGACCATTGGCGCGGTGGCTCCGTTTGTCGGTTTGTTCGGCACGGTATGGGGCATCATGAACAGCTTCATCGGTATCGCCCGCACCCAGACCACCAATCTGGCGGTGGTGGCGCCGGGTATCGCCGAAGCTTTGCTGGCCACCGGCATCGGGCTGGTGGCGGCGATACCGGCGGTGATCATCTACAACCATTTCGCCCGCTCGATTAGCCGTTACCGTGCTTTGCTGGGGGATATCGCCACCGCCCTGATGACGTTGATCAGCCGGGACCTGGACCGCCATCATCCTCGGGCCCGTGCCCTGGCGTCGGTGGACAAGGAGGCCGCGCCGGGTGTGGTGACGCTGCAGCGGAGCGGCGGCTGATGGCGTTCAAACTACAGGGCGATGACGCTTCCGAGCTGCCGGACAACCACGATATCAACGTCACGCCGTTCATCGATGTGATGCTGGTGCTATTGATCATCTTCATGGTGGCGGCGCCGCTCGCCACGGTCAGCGTGCCGGTGGATTTGCCGGCGGCGGTGGCCGAGCCGCGCCCGGAGGAGCCGAAGCCGCTATACCTCAGTGTGCAATCCGATCTGACCCTGACGCTGGGGCAGGATCAGGTGGTGACGCTGGATACGCTGGTTCCGGCCTTGCGTGATGCCTTGCCGGATCAGGAGCAGCGCATTCTGCTGCGCGCCGACAAGAGCGTGCCCTATGGTGAATTGATGAGGGTGATGAACCGGCTCAGTGAAGCCGGATACCTGAAAATCGCCCTGATCGGCGCGGACAAACCCGCGGATTCTACCCCATGACGTTGTTGGCGGGACCCGTTGCGAACGCCAATGGCCGGCGTGGGGGGGGGCGATGCTGGTGGCGGCGCTGGCGCATGGGCTGGCGGTGTGGCTGTGGCTGTGGCATCCCCGTCAGGAGGTGCCGGTACTGCCGGCAGCGGCACCTCAGGTGGTGGAAGTGACCTTGATCGCGGCTCCAGAGTCGCCGGAGGCGCTGCCGCCAGGTCCGAAGCAGGTGGAGGCGGCACCCTCGGAACCGGAACCGGTGGTGGAGCCGGAACCGGAGCCCGAACCCGAGCCGCCGCCACCGGTGCCGAAGGTCAAAGCGGAAGTGGCGTTGCGGGAGAAACCCGAACCGCCGAAGGAGAAACCGGAACCGAAACCGGAAAAGAAACAGACTCAGCCGGAGCGAAAGGTCTCGCAGCAGTCATCCGAGCAGGCCGCGCCGCAAACCTCGGCCCCGGTGGCGGTGCCTGACGCGCAACCTGGTGAGGTGGCGGGGGCGCCGTCCATTGGCGCGCCGAGCCAGAGCGAAATCAACGCTCGCCAGCGCTGGCAGAGCCTGCTGCAGGCTCATCTGGATCGGCGCAAACGGTATCCAAGGCAAGCGCGAATGCGCCAGCAGCAGGGCGTGCCCTGGGTGTCGTTCATCATGAACCGGGAGGGCAAGGTGCTGAGCGTGTCGCTGGCCCGCTCCAGTGGCGTGGATTCTCTGGATAAGGAGACTCTTGCTCTGGTGCATCGTGCCGAGCCTTTGCCGACACCACCAGCGGAGGTGCAAGGGGACAAGCTCACACTGACGGTGCCGGTGGAGTTCTTCATGGATCGCTGATGCCGGGTATTGGTCTCTCGGTTTTTAATATTGAGAATTGTTATCATTCATTGGGGCGGGCTGTTGGGGCCGCGCCCCCTGGTTCGTCTTACTTCAGGGATGCCGATCAACGGATAGGTGAAGACATGATGAGAAACGTTTTCTTGGGGCTGGCGCTGTGTGCGACGTGCTGGGCCCATGCCGGAGAACCGCGGCAGGATACGGCGGCGGCGCAGAGAGTGGTGGCGGCGGGTGGGGAAATCACCGAAATCGTCTATGCGCTGGAGGCCGGGGACCGGCTGGTGGGGGTGGACACCACCAGCAACTACCCCGCCGAGGCCGCCGCCCTGCCAAAAGTCGGTTACGTTCGCGCCTTGCCGGTGGAAGGCATCATGAGCTTGCGGCCGGATGTGATTCTGCTGGCCGGCGAGGCAGGTCCGCCGCAGGCGGTCTCTCAGTTGCAAGGGCTGGCCCGGGTGGAACCGATCGATTCGCGATGGAGCCGGGCGGGGCTGTTCGCCCGCATTGAACGGATCGGTGACGTGTTGGGGCACACCGACCGGGCCAGGTCTCTGAAGCAGTCGCTGCAACAGCGTTTTGATCAGGTGGATCAGAGGCTGCCGCTGGCGGCGCCGCCGCGTACCCTGTTTCTCCTGTCCGCCGGCCGGCGTGGCACCCAGATCGCCGGGGCGGAAACCCAGGCGCAAGCGCTGCTGGATGACCTCGGCCTGCCCAATGCCGCCGACGGCACGGGTTTTAAACCGGTCAGCGCGGAGGCACTGGTCGCTCTGGATCCGGAGCTGATCATCGTCGCCGAAACCGTGCCGGGCAGTTTCCACCGGCAGGACTGGCCGCTGCTGGAGCAAACCCGGGCGGCGCGATCCGGCCGTATTCTGGTGGCCGACGCCATGTTGCTGCTGGGTTTCGGTCCGCGCATGCCGGAAGCGTTGAACCAGGTGTTGGATGTGGCGCAGGGCCAGGGCGACGGGCAGTGATGAGCCCGGACCCCCGGCGCTGGCCAGTGGCGCCGACGTTGACCGGCCTGGCACTGCTGCTGTTGATCGGCATGGTGCTGGCGATGTTGAGCGGGCCGATGACGGTGTCCGTGGCGCAACTGTGGCAAGGGCTGTGGTCCTCCTCCTCGGAGCCGGGCTATCTGGTGATCCGCGATTTGCGTCTACCGCGTATTGTCATGGGCGCGTTGGTCGGGGGCGCGTTGGCGTCCACCGGCGCGGTGCTTCAGGGCCTGTTTCGTAATCCGCTGGCGGATCCCGGTTTGATCGGCATCTCCGCCGGAGCCGCCCTTGGCGCGGTAGCGGTGATCGTGCTCGGCG
This sequence comes from Alcanivorax xiamenensis, assembly GCF_009846745.1. Lineage (NCBI taxonomy): Bacteria > Pseudomonadati > Pseudomonadota > Gammaproteobacteria > Oceanospirillales > Alcanivoracaceae > Alcanivorax > Alcanivorax xiamenensis. The sequence goes on along the minus strand of NZ_AQPF01000005.1, from coordinate 170,402 downwards.
CCAACTTGGCGGCCGCCTGGGAGATCCGCCTGCCGACTCAGTCGATTCCGGTCGCCGCCTTTCTGGGGGCGCTGGTCACTACCATGCTGATCTGGAGAGTGGCCAGCCGTGGCGGCGTCACCCAGGTGTCGATGCTGTTGCTGGCGGGCATCGCCATAGGTGCCATTGCCATGGCGCTGACCGGTCTGCTCACGTTCATGGCGGACGATCACCAACTGCGTACCCTGACGTTCTGGAGCATGGGTTCCCTGGCGCACAGCCGCTGGCAGGACGTGGCACTGGCGGCGCCCTGGCTACTGTCGGGTATCGTGCTGCTGCCGCTGCTGGCACGGCCGTTGAACGCACTGATTCTGGGGGAGGAGGCCGCCGTTCATCTGGGTTTTTCGGTGCCCTGGGTGAAGCGGGGGGCGATCCTGTTGAGCGCGGTGTCGGTGGGCGCGGCGGTGGCCGCCGCCGGACAGATCAGTTTTGTCGGCCTGATGGCGCCGCATCTGGTGCGCTTGCTGTTGGGCGTGGACCACCGCTGGCTGATTCCCGGCTCCGCCGCCATGGGCGCATTGCTGATGGTGTTCGCCGATGTGCTGGCGCGCCTCCTGGTGGTGCCGGCGGAACTTCCCATCGGCCTGGTGATGGCGTTGCTCGGCGGCCCGTTCTTCCTGTTTTTGTTGTTGCGGCAGAGGCCGTTGTGAGGGGAGGGCAATGAACGAACCCTTGTTGCGGATCCATAATTTATCCGTGCATGCGGCGGGGCGGGCGCTGTTGCGTGAAGTCAATTTCAGCGCGCGGGCCGGTGAGTGCGTGGCCTTGCTCGGGCCCAATGGCGCTGGCAAATCAACATTGCTGCGCGCGTTGTCCGGTGTCGCGCCAGTGGCCCGCGATACGGTGTGGTTGCGAGGCCGGTCGTTGGAAAACTGGTCCGCCGGGGAACTGGCGCGATTCCGCGCGGTGATGTCGCAGCAATCTTCGGTGGCGTTTCCAATTCGCGCTGATGAAGTGGTGGCTTTGGGATTGCCCGGTCGCCGGGCCGGTAACCTCCACGATCCGCTGGTGGGCGAGTTGTTGGAGTGGCTGGAAGTGGCCCCCTTGCGAGCGCGTGCCTACCCGTCACTGTCCGGTGGCGAACAGCAGCGGGTGCAACTGGCGCGAGTTCTGGCCCAGATCTGGGATGCCGAGGGGCCGCGATTGTTGTTGTTGGATGAGAGCACCTCGGCGCTGGACCCGGCCCAACAATATCTGACCGTGGAGAAGCTCTCCGCGCTGGCCGCCGGCGGCGACTGCCTGGTGGTTCTGGTTTGTCATGACCTGGCCCTGGCGGGCGCTTTCGCGTCCCGGGTACTGATGCTGCAGGATGGCGTCCTGGTGGCGGACGGCACGCCGGACAAGGTGCTTTCGCCGCGGCGGTTGGCCGAGGTGTATGGACTGGACAGTTGCCGCGTTGACCTGGATACCGGTACCTCCCTGCACATTCATGGTGCGCTCCGGCGCGCTCCACGGCCGCCGGGACGGTCGCCGGGAACGCGGTGAGCGGCTTTTCCTTAATTGCTATGCATTCCTGTTTGCAAATGAATCTCGATTGCGTTCATTATAGGGGGACGATCCGGGCGGCCCCGGTTTGGGGCATTGGAGGAGTGAGTGATGCTTGGGAAGGCGATTCCACCGGTCTTGGTTCACGTGGCCGGCGCGGCGCTGATCATGCTGTCGTTGGTGACGCCAGCGCTGGCCGGGGACAGGTTCAAGGTGGTCACCACCTTCACCGTGATCGCCGACATCGCCCGCAATGTGGCAGGAGAGGCCGCCACGGTGGAGTCCATCGTCAAACCGGGAGCGGAGATTCACAACTATCAGCCCACGCCTGGTGATATCAAACGTGCCCAGGGGGCACATCTGATTCTCTGGAACGGTTTGAATCTGGAGTCGTGGTTCGAACGTTTCTTCCGCCATTTGCGGGATGTGCCCGGCGTGGTGGTGTCGGACGGGATCACGCCGCTGGGTATCGGTGAGGGCCCCTACAGCGGTAAACCCAATCCCCATGCCTGGATGTCCCCTGACTCGGCACTGATTTACGTGGATAACATCCGTGATGCGCTGGTGCGTTACGACCCGGATCATGCGGACGTCTACCGGCGCAACGCCGAGCAATACAAAGCCCGTATCCGGGCGCTGGTCGAACCGATTCGGGAGCAACTGGCGGCGGTGCCGGAGGCCCGGCGCTGGCTGGTTACCAGCGAGGGCGCGTTCTCTTATCTGGCCCGTGACTTTGGCCTGAAGGAGCTGTATCTGTGGCCGATCAACGCGGACCAGCAGGGCACGCCCCAGCAGGTCCGCAAGGTGATTGATACGGTCAGGACGGAAAATATCCCGGTGGTGTTTTCCGAAAGCACCGTATCCGCCTCGCCGGCTCGTCAGGTGGCGCGGGAAACCGGCGCGGCCTATGGCGGCGTGCTCTATGTGGACTCCCTCAGCGGCCCGGACGGTCCGGTGCCCTCTTATCTGGATCTGCTGCGGGTCACCGCTGCCACCATCGCCAAAGGGCTGACTCAATGAACGCCGTTGCCGCCAGCCTTGCCGAATGCATCGCCCACCAGCATGGCGAGGGGATTGCCGTACAGCATGCCACCGTCACTTACCGCAATGGCCATACCGCGCTGCGTGATGCCAGTTTCCGTATCCCGCGTGGCACCATCGCGGCGCTGGTCGGCGTCAATGGTTCGGGAAAGTCCACGCTGTTCAAATCGATCATGGGTTTCGTGCGTTTGGCCCGGGGCGACATCCGTGTGCTCGGCATGCCGATCCGGCAGGCTCTGCGGCGCAATCTGGTGGCCTATGTGCCGCAGGCGGAAGAGGTGGACTGGAATTTTCCGGTGCTGGTGGAAGATGTGGTGATGATGGGGCGGTACGGACATATGGGGCTGCTGCGCCGGGCCCGCGCCGCCGACCACCAGGCGGTGGAGACAGCGCTGGCGCGGGTGAATATGGCCGACTTCCGCCAACGGCAGATCGGCGAGCTGTCCGGGGGGCAGAAAAAACGGGTGTTCCTCGCCCGCGCGCTGGCCCAGGACGGCCAGGTGATTCTGCTCGACGAGCCCTTCACCGGTGTCGACGTGAAAACCGAGGAGCAAATCATGGCGTTGCTGCGGGAACTGCGCGAGGAAGGCCGGGTGATGTTGGTCTCCACGCATAATCTCGGCAGCGTGCCGGAGTTCTGTGATCGCACCGTTTTGATCAAGCGTACTGTTCTCGCCCACGGCCCTACCAGCGAAGTGTTTACCCAGCACAATCTGGAGCAGGCGTTTGGAGGTGTGCTGCGGCACTTCGTTGTCAATGAGGCGGGCAGCGGCGTGCCGGTTCCCATTGGTGTCTTCAGCGACGATGAACGGCCGCTGATTCTCAGGGACGGCCGGGCCTCGGCCCGTGCGACAGGGAATGGCGATAACGTATGAGTGCCTTGCTGCTGGAACCGTTCGGCTATCACTACATGGTCAACGCCATGTGGGTATCCGCTCTGGTCGGCGGCGTCTGCGCATTTCTGTCCTGTTTCCTGATGCTCAAAGGCTGGTCACTGATCGGTGACGCGCTGTCGCATTCCATCGTACCTGGCGTGGCCGGGGCCCATCTGTTTGGGTTGCCGATCTTTATAGGCGCTTTCTTTTCCGGTGGTTTGGCGGCGGCGGCCATGCTGTTTCTCAACCAACGCACCAAACTGCGGGAGGATGCGGTGATCGGCCTGATCTTTTCCGCGTTCTTCGGGTTGGGCCTGTTCATGGTTTCCCTGTCGCCCACTTCGGTGAATATTCAGACCATCGTGCTGGGCAACATTCTCGCCATCACGCCAGTGGATACCCTGCAACTGGCGCTGATCGGGCTGGTCTCCCTGGCCGTGCTGTTGATCAAATGGAAGGACCTGATGGTGACTTTCTTCGACGAGAGTCACGCGCGCTCCATCGGCCTGAACCCGGCCCGGCTCAAGATCCTGTTCTTCACCCTGCTGTCGGCATCGACGGTGGCGGCGCTGCAGACCGTGGGCGCGTTCCTGGTGATCTGCATGGTGGTAACGCCCGGCGCCACGGCTTATTTGCTCACCGATCGCTTTCCCCGATTGTTGATGATCGCGGTGGCAATTGGGTCGCTCACCAGCCTGACCGGCGCCTACATCAGCTATTTTCTCGACGGCGCCACCGGCGGTGTGATCGTGGTGCTGCAAACGCTGATCTTTCTGCTGGTGTTTATGTTGGCTCCGAAACACGGTTTGCTGGCCGCGCGCAAAAGGGCGGCACGGGCCTGCGCGGAGCCGATATGACGTTGATCGATACGCTGTTGGCGCCGTTTCAGTTCGATTTCATGATCAACGCCTTGATCATCGCCATGCTGGTGGCGATACCCATGGCGCTGCTGTCCTGTTTTCTGGTGCTCAAGGGTTGGTCACTGATGGGCGACGCCATGTCCCATGCGGTGTTTCCCGGGGTGGTGGTGTCCTATCTGATCGGTATTCCTTACGCGGTGGGCGCCTTCATCGCCGGCATGTTGTGTGCCGTGGCCACCGGCTTTCTCGACCATCACAGCCGGGTCAAACAGGACACGGTGATGGGCGTGGTGTTCGCCGGCATGTTCGGGCTGGGTCTGGTGCTGTATGTGAAGATCCAGTCGGAAGTCCATCTCGATCATATTCTGTTCGGCGACCTGCTGGGGGCCGCCGGCCCGGACCTGCTTGCCGCGGCACTGATCGCGCTGATCACCACCGGTGTGATCGGGTTGAAATGGAAGGATCTTTTACTGCACGCCTTTGATCCGGCCCAGGCCCGGGCGGTGGGATTGAAAACCGGCTGGCTGCATTACGGGCTGCTGGCGCTGATCTCCATGACCATCGTCGGGGCGCTGCAGGCGGTGGGGGTGATTCTCGCCATCGCGCTGCTGATCGCGCCCGGCGCCATCGTTTTCCTGCTGACACGCACTTTCAGCGCGATGTTGCTGCTGTCGGTGCTGGTGGCGGTATTCGGTGCTTTCAGTGGTGTTTACCTGTCTTTTTTTATCGACAGCGCGCCGGCGCCGACCATTGTGCTGATCCTGTCGGCACTGTTCGTGATCGCTTTCGTGCACGCCGGCCGCAGGACCCGGCGTCGGCAATCGTCGGAGTGGACCGGGGCACGGACCAGGGAGGCGCGCCGCCGGGAAGCGGCGGAGTGTTGTCCGTTGATTCAGAATCGACAGGGTTCCTGAGCGCTTCTATTGAAGATTCTGGCGACGGGGCAGGATTGATCGGCTGCTTGTTTGTTAATGAGAATTGATATCATCTATACTGTTTGGTACCGGTTTGATTCACGCCAAGAGTGGTATGGGGGAGAGCTTGAAGTCGGCTGACAGAGCGGTGGGTTACACCGACGGGAAGTTGAAGACCTATCTGAGCCATCGCACCGCTCTGGTGGACTATGTCGCCCGCATCACCGGTTGCCGCGCGCGGGCTGAAGATCTGGTCCAGGATGTTTTTTTCCGTTTCGTGCCAGGAAACGAAGGGTCTCCCGCTTCGTCGGGGGTCGGCTACCTGTACCGTATTGCCCGTAATCTGGCGATTGATTTCGCGAGGCGGTCGGCGATGGAAACCCGCCATCAGAATGAACGGATGGTTGAGTGGCTCAGACCCCAGGAGATACCGGGGCCGGAGCAAATTGTACAGCAGCGGGCAAACCTGGAGAGAGTCGCGGATATTCTGGATGACCTTCCGGAAAAGGAACGTATTGCCGTCGAAATGCACAGGGTGGGTGGGTATACTTTCGCTGAAATCGCAGACAGGCTGGGTATTTCCGTTCCCACCGCGCACCGGATGGTGCGTAACGCCGTGATCAGGATCGCGGCGGAAATGGAGTAGACGGGAGGCTGTTCTGCTTAAGTTCATCGAGTCCGGACCCAACATGCCGACTTTCCACCATCAGGACCCGGATCGGGACCGCGAGCCGTCGTCCGTGCCGGATTCCCTTCTGTTGCAACAGGCGACGGACTGGATGCTGGCGCTTGAGGCGGCGCCGGATGATCGGCGTTTGCGCCGCGAAGTAAGCCGCTGGGTAGCGCGGAACCGTGAACACAAGGCAGCGTGGGATCGGGTCAGCCGGGCCTGGCAACTGATGGGCACGATGCCGGTCGACCGGGCCTCCTGGCCCGATGCTTCCGAACCCAAGCAAACCGGATGGCGGCGGCCTCCGGTCCGCTGGCTGGTGGGCACGGCGCTGGCGGCCTGTTTGATGATCGCCGTTCTCCCGGGCCTGGGCCTGCGTTGGCCGTTGTGGGTGGATCATGTTTCCGCGGTGGCGCAGTCCCATATCCTCACCCTGCCGGATGGCACCCGTGTTCAGCTCGGTGCCGACAGCGCTTTGAATGAGCACTTCGATGGCCGGGAACGCCGCGTGGAGTTGATGCGTGGTCAGGCTTTTTTTGACATCGCGCCGGATGCCTCGCGCCCTTTTATCGTTACCGTCCGGGGTATGGAGATCCGCGATATCGGTACGGCTTTCGATGTGTTGGCGGGAGAACGTCAAGCCGTTGTCACCGTGCAGGAAGGCGAAGTGGTGATCTCGTCGCGGGCGGTTGAGCGTCATGTGCTTCCCGGCGAGCAACTGGTTTTAAACCCGGACGGTGGTGAAGCCCGCCTGCATCATCTTCCCATCGACCGTGTCGCCGGCTGGCGTGAGGGGAGGCTATTTGTGCAGGACCGCTCGGTGGCCGATTTGCTGGACACTCTGAGGCGGTATTACAAGGGGTACATCCTTATCGCCGATGATGACCTCGGCGCTCGCCGGGTCACCGGAAGTTACGATCTGACCGATGTGGACGCCGCGCTGGCGGCGCTGGTTCGTCCCCATGATGGCCGGGTTATTCATGTCACCCCTTTTTTGCGGGTAGTCCTCGGCCCGTCCTCCTGAATTTTCTACGTTCCCAACGTCAACTCACGCGTCTCCGAAAAAAAATTGCCGCCTGATCGTTATATCCCCTGATACCCACGGAATGCACGGCATTTCGATTTAAATGGTGGAGAAGCGACATAATGACAGGATGGTGTTGGCGTGCCCGGCGTGGGGCGGTACCGCCCTTGCTCCGGTTTCTGATGATGATGTTGGCGGTGGCCTGGCCCTTGGCCGTGACGGCACAGCAGGAGAGTCGTGCTTTGATTGACTTCGACATTCCCGCCCAGCCTTTGCCCACGGCACTGGATTCTTTTTCTCGCCAGTCCGGACTACAGGTTTCCGCCGACGCCGGCCAGTTTGGCGGGCATTACTCCCGGGAGGTTCATGGCAGTCTGGCGATTCAGGAAGCGTTGAATCAGCTGCTTGGTGGCACCGGCTTGCTCTGGTACATCGCCGACGGCAAAACCGTGGTGGTGGAGGCGGGGCCAGCCGCCGGGGACGCCATGGTGCTGGACCCGATCAAGGTGCAGGGTCGCGCTTCGGCGGAAGACAAACCCTACACCACGGCGGGTTCGGCCGCGTATATCAGCCGCAAGGAGATCGAGCGTTTCAGGGGGACGTCGGTGGGCGATATGTTCAAGGGCACCACTGGTGTGCTGGTGGCGGAGAACCGCAACAGTGGCGGTCTGAATATCAACATTCGGGGTATGCAGGGGCAGGGCCGGGTGCCGGTGCTGGTGGATGGCGCCCGTCAGGAAACCACGGTTTACCGGGGCTACGCGGGGGTCACCAGCCGAAGCTACGTGGACCCGGACCTGATCGGCGGGGTGGAAATCGACAAAGGGCCGACCATGACTGCCGGTGGTACCGGTGCCATCGGTGGATTGGTGAACATGCGCACCATAGACGCTGATGACATCGCCAAGCCCGGCAATAGCTATGGTCTGCGGTTGCGCGGCAGTTTGATCGGCAACAACAGCGGTTCGCCGGCGGATCTCGGCACCCAGGCGGGTTATAACGTGGGCGGGTTGGGCACGCCTGGCCATTATCGTACCGACTGCCAGCCCGGCAGCACCCTGTGTGATGGCAACAACAGTCTGGACAATGCCTATCCCACAGCGAAGACCATGGGCAGGCCGGGCTCCGGTGACTTCGAAGGCCACGCCGGCAGTCTGGCGATGACCTGGCGTCTGGCTGGTGCCGATCTGGTGGCCGCCTACGCCCAGCGCAGACAGGGAAACTACTATGCTGGTGAGCACGGTCCCACGCCCACGCTGGATCTCTCGGAACGCTATGACCGTGGTTTCTACACCGAGATCCGTCCCCGGGTGGACGGCGCCTCCCGCATTCGTGGCGGCGAGGAAGTGGTCAATACCCATTTTGAAAGTGAATCCACGCTGCTGAAGACCCGTCTTTATCCCAGTGACGACCATATCCTGGAATTCAGCTGGTTACGCTACGACAGCGAGTATGGTGAGTTAATGCCCTCGGAATTACTCTGGCTGGGCCGCATCAAACAGACCGAAGCCTCCGAGGTCACCGCCAACACCTATACCGGGCGCTACCAATGGCAGCCGTTGAGCAGTGACTGGCTGGACCTGGATCTTCACCTCTGGCACACCGATACCGAGAGCCGCAACAACAGTTATTCCGAGGAAATGCTGGAACTGCTCGGCGGCGGCCGGCCCGGCACCGAGATTTATCGCCGCTGGGGCGGAGATCTGACCAACACCACTTCGCTGCCGCGCTTCGGTGATCTGCAAGTGCGTTATGGTGTCGCATGGCAGCGGGAAGAGGTTAAACCGAAAGATGAGAATGCCGGTGAAGCCTTCGCCATGCGTGACGGCGAGCGACAGGAAACCAGCGCTTTCCTGGCCATGAAATGGACCTTCGTGCCGACCCTGACCCTGGATGCCGGTATCCGCCATACCCGTTACAGCAGTGACGATAACAGGCCGGTGGAAGTGAACGATCCGGACAGTCCTCATTGCGTGGATGGTAATGGTGACGGTGCTTGTGACTCGCTCTTCAATGACTTCAGCGGTTCCGGCTCCGCGCCCATGGTCAGTTTGCTGTGGGAGCCGCTGTCCGGTTTGCAGTTTTACGGCAAGTACGCCGAGGCCTTGCGCATGCCGAGTCTGTTCGAAACCACCGCCGGCTTTTCCGTGGCGGCGGTGCCTGGTCAGCGCATCAAACCGGAGCGCGCCAAGAACCGGGAAGTCGGCATGAACATTCTGAAGGATGATCTGTTCACCGCTGGAGATGCCCTGCGCTTCAAACTGGCGTACTTCGAAAACCGCACCGAGGATTATCTCACTCGCACCATTCCCAACACGTGGGACGACACCAGCATCGGCTCCAACGGTCTGCTGTTCCGCATTCAGAATCTGGAAAGCGTGGAATTTCACGGCCTGGAGTTATCACTGGAATACGATCTGGGCTGGGCCTACGCGGAACTGGGTGGCACCCGCTACAACAATATCGAGTTGTGCCATGAAGGTAGTTACCGTCGCCAACGCTGTACCGACTACGGCGTGGCCAATAGCTACATCAACAACATGATTCCGCCCAACTGGCAGGCCAACGCCACGCTGGGGTTCCGTTTGCTTAACCGCACTCTGGAAGTCGGCGCGCGCAATACCTGGATGGGAGCCCGTAACCGGGTGCCGGAATACAACGACCAGACCCAGGGACGTTTCGCCACACCTATCCCCTGGCACCAGTACTCCATTCTTGATGCTTTCCTGACCTGGAGCCCCAACGACACTTTCTCGCTGGACTTCAATGTGGATAACGTCACCGACCAGTACTACCTGGATGCCCTCAGCCTGGGCATGGTGCCGGCACCGGGGCGCACCGCCCGCCTTGGGTTCACCTTGCAGTACTGAACAAGACGGCGCGCAGATGCAGGTTCCCACATCGCCTGGAGACGGTGCTGTGCCACAGTTCGCTGACACGCAACACGCTAACACGCCAATCGCGGCTAAAGCGAAGGGCCGCCCGGCCCGCTTCCCATGGAAGGGGTTAGCGTGCCGGCGTGTTGCGTGTCAGCGTGCAAGCGAATGCTGGGACACGGCCGTGAAATTTTTCCGGCGCTGAATCGTTGTACCAATGAAAATGAGAATCGCCCTGTTCACGGGCGGGCTGCCTTATTGCTGGAGACTTTGCCAATGGCTGTGCTGATCAGACCGATATCCCTGTTTTGTTTGTTATTACTGCTTGCCGCTTGTGGGGGCGGGGGAGGAGGCGGTGGTGGTGGCGGCGTCGCGCGCCCGGAGGCGAATGTCAGCGCCGATGTCACCGAAGTGAACGCGGGTGAAGACACGGTTCAGTTGGACGGCAGCGCCAGCAGCTCGCCCAGCGGCGATATCACCACCTGGCAATGGCGTTTTCTGAGTGTCCCGGAGGGCAGCGAAGCGGCTCTGGACGGCGCCGACACCGATCGGGCCAGCTTCACTCCGGATCTACCCGGCACCTACGTGGTGCAACTGGTGGTCAACGATGGCGCCGCTGACAGTGCCGACACCGCGCCCAGCCGGGTCACCATCACTGCCCTCAACCCCAATCCGCTGGCGGTGGTGACGGAAGAAATCAATTGGATCCTGGGCACGGTGCAGCTGGACGGCTCCCGCAGCCTGCCGCCGGACGGTGGCGATGCCAACCTGCTGGTCTATGACTGGACGCTGACGCAAAAACCCGAGGGCAGCAGCGCCGAACTGGATAGCGGCAATCTGGCTTACCCGCGCTTCACCGCCGATGAGGTGGGCCGCTACCAGGCGCAACTGGTGGTGCGCTACGGCGACAAGGCCAGCCAGCCGGCCACCGTCAACATCAATATCGTCGAGGAAAAAGCCCCGCCAGTGGCGGCCATCGCGCCGCTGGACGAGACCGTTCCGCGCGGCGAGATCGCCACCGTGGATGGCTCCCCCAGCGAGGATCCCAATGGCGGCGAGCTTCAGTACCGCTGGCGGTTTACCAGTCTTCCCGCTGGTGCCAGCGGAGAGTTTCTCAATGGCAGTGACAAGCAGGCCCAGGCCCGCTTCGTGGTGGATTCGGCCGCCAGGGCCTTCTATCGCCTGGAACTGTGCGTCTATAACGGTGTTTCCAGAACCTGTACCCGCCCGTTTCAGGTGAATGTGGCGGCCCCGGAGGGGGAGAACACTCCTCCAATTGCTGTCATCGCTCCAGCCTACAACGCGACCTGGGAGGCGGAACGGGGAGCCGCGATCAATACCAGTGGCGGCAGTTCCTATGACCTCGATGGCGATGCCTTGACCTACCAATGGGAGCTGGTGTCGGCGCCTGACGGCTTTGATGCGGAAGCGAACAGCAGTCTGGACAGCTGTACCAACAGTACCTGCTGGCCCGGCTTTACGCCCACCGTGGATGGTGACTACGTCGTTCGTCTCACTGTCTCCGATGGTGAAGCCAGCCATTCCGTGACCGAAACCTTCACCGCCATACTGGGGGCCAATCGTCCCCCCTCGGCTTCCGCCGCTATTGCGGGCGCTGCCACGGTGCTGGTGGGTGTGACGGCCACGTTCGATGGCGAAGGCAGCACTGACCCTGACGATAACCGGCTCGATTACCAGTGGACGCTGTTGGATCGCCCCAATAACAGCGAGGTTGTTCTGCAAGGTGAGAACACGGCCTTCCCCACGCTGACACCGGATCAGGCTGGTCCCTATATCGTGAAACTGGTGGTCACCGACGAGCACGGCTGGGCGTCCTCAGAGCGGGAGGTGGTGCTGATGGCGAAAAGCGCCAACAACACCCCGGTAACGCGTATCTCCAAGCTGAGCCATCTGTATACGAGCCCACCGTGGATGACCAGCCAGATTCACTGGGATGCGGAGCAGCCTTTTGTTATCGCTAGTGAATGGGAAAATTATTTGTATAACGACACACCGATTGAGTATCGGCGTGATTACTTCCAGCTGCTGGCGGATAGTTATGATCCCGACCAGGACCCGCTGAGCCATCTATGGTCCTTGGTCGAGGCGCCGCAAGGTAATCGCATGGAAACGAACAGTGCCAATCTTTGCGACGGTGATAACTGGCACCCCTTCAATAGCCAGGAAAGCTGGGCTGAGTACCAGGATCGGGTCGAGCGAATGAGGGAGTGGGCCTGCGCCGATCCTCAGTTGTCTCCTACTGAACCGGGCCGCTACGTGTTCGAGTATTCGGTTTACGATGGCAGTGAGTTCGCCGGCCCTTTTACCGCCACCGTTCAGGTGGTGGACCGGGAGAATTATCCGGGTCTGCTTCTGGAGGTGCCGGTAATGGGGCAATCGGGTCAGTTGGATCCACCTCCAGCATTGATTGATGGTGACCAGAATCTTCGCCAAGCTGTATTTCCTCTGGAAGTAAGAACAGGAAATTCAAGGAGTGGTGGCGCCTTTTATTGGGGTGGCCCCATTCAATTTTATACGTTCCGTTTGAGCGCCGTGGGTGAGGATTTTACCCTGGTGGACCTGGCCACACCCTCCAATAACCCTCTCTATGAGCCCCGGTTCATGGATCTGACCCATGACCGGGTCATCACGGAAGGCTATGTGATTCCGCAGGGTACCTCCATTGATGTCGCCTGGCAGGTGGTGGTGCCCAATTCAGAAATACCCGCTAATTACACAGAAAAAGACACCTTGCAGGATCGTATCGCCGAGGCGGAGATCACGGGCTTTTTCCGGGTTCAGGAACGGGAGGGTTGGACCTTCTCCCTTGGCGGTATCCCTCGTAGCTAGCCTTTTGTTCTGAAAATCCTGCGCCATCAAACGCCGGGCCCCTGGGTCCGGCGTTCTTTGTGACGGGCGAGAAATGTGAAAGCGTCCACTTTTTACGTTTAACGGAAGAAAACCATGAAAAATCTTGTCGCCGCTCTCGTTACTTATATGAGAACGCAAATCATTTGTGTTCTTGCCGGGCCAGTCCCGGCGGCCGGAGCAGGGCTAGGGATGGAACAAGGATGTTTCCCGGTTTCCGGCCACTTCTAAATTTCATTGATCAAGGAGTCAGAGTAATGAAAGCAATGATGATTAAGGCGGTACTTGGTGTCGCTGTCCTGTCTATGTCTCAGCTTGGCGTTGCACAGACGAAGACCTTCGCTGGTGATGTTAGCGACGGCACCTATATCGCGGTCGGCAAGTCAGGCGGCCCCTGGGGCCCGCACCAGCCGAATCTCGCTGGTATTGGCGTGGAAGCTGGTGGCATGAGCAAGAGCCAGATTGTGGATATTGGTTTTCTTGCTAGTGTAGGGTCAACGGTTGGCATCGCAAAAGTTCTTAACATGGCGGGCACTAGTCCTGTGCCGGATCATACAGGGCTGGGTGTATTCAGCTTTGTTCAGGTGGGTGGCTCGGACGTATGGTTTGGAGAATTTTCCTCTCAAGGTGCTCCTAATTTTGATGCCCGTTCCGTGTTTTACATCGGCGAGAACACCGATGTTTCCATGCCCACGTCTGGTGAAGCGATCTATGCCGTCAACGGCTTGAACCATTTCGCGGTAGCAAGCGATGCACTTTCGGTCCCTGCAGGAGGACAATTCAAAGCTGATTTTGGTGCAGGAACTGTTATAGGTAGCATTGAAAACAGTTCGCTGGGTATTAGTGTCGACGCCAGTATTGCCGGTTCCTCATTCACCGGCACGGCCGAAGCCTATAACCCAGCCACTTCCGCCACCCTCGATGCCAACGGCGTAAGCAAAGGCGAGTTCTACGGCGCCGACGCGGCCTTCCTGGCCGGCATGGCCACCTTCGTCAATAACAGCCAGTACGACACCTCCTTCGGTGGGGAACGCGGCGCGATCACACCCTGATCCGTTGGTGTTCCGACGCCTGAAGTCGAGTCGGGGGCGGTAGCAACCGCCACCCGGCTCTTTTTATCTTTCCGCTATTGTCTGCCCGCGAGCTTTCCGACATGCGCTTTTTCGCGTTATTCCGTGTTGTTCCTCGCCACGCCCCGTTGCTTTATTTGACCCTGCTGGTTTTCGGGTTGTCGCCGCATTTCGCCATCGCTGATCAGGACACCGAGCTGCGTTTGCAGCAGGGCATTGAGCGCACCGCCCGGCAGCGTGAGCAGGAGCTGTTGCGGGAGGAACGTGCCAGGGATGAGGCGCTGCCGAACCTGATCATCAATGGACAGGAACATGAAGTGCGCCGCAACCGCGACGACCTCGGCCGAGCCTTGTATGTGGCGCTGCGTAGCCGTAACTGGACGGCGGCGGCGCGCTTTCTCGATGTCTATCGGGAGCTGGAGAATCCGGACCCGATACTGCTGCACTATGCGGAAGGCAAACTGGCCCGGCTGCGTGGTGATCTGAGCCGGGCGGAGCAAGAATTCCGCTCTCTGCTGGCGTTGAACGATGCGTTTCTGCCGGGGCAGTTGGAACTGGCCAGGGTACTGTTCGAGAATCAGAAAAATCGCGAAGCCGAAACCCGTTTTCGCGATATTCTGGCCCGGGTGGAGACGGTTCCCGATCAGGACAAGACCGCCGGAGTCAGAAGCACGCTGGAAAATTTTCTTGAGGCACTGAAAGAACGCCGTGGTTGGCAGGGTCGTATCGCCGCCGGGCCCGGTTACAGTGACAATATCAATCAGAGTTCCGAGAATGAAACCTGTTTGATCTGGTTTGCCGAGGGGCTGTGCTACGTCCGCCGCACGGCGCCGGAGGCGATAGGCACCGAAACCCTCAGCTATGAAATGAGTCTGGACAAGGATGTTTTCTTGCCGGGCCATCACGGCCTGTTCTTCCGCGCACTGGCTTATGGTGATCGCTATCGTGATCACAGTATCTATAACCAGGACACGCTCAATGCCAGTGCCGGTTATCGCTTCCGTGACGTCAACGATGTGTACGGTCTGGCGCCGCTGTTCGAACACGCCCGTTACGGTAACGAGGGGCTCTACGATGCCTGGGGCGGGCGTGCCGAATGGATGCACTATCTGTCGCCGCGCACCGCCTTCAAGTTCGAGGGCAGTCATAAACGCATGCGTTATCGCGAAGTTTATTCCCGTTTCGATGGCGACATGAGCAGTCTGTACGCCACTGCCTGGCACCGGCTGGGCGCGGACTGGACCCTGTTCGGCGGCCTTGACGGCGTGGACCGTAATACCGAGGAATCAGTCAGTTCCTACCGCCAGTATGGTGTGCGACTTGGGCTTGCGAAGCCGCTGATGAGGGGGGTGGAGATGACCCTGCTTGCTTCCCTGCGTGACAAACGCTATGACGCTTACAGCGCTTTGCTGGGTGAACGCCGCGAGGATAGAGAGCAGCGTTATATCGGTATTTTCAGCTTTCCACGCTGGTCCTTCGCCGGAATCGTTCCTGGTATCAATCTGGAATACACCAGAGTCAAAAGCAACGTGGACTGGCTTTACAGCTTTGATGAGAAAGTCATCGGGTTCAAATTAGAGCGCCGTTTTTGAGCTAAGCACACCATCGTTTCACATCGTAGCGATCGCGGATTCCCAAGATCAGCCGGAGGCGCGCTGCCAAGAATCCAGAGGCCGGCTCGTTTCCGACGGAGAGAGCCAGGAAACTGTGTGGGAACTGCCTTGGCAGCGAATCAATGTGCAGGCGTACCAGCGTATCGTTTGTCTGTGAAATCCGAATTCCGGCCTTGGGGTGCTTCTCCAAGACGGTGCGGTTAATAAATCAGCGTAACGCCCGCCAGGTGCAGAGTACGCAAATCCAGTTCCTGTTCCAGGGTGGCCCAGGCGCGGTCCAGGTTGTCCAGACGGAATACGGCGCTGATTGGTCTGCTTGCCTTTTCTGTGTCGAGGAAGACCGCCCGTCCCGCTCCGAAGCGGCGCAGGCGTTCAGCCACGGATGCCAGACTTTGTTGGCGGAAGATCAGCAGACCACGGCTCCAGCCGGCTTCCTGGGAGGGGAGCAAGTCGCTGGCGAAAAATTGGCCGGCATTGAACGTCAGGCTGTGGCCCTCGGCCAGATCACGATTTTGCCCTCTGTCATTGGAAGAAACCCGGATGCTGTGTTCCAGCACGCCGATCCAGCCGCCCTCGGGGTCGTCCAGACGTACCGCGTAGCGGGTTCCTAGGGCGCGGCTTTCGGTTCCGCCGGCCTCCACGACAAAAGAGCGTTTTTCCTGACCGGCACGGGGTGCGGGGCTGAAAATCGCCTCGCCGCGCCGCAGCCGGACCCGCCGTTCCTGATCCGAATAGTCAACGTCCAGGGCGCTGTCGCCCGCCAACTGCACCTGGCTGCCATCCTCCAACGTCAGAGTGCGGATTTCTCCGGCCTGGGTAACGAAATCCCCTGGCTCCTGGATCCAGGGCCCGGTACGCCACACCATCACCAGAGCCAGGAGTGCGGCGGCGGTGGCCAGCGCGGGAGTGAGCCGGAACCGGCGCGCCCGTCTTGAAGGCGGTGTCTGAAAGACGGGATCATCCGCCAATTGCCCGCTCAGTTGCCAGGCTCGTTGGGCGCGGCGGTAAGCGCGCTGATGAGCCTCATCCTG
This sequence comes from Alcanivorax xiamenensis, assembly GCF_009846745.1. Taxonomy (NCBI): domain Bacteria; kingdom Pseudomonadati; phylum Pseudomonadota; class Gammaproteobacteria; order Oceanospirillales; family Alcanivoracaceae; genus Alcanivorax; species Alcanivorax xiamenensis. The sequence goes on along the minus strand of NZ_AQPF01000005.1, from coordinate 154,036 downwards.
TCCCAGCCATTGCCGCAGACGTTGGTGATCAACCTCCGACCAGTCGCCATGGTGCTGCTGGACCACCCACTCCGCCGCGCGTTGGTCCAAGTCGTCACTGCCTTGTTCGTGGTCCACGATCCACCATTGCGTTTCCGTGTCCGTTGTCATGGTTCGGCCTGCTCCAGTCCGCGGGAAATGGCGGTGATCGCCAGGACCAGATGTTTCTGCACCGAGCTGGTGGAGATTCCCAGGTGGCTGGCGGTTTCGTCCCGCGTAAGCCCCTGGATCCGTGATAGCTGAAACACCGCCCGGGTAACGGGCGGTAGAGACAACAGTATATCCCTGAGCCGGTCCATTTCCTCCTCCTTTCCCGCCAGTTGCTCCGGCCCGGGGTTGGGATCGACCACCGTGTCCAGAACGAGAGGCGCGAGGCTGTCGGTGGCCCGCGTTCGAGTCTGACGTAAATGATCAATGAGCAGGTTGTTGGCGGTGCGGAACAAATAGGAGGGTTGGTTGGCGATGGCGCTCAGATCATGGTGACGAGCGATGCGCGTGAAGGCCTCTTGAACGATGTCCGCGGAGAGATCGGGATCGTTGGTCTTCTTCTGCAGATATTGCCGCAACCTGTTGGCGTATTGACGGAATAGTTCTTCAAGCACTGGATATCGACCCCGCCGCCCCTGAAAGGTGGGCAACAGAATATTGATAATGATTATTGTTTGCAAATCTATGTAGGGCATAAAAAAAGTATATTTATTCCCAAAAGGTATATTCGGTTTTCTCTCCGCTTCGTTCTTAAGGGACAGGTAATGAAAATTATTATCGTTTGATGGGTGGAGTCCCGCTATGCCCTTTGTGTGGTCCGCTGCTTCGCGGATTAGCCAATGCCGTTTTTTTGTCCTTGTCGTGTTGCTGTGCTGGGGCCCCGGGGGGCAGGCGCAAGATACCTCGTCGGCGACGCTGCTGTTCGAGATTCCGGAATTGCCCCTGGACAGCGCGATATTGATATTTAGTGAACAGGCCAGTGCCGAAGTGATCCTTGATGGCGCCGTGGCGGCCTTGCGCGGTAACGCTCTTTATGGGCGTTACACGCTGGAGCGGGGCCTGCAACGGCTGCTGGCGGGCACGGGGACCCGTTTCGAGATTCGCGACAACGCGGGTCATCCTCTGATCAGGTTGATTCCGCCTCCGTCGTCGCCGTCTGATGTGCTGTCACTGGAACCGATTCGCGTACAGGGCGGAGCATCACCCGTGGATAAGGCTTTCCGCACGCCTGGGTCCGCCTCCCATATTGATCAGCAACACATAGAACGTTTTCGCGGCACCTCGGTGGGGGACATTTTTCAAGGAGTACCGGGCGTGCTGGTGGGGGAAAACCGCAACAGTGGCGGACTGGACATCAATATCCGCGGCATGCAGGGGCAGGGCCGGGTGCCGGTGCTGGTGGACGGCGCCCGCCAGGAAACCACCGTGTACCGCGGCTATTCCGGGGTGGCCTCGCGCAGCTACATCGATCCGGATCTGATCGGCGGCATTGACATTATCAAGGGGCCGAGTCTGAGCGCTCAAGGCACCGGGGCGGTGGGTGGTCTGGTGTCGATGCGCACGCTCAATGCCGAGGATATCGTTCGCGATGGCCGTGATTTCGGCATGCGCGTGCGTGGCAGCGCGATTGGCAATAACAGTGGTTCGGCGGTCAGTCCGGGCACGCCGGCGGGCTTGTTCACCGGGGATTTTGGTGGCGCCGACCCGGTCTACCGGACCGACTGCGTCAACGAGAGCCTGTGTTCTGGTGATCAGGCCATGCCATCGGATTGGGGGTATCCCGATGGCATGGATCGCCCGGACTGGTATGAGGCGAAGAGCTGGGCCGGCAGCCTCGCCTTGGCCAAGCGCTTGGAAAGCGTTGATCTTGTGGCCGCTTACGCGGAGCGGCGTCAGGGAAACTATTACGCCGGAGAGCATGGCCCCTCGGCCTGGGTCGACCTGTCGGACCGGCGCAAAACGCCCTTCTATACCGAAGTTAGTCCGGTGATTCGCGGTGCATCGCGGTTTCAGGCCGGCGAACGGATTCCCGGTACCAACTTCGAAAGCAAATCCGGCCTGCTCAAAGCGAAAATGTTCCTTCCCGAGGACCAGGAGCTGGAACTGAGCTATCTGCGCTACGAAAGCGTTTATAGCGAAATCATGCCGTCGCAGATTATTCGTTTTGCCAACTTCTCACCGGTTTCGCAGCCACGCGACAGCGACGTTACCGTTGATACGTACACCAGCCGTTATCGTTGGAACCCGGCGGCCTGGCCTTTGCTGGATTTCAAGGCCGGCCTCTGGCATACCCGGGCCCGCTCCACCAATAACAGCCCCAGCGCCACCGAGGCCAATCTCTACAACAATGAACGCGAGACCTATAAGCGCTGGGGGATGGAGCTGGAAAATACTTCCGATTTTCTTCATGGCGCCTGGGGGGAGAGCCAACTGCGCTATGGCTTGTCCGGGCAATGGGAAGACGTGGGCACCACCGCGCTTACCGAGGATACCCGTGGCCTTGCCGGGCGCAACGGCAAGCGTGATGAGTACAGTGCCTTCGCTGCCTGGCAGTACAAGCCGGTGTCCAGCGTGGTACTCGACGCCGGCCTGCGCTATACCCGCTTCAAGTCGCGTGATGACAAACCCATCACTGTCTATGATCCCCGCAGTCCCAATTGCGTGGACGGTGACGGTGATGGGGAATGCGATCCGCTGCCCAATCGCAACCGCCGAAGTGGCACCGCACCGATTGTGACACTGAGTTGGGAACCGGGAAACGCCGGGTTGCAATTTTATGCCCGCTACGCGGAAGCGTTGCGCATGCCCAGCCTGTTCGAAAGCTCCAGTGGCTTTTCCTTCGAAACCGCACCGGATGTGGTACTGAAACCAGAGCACACCCGTAACCGGGAAGTGGGGATTAACTACCTCAAGGACGGCCTCTTCCTCGAACGGGACAAACTGCGCCTCAAGCTGTCGTATTTCCGTAACCATACCCGGGACTACCTGACGCGCACCTTACCGAATCTGTGGGAAGAGGGGGGCGACACCACCATCGTCTCCCAGTTCACCATGCGTAATATCGATAGCGCCCGCTTCCATGGCGTGGAGCTGTCCGGTGGTTATGACATGGGGGTGTTCTTCACTGAGTTCGGCGTGACCCGTTACAACCATATCGAGATCTGCCACACCGGCAGCTATCGTCTTCATCGCTGTAACGATTACGGCATCGCCGCCAGCTACATCAACAACATGGTGCCACCACGCTGGCATGGCAGTCTGACTCTGGGGATGCGTTTACCACGCCCGGCACTGGTGCTTGGTGTACGCGGTACCTTCATGGGAGAGCGTAACGAAGCGCCGGAATATAACGACGACACCGCTCGCAGCTTTCTGGAGGTGGTGCCCTGGCATTCCTATCGGGTGTACGACTTCTTCGCCAGCTATCAGGCCACTGACCGGATCAGGCTGGACTTCAATCTGGATAACTTCACCGACCGCTATTACCTGGACGCCCTCGGGTTGGGGCTGATTCCAGCGCCCGGGCGCACCGCCCGGTTAAGTCTGACCTGGCAATACTGACCGTGATAAAGCCGACGATTCAAACACTGGAGGACTCTTTACCCATGAAACCCTCATTGCGTCATTCCATGGCGGGCCTGATGGGCATCGCTATCGTGCTACTCGCCGCCTGCGGTGGTGGTGGTGGTGGCAGTGGTGGCGGAAGCGCCCCCAAGCCCACCGCGGTGGCCAGCGCCGACGCCGACAGCGTGGCCATCGGTACACGCATCACTCTTGATGCCAGCGGCAGCAGCACCCCCAACGAGGGTGACTTGAATTATCAATGGTCGCTGTCCAGTACGCCACTGGACAGCACCGCCGCGCTCTCCGACGCCACCTCCGAGAATCCCTGGTTCACACCGGACCTGCCCGGTGACTACGTGGCCGACCTGGTGGTCAGTGACGGTACCGCCAGCGGCAGTGCCAGGGTGACCATCACCGCTACCAACCCGGACCCGCTGGCGATTATTCGTCCGCTGGAGCAAACCGTGTATCTGGGCAGTGAGGTCACACTGGACGGCAGCCACAGCCTGCCGCCCACCGGCCTGGACGCGGCGGAACTGACCTATCAATGGATATTGACCGAGCAGCCGGAGGGGGATGAGGAAGGCAGTATCGCCACTGAACTGGAGGATCCGGCCCAGGCGCAAGCCCGTTTCTTCGCCGACAAGATCGGTATCTATCGGGCCACCCTGAGCGTGCGCCATGGTGACCGGATCAGCGCCCCGGTGGAAACAGTGATCACGGTGAACGCCGGCAACAGTCACCCGGTGATTAAAATCGAGGAGCCGGAAGGGTCCAGCTATGACAGCCAGGGGCGGCTGTTGATGCCGGGAACCTTGCATCAACAGGTGGTGCTTGACGGTAGTGGCAGCAGCGACCCGGATGGTGACGCCCTCGGCTATCGCTGGCGTTTTCCCACCGATGCCTCGTTGCCCCAGGGTGCGATGGCTTCCATTGAGGATGCGGGCAGTGCCCGTGCCAGCTTTGTTCCGGACGTTGTCGGTAGCTATCCGGTGGATTTCAGTGTCTATGATAACCACGTTGCAGTTACCCAACGTGTCATCGTTCAGGTGACAAAGGCGGAGGGCGACACGTCAAATGCAGCGCCTGTAGCGGCAAGCAGCAGAGAAGGCAATCCTGAATGCGAGCTCGGCGGCAGTTCGACGTATTGGCCCTATTGCTCAATCTCCGGCAGTTACTCTTATGACCCTGACGGTGATCCGCTGACCTATGCCTGGGTTTATTGGAATGAGGCGCAGCCGGACAACCGGCTGACGTCATCCGACAGTACGGTGTATATCGATGCCTCCGCCGTCGGAATCTGGCATTACCAACTGACGGTTAACGACGGTCAGGAAGACAGCGCGACCACATCAGGAACGATGACCATTAAGATCGCCGCCAACCGCAAGCCGGTGGCTAAGACTACGATGGAGGTTAGTAAAGTTCTGGCTGGAGAAACACTGACTTTTGACGGTAGCGAAAGTTCGGACGCGGACGGAGACCGGCTTGAGTACATCTGGACTCTTGTTGAACGGCCTGATGGCAGTGACGCAAAGGTGCAACAGGACGGTGGCATACATGATTCTAGCGCCTATGTAGTAACCGATAAGCCAGGCCGTTACAGCGTCTTTTTGGAAGTGCGTGACTCTCGTGGTGCCGTAAGTAACCGGCTGGGAACGACGACCACTACCGATGGCTTTGCCAAGCTGACGAATAACCCCCCGATACTGACGAATTTTACGCTACAACAGGAAAAAACGGGCTATTACAACAGCACTGATGTTGGGGGCGATCTGAACAGTGAGTCCGCACCGGGGCAGGCGGTTATTCCTAACGACATATTCCGGCCGGGTATCCTCGGTTATCTTACTGATCCGGATCAGGACGCACCACTGTACTACGCCATCACCGTAACTCGGCAACCGGAAGGGAGCAATTTGCCATCTTATTCGTGTGCCGTCGGAGAGGTAGGCTGGTATGCGTGTCACCCTCAGGATATAGACAGTCGGGAGCTCATCCCCGGGGAATACGAATACGAAGCCATTGCCAGCGATGGTGTAGCTTATTCCGACACAAAAAAATTGGTTTTTAACGTGGTTGCTGATCGCGCGGATTACCCGTCCTTGCTGCTTGAACGGCTTCCTTCCGACGTCTATACCTCTGAACGCCAGGTGTTTTTTCCTTTCCGAGCGACGAATCAGACACGTAATGACGGGGTCATGCCCGTTGCCCCAGGTGAGGAATCCACTCCTTTGGTGGTGGACTCTTTCCGTCTTACGGCCTATGACCGTGATTACACCATAACGGATCTGAATGTGGCCTCGGCGATGGAAGAATTCCGGCCCGCTTTCGTTGGGCTACGTAACGGGCAGGTGATCAAACAGGGAGAATCGGTGGAATTCTCTTTGACCCGACCTCCAATTACCGATGAAGCGAGTCTTTATGCGGCTCTTCAAGAGGTCATTGACGAGTATGGCTATGACGAAGAGTACAGGGCGGAGCTGGCGCGGTTATCGAAATTGGTCAGCGCCTACCAGTTTACTTGGGTGTTCCGGGTCGAGGAGAGAGAGGGGTACAGCTTCCGTAGAGGGCCATTGAATTAAACCCTGTAAGCAAAAGCAGCTTTGAATTAAGGAAGTGATGGTCCTCTTTCGGGCTCATGAGCCTGAAAGAGGGCGTTCAGCAACCGTGTGCAAAGCACACATTCTCGTAGGAGTAAGACTCATGAAGAAAGCAGTTCTCATGACCGCCCTGATGGTGGCCGTTACTGGTGCTCAGGCTGTTACTTTGCAAAGTGGTACTGCCGGTCCGGATATTGTGGATGTCGGTGGGGCCACCATCGGTGGCTTCCATGGCCCCTTGGGAGCACCCGCGATTGGTGTACACGATAGTGGCGAACTAATCAGCTTGCAAAGTATTGAATCCTTTACCTTTCATGACTACGTGACCTCGGAAGGTGTCGATTTTGCGCACCATCAGTTGGCGCCAGGATTTATTCATACCAACCCGCAGCCTGGAGAAGAAGCCCTGGGTATCGGCATGGACGGGATCAAGATTCCTGACGTGGGCAAGGATGTATACTTCGGCCTTGCCAGCGTGGAAGGTACCAGTGCGAACCAGCATCAGGCATGGTACGTAGGAGATCAGGATGGTTTTGTTTTGCCCACATCCTCCACGGATTATGCCGCCGTGGCGCTGCTGGCGTTGCCTACAACCTCCGTCAACTCACCTGAAATTCTCACCGGTGAGTTGACGCTGAACGTTAGCGGCACGTCGTCACTGTCTGGCACCTTGACCAATGGCAGCGGTGCCACCCAAAACAACCTGCTTATTCAAGCAACCGGAAATGATGCCTTCAGCGGTACCTCTACTTATTACGTAGGTACCGGATCGGCTCCGTCCTCCAACGGTTCGGTGACCGGCCACTTCTTTGGAAATGGTAGCACAGGCAATAGTGCGCTGGCGGGTGTGGCCGAAGGAAACTCTGTCGACTACGTCGCCTCCTTCGGTGGCGTCCAGAAATAACAGCAGCACCATTTTTTCCGAAAAGCCATGACATTCAGCCATTCGGAGTTTGCTTTGATTAATGAAGCCTTTCGAACCTGCCTTCGGGCAGGTTCCTTTCGTCTTCTGAATGGATATTTCCCCCATGACCGTTCCTGGCTCCCTTTTCGTACGCGGCCTGATTGTGCTGCTGCTGGTTTTTGTCCGCTTGAATGCCGAAGCGCAGCAGGACACGGCGGACCGCCTGTGGCAAGGCTCCGAGCGTCAATGGCGGCAGCAAAAAGAAGAGGCCGAGCCGGCGCCTCTGGAGCAGCAGGAACAAGGCCCGGAAGGGCAGGCTCCGGTTATCGATTTGCCGCCGGGACTGAAGTTACAGCAATTGCTGTTCGCCATTCTCAATGCCGTCAATCGCAGGGACTGGGACGCCGCCGAACGCTGGCTGCGCCTGTATGCCAGTATTCCTCAACACGATCCGGCGCTGTTCGATTTCGTCGAAGCCGGCCGGGCGGCCGACCAGGGTCGCTATCGCGAGGCCGTGGCGGGGTACAAAAAGGTGCTTGAGAGCAACCCTGGGTTTACCCGGGGACGGCTGGATCTGGCCCGCGCCTTGTATGCCGACAATCGGTTGCGGGACGCTGAAACGTCGTTCCGTGCGTTGCGGGATATGCCCTTGCCGGAGCAGGTTCTGGATCATATCGATGACTATCTTGGCGCGCTGGCTCAGCGCCGCCGTCCCCGTCTGTCCTTATCCCTTTCGGCGGTCCGTGAAGACAATGTGAACCGCGCTTCCACGGTGGTGGACGCGTGCGCTCTGGTGTTCCACGGCGCGTGCCTTGCCAACAGGCCAGGGAAGGAGATCAGCGCCTCCGGTGCCTATTTCGAAGGCACCTTGAACAAACTCTGGTCGCTGCCCGGCAATCACTCGGTGCTGTTGCGCAGTATCAACTACGGCAATGAATACCGGCATGGCGACGATTACGACAACCTGGTTTCCACCACTTACCTGGGATATCAGTACGCCAACGCCAGGGCACGCTTTCAGCTTCTGCCTTTATTCGAATATGACCGCGAAGGCGGCCGCGACATTTATCAGGCGTTTGGCGTGCGTGCGGTGCTGGCCCGGCAATGGCGACAACGGACCGAACTTGAGCTGAGTTACGAGCATAAGGAACGCGACTTTTCCTCGGCTCTGGACAGCCTGGAAGGTGACTCGCGCCGTCTTTCCGTGTTCGCCAATCATGCCCTGCGCCGTGATCTGGTGATCTATGGTGGCCTGATCATGCATGACAGCGACGCGCGCCTGGATATGTTCGCCTACCGCGAGCGTATCGCCCGTTTCGGGGTGTACAAGGCCGTCGCTGATCTGGCCACGGTGAATCTGTCATACAGCTATCGCAAGAAAGTGGCCAAAGGTCGCCACGCCGTTTTCGCGCGGCGGCAACGTGACCATGAAGGCAGTGTCTATCTCAACATCACTCTGCCGCGTCTGGCCTGGCACGGAGTTACCCCGGCCCTGAGCTACGAATATCGCGATAACCGCAGCAGTATCGCCCATGTCTATCGCTACAAGAAAAGCCGCGTGACGTTCGGTTTGAACAAGATTTTCTGAATTTTTTTACCTGATGGAGAAACCGCTTATGCAACGTTTGTGCTTAATTCTGCTTCCACTACTTCTCAGTGCCTGTATGTCCACGGCACAAGTCGAAACCGCACCGGAGCCATGGCGGCTCAAACTGATCGACAGCGCGCCCACGGACTTCGAAAAGGCCCGCCAGGCGATCCTCAGCATGGTGGGGGAGTACCGGGTCACGTTCGCGTTCGAGGAAACCGAGGCGCTCACTTCGGGCTACCAGCTCAAGCCCGCCAAACAAAGCGATGCCTATGAGATGGTGCTGCTGGCGGAAGACAGTGATACCCGGATCATTCTGCAGCACATCCTGGTGCACCGCGGCAGCGGCTTCGTGATCAAACATTGGCGCCAGGACTGGCGCTATGAAGCGCCCCGGCGTTTGCGGTTCACCGCCGATCAGACCTGGCGCCTGCGCCCGGTTTCCGCCGAGAAGACCAAGGGAGCCTGGACGCAGTGCGTTTACGAAGTCAGCGATGCACCGCGCTATTGCGGTACCGGCAGGTGGGATTTCGCCGGCGAGTATCCTACCTGGACGTCGGATCAAGGCTACCGGCCCTTGCCGCGACGCGAGTACACCAAACGTGATGATTACAACGCCTTGGCGATCATCAACAGCCACACCATCCTGCCCGATGGCTGGAATCACGGGCAGGACAACGTCAAGGTGGTCCGTGAAGGGGAAACGGTGGTGTCGCGTATCGCCCGCGAAAAGGGGCTGAACACCTACCAGCGCATCAGTGGCTACAACTTCCGTCCGGGCTATCAGTATTGGGATGATACCCAGGATTATTGGCGCCGCATCCGGGCTGAATGGGACCGTCGCATCGCCGCTGGTGACGGCGTGCGTCTGGATTACCCGGTGGACGGCATGAAGATGATCATGAAAATGTACTGGCAGTCCGAAAAAGCCCGCAAGGGCAAGCCCGTCACCGACCAGGAGATTCAGGATCTGTTTGATCCGTGGGTCAAGGCGCCCTGAATAGTGGCGTCAGGCGCCGTCCAGAAACAATGACGCTGGTTTGAGGGGGAATGTTTCAGGCCGCCCGTAAATGGATGGTGCTCGCTACTGTCCATTGGTATGCTAGCCAAATGATCAGTGCAACTCGTCCACATACCGCCGATCTTGCCGATCCGCTCTACTACCTGCACAACTTCCAGACCGTGCTGGATTGGGTGGGGGAGCGCCACGGCGATCTGCTGGCGCCGGAGGAAATTGAATTCCTGGAGGCCTTTCGCGCTTTGCCGGAGCCCAGCCGTGCCTTGCTGGCGCGGATGGTGATGCGCAAGGGCGAGTATTTCCGCGGGGACCGGCTGGGCTACCGTGAAGTTGGCGACACGGCTGTCGCCATGGTGCCGCTGATCAGCGCGGGCTGGGTTGATGGCGACCCGCTCCTGACATTGGAGGCGCTGTTTGCCCTCTGTACCCGTGATGAGTTGAAGTCGGCTTTGCGCCAGCGTCTGGCGGAGCGGGGCCTGGCGCTGTCGGCGCGCAAGACGAGTTGGCTGGCGGCGCTGCGGGAAGACGGCGATCAGGCCCGCACCGCGAAGGCGTGGGGCTGGGACGGTGTGTCGGTCTATCGGTTGCGCATCCGGCCCCTGTGCGACCGCCTGCGATTGATGTTTTTCGGCAATCTGCACCAGGACTGGTCCGAGTTCGTGCTCGCCGAACAAGGCACCTTCCTGTATGAAACCGTGACCTTGTCCCGCGCCTCACGCCCCTTTCAGTGTCGCGAGGAGGTGGATGCCTATCTCGACCTGGCCGCTTGCCGGCAGCAGTTTGACGGTGATGGCGATCTGACGGCGTTGGAACAGGCGCTGCTGCCGCGCCTGGAAGCGTTGCCGGACAACCCGTGGTTGCGCGAGCGCGGACACAAGTTGTTGTTCAAGGTGGCGCGGGAGAGGGAGCGGCGTGGCGAGGAACAGGCCGCCCTGACTTTGTATCAGCGATGCCATTACGCCGAGGCTCGTGCCCGTGAGCTGCGGGTCCTGGAAAAAACCGGCCGCTATGACGAGGCTTACCAATTGGCCCGGAGCGCCGAGGCACAGCCTCGTAACGAAGCGGAGAGGCAGCAGGTGCAGCGGGTGCTGCCCCGTCTGCAACGTAAACTCGGACAGCCCGTGCGGCGCGCCGGGGCAATACCGACGCATGATGAGTTCGAATTGACGCTGCCCTATTATCCATGGGTGGAGCTGGCGGTGAGGAACCATATGCGGACCGCCTCGGAACCGGTCTACTACGTGGAAAATACCCTGATCAACAGTCTGTTCGGGCTGTTGTGCTGGGAGGCGCTGTTCGCGCCTCTGCCCGGTGCCTTTTTTCATCCGTTTCAAAGCGGACCGGCGGACCTGTACCGGGGTGACTTTTTCAGTCGCCGCCGGGAGCTGTTTGAACGGGCGCTGGCCTGTCTGAATGATGGCAGCCATCGTGCCGTGATCCTGCAACGTTTCGAGGAAAAGCAGGGACGTTTGTCACCGTTCCTGTTTTGGGACGCGCTCGATTCGGAACTACTGACTCAGGTATTGGACTGCATTCCCGCTGAGCATCTGCGCCTCTGCTTTGAGCGCCTGCTGGCCGATCCACGCGCCAACCGCTCGGGATTGCCGGATCTGATTCAGCTATGGCCGCGCCAGCGCCGTTATCGGATGGTGGAAGTAAAGGGGCCCGGTGATCGCCTGCAGGATAATCAGCGGCGCTGGCTCGATTATTTTCAGCAGCACGATATTCCGGTGGCGGTGTGTCATGTGCGTTGGCGGGAGACGGGGTGAGCCGCTACACCGTGGCGGTACGCGCCCTGGCGGAATTCACCGCCAAAAGCGGCGACCTGGATTTGCGTTTCACTCCCTCGCCCACCGCTCAGGAGGGCATTGCCGGACATACCACGGTCACCGGCCGTCGCGGTGAGCATTATCAACGGGAAGTACCCTTGGCCGGTGACTACCGTCATTTGCGTGTGCGTGGCCGGGCCGATGGTTACGATCCCCGGCGTAACCGCCTGGAAGAAATCAAAACCTTTCGCGGTGATCTGGAACGGCAGCCCGCCAACCACAGGGCGTTGCATTGGGCACAGTTGAAGATATACGGCGCTTTGCTGTGTCGTGAGCGCGGCCTGGACCAGGTGGAACTGGCGCTGGTTTATTTCGATGTGGTCAAGCAGAAGGAAACGCCGCTGCGGGAAGCTCATGAGGCAGGGGCTCTCAACGGTTTTTTTGAACAACACTGTGAACGCTTCCTGAAATGGGCGGACCGTGAACTGGCCCATCGTCAGGCGCGGGATCAAGCCTTGACCGCATTGGCTTTTCCGCATGCCCGGTTCCGTTCCGGCCAGCGTGAACTGGCGGAATCGGTATATCAGAGCGCTTGCACCGGCCGGCCATTGTTGGCCCAGGCTCCCACCGGTATTGGCAAGACCCTGGGGACCCTGTTCCCGTTGTTAAAGGCGGCGCCGGGGCAGGCGTTGGACAAGGTGTTTTTCCTCAGCGCCAAAACGCCGGGGCGGAAGCTGGCGCTGGACGCGGTGCGCACGCTTACCAGTGACGGCACGATTCCGTTGCGTACGGTGGAAATGATCGCCCGGGAGAAAAGCTGTGAACACCCGGATAAGGCGTGTCATGGAGAATCCTGTCCGCTGGCGTCGGGTTTTTATGATCGTCTGCCCGCTGCCCGGCAGGCGGCTGCCGAGTCGCCGATACTGGATCGGCGGACATTGCGCGAGGTGGCCCTGGCACATGACGTCTGCCCGTATTACCTCAGCCAGGAAATGGCCCGCTGGAGTGATGTGGTGGTGGGAGACTACAACTACTACTTCGATCTTTCCGCGCTGTTGCATGGGCTCACCACGGAAAACCAGTGGCGCGTGGCGGTGCTGGCGGATGAGGCCCATAACCTGGTGGACCGCGCCCGTGGCATGTATTCCGCCGAACTGGATCAGATCGCCTTTCGCCGCGTGAAAAAGCAGGTGCCGAAATCCCTGAAAGGCGCGTTCGAACGCATCCACCGGCACTGGAACGCGCTTAATAAGGAGACCGAGGAGGCCCAGCCCGACACCGACTATCGCGTTCATGATGATCCGCCCCAGGGGTTTCTTTTCGCCTTGCAGCAGGGCGTGGCGGCGATCACCGATTTCCTGGCCGAACAACCGGAAGCCCTGGACAGCGATCTGATCCGTTTCTATTTCGATGCGTTGCATTTCAATCGGGTGGCGGAACGGTTCGACAGTGATGCCTTTCTGTTTGACAGCCATTGGCGCGTCCCGTCCCGTGGCCGCCCCGGTTCGTGTTTGTGCTTGCGTAACGTGGTGCCGGCGGCCTTGCTGGCGCCGCGGTTTGAAAGCGCGTCGGCGGCGGTGCTGTTTTCCGCCACGCTCAGCCCGCCCCGTTACTATGCCGATCTGCTCGGGCTGCCGGACACCACCGCCTGGATGGATGTGCCGTCGCCGTTCCGGGCGGAGCAATTACAGGTGCGCATCGGCCATCGCATCTCCACCCGTTATCGTGACCGCCAGGCTTCTCTGGCGCCAATCGCCGCCTTGATCGGTGATCAGTTCCAGCAGCGCCGTGGTAATTACCTGGCGTTCTTCAGCAGCTATGAGTACCTGGAAGGCGTGCTCTCGGTATTTCGCCGGGCCCATCCGGACGTGCCGGTCTGGTCCCAGGAAAGGCGCATGGACGAAGACGCCCGTCAGGCGTTTCTGGATCGTTTTGAAGAAGGCGGGAAAGGGATCGGGTTCGCGGTGCTCGGCGGCGCCTTCGCCGAAGGCATCGACCTGCCCGGCCGACGCCTGATTGGCGCTTTCGTGGCGACGCTGGGGCTGCCGCAGATGAATCCGGTGAACGAACAGTTCAAAGCGCGCCTGGCGGTGCTGTTCGGCGACGGCTACGACTACACCTATCTGTATCCGGGGCTGCGCAAAGTGGTCCAGGCCGCCGGCCGGGTGATCCGCACCGGTGATGACGAAGGCGTGGTGCATCTGATCGACGACCGCTTTGCCCTCCCCAGGGTGCGAGCGCTCCTGCCGCGGTGGTGGCGGTGCGGCTGACACGCTTGCTCACGACACGCTACTGACAACACGGGGAGATGGGCAATTGACAGAGGAGGGAAATGACTTCTAGGATGAATGCGACATTTAATAAAAATGACGCATTAAAGAATAAATTTGAAAAATGATGCATAACGATACCCCGCTGACCCGCGCCCTTACTCAGCAGGAAGCAAAAGTACAGGCGACGCCACTGGATGCGCTCAAGCTGGCCCGTAAGCACTGGCTCGGACATTCGCGTCTCAATATGGGATCACTGGCGGAGGAGCTGGGCGTCAATCGGGCAACGCTGTTTCGCTGGGTCGGCAACAAGGACCTGTTGCTCGGAGAAGTTCTGTGGTCATTCTATCGGGTACTGTTCGATCAGGTCATCGAGGACGCGGAAGGTGAAGGTGGCGAGTACCTGGCGTGGGCCTGTGAGCAGGTGGTGGTGCGTATCATGGAAAACGAGCCACTACAGCGTTTTATCCGTCAGGACACCGAATATGCGATCCGCATTCTGACCTCGAAATCCAGCATCATTCAGGGGCGCTCCATCGAAGTCATTCGCGGCCTGCTGCAAAGCGAGGTCGACGCCGGCCGCTGGCAGTCCCCGATTCCGCTCGCCGAACTGGCTTATCTGATCGTGCGTGTTGGCGAGTCCTTTCTTTATGGCGACATCATCAGCGGCCACGACGCCGCCATGCCGCATGCCCGTACCGCCTTCCGTTTACTGCTTGGTGCTCAAAAACCGGTTCCATAACACAGACGAATTACAACAATATCGGGAGAGATCACGATGAAGAAGACAGGTGTTTTTATCACTGGCTGGACAGCGGCGAAATACGCAGCGGGAATTGGCGTGCTGGCCTTGTCCACGCAGGCGTCGGCATTGAACATCATGCTGGTCAATGACGATGGCTGCGCCGCGCCGGGGATCAACGCCCTGGCCGAGACGCTGCAAAGCCGCGGGCACACCATCACCATGTACGCTCCGGCGGGGCCGCAAAGCGGTCAGGGCTCGCGACTGACCTTGCCCAGTGGCGATTGCGGTGTGCGTTTCGAAACGCTGACCTCCGATCTCAATGGCGATGAGCCGACCGCCGGCGGCTATTGCGTCAGCGCGGTGTCGGTCTCCAACGGTGATGACTGCGGTACCGTGGACCATTTGCCGATGCCATTCCTGGAACTGGGACAGCGCGTCAGCGCAAGCCCCTCGGACAGCGCCTATGTCGGGCTGCGCCTGATGGATCAGGCGCCGGATCTGGTGGTGTCGGGCATCAACTCCGGTGAGAACGTGGGCAGCTCCACATTGCATTCCGGTACCGTGGCGGCCGCGGTTTCTTCGGTGCAAAGAGATGTGCCGGCCATCGCCGTAAGCCTTTCCGTGCGCTCCGATAATTACGCCGCCACCGCCGCTCTGGTGGCGGATGTGGTCGAGAAACTGGAGGACAACGCCAAAGGGGACGCGTTGTTGCCGCCGGGAGTGGCGCTCAATATCAACTATCCGGCGGGCACGCCAAAAGGCCTGTTATTCACCGACGCAGGGCCGCACTCCACATTGTCCATTGACCTTCAGCCGCGGGAAGACGGTACCGTTTCCCTGGACGGTTACGTGTTCGATTTTGCCAGTCAGGATCTTCCCGCCGAACAGGTCAGCGAGGAAGGTATCGCTCAGCGTGAAGGGTACATCAGCATCAGTACGCTCTATGCCAGCTTCAATGGTCCCCGGGCCGCCAAGGCGCTGACCCGGGTCACGCTGCACGGTATCGGCGACGCCGAAACCGATTGATCCGGAGGGTGGAACGATGAGCGAATTGAAATGTCTTGGCGCTGCGTTGCTGGCGCTGTCGCTGACCGCCTGCGGTGGTAGCGGTGGTCACCATTCGTCCGATGCGCCGGAGTCGCTGGCCGGCCTGTATCAAGGGGCCTTCTTCGCCGACGACGGCGGCGCCAGCTGGATTACCGCTCTGGTGCGGGAAGACGGCAGTGCTCTGCTGGCGTTCGACGACGAGGCCGATGGCGCTCGGATTCTGCTGGAAGGCCAACTGGATGACACCGGTTTTGACGGCATCGCGGAGCAGGACGGGCAGGCGGGCGAACCGGTGCATTTTACCGATGAGGATACCGACGCCGACGTGGTACGGGGTGAATTGTCGCTGGGAGACCTCAACGGCACCTTTGTATTACAGCGCGATGAGATAAGTATCGCCGACGATCCGCTGGCGGGGGACTACGTGTTCGTTGACGAGAAGAGCACGTTATGGTCGGTGCGCATCAGCGATCAGGGCCTGGTGTCGGCGCAATCGGGTGACTGCGCCTTTGAAGGCAGCGTCACTGAAGCGGACAGCGGGCGCCCGGCTTCGCTGGCGCTGGCCGCCGGTGCCTGTGCACCTTTTACCGCCAGCGCCAATGGCGCGCTTTATCTGGAGCGCGCCATTGTTGGTGACCGGGACGCGCTGCGGGTGGTGGTGTCGGCTCAGCAGCCCCACGACTATTTATGGTTCCGTGACTAGCCGGGGCGGGTAAGCAGGAATCCGGTGGGACCGCGTCGGAAGTGGCGGTCCCGCTGGTGTTTTCCCCGCTGTTGATCAGCCGTCCTCCAGAAACCGCGCCCACAACGCTTTGGCTCTGACCTGATAGGCGCGGACCTGATCGATCAGGTGATGACGTTCATCACCGCCCATCAGGGCCTCGGGCAGCAAGGGATCATGGATGATCAGGCGGATGGCGGTGCGTCCCAGCAACAGACTGTCGCGAGCGGCTTGATCCAGCGGCAGGGTGTCCAGATTCGCCTCGCTGGCTTGCAAACGTCGGCCAACGTCCTGATAGGCCTGGATCATCGCCCGGGTATCCCATTGTGCCCGGATCCGGGTTTCATCCTGCCCGGATAGCGCGTTGACGCCGAACACCCGTGCCGCGGGGGCCAGTCCCAGACGCTTCAGGTCCTCCCGCACCGCTGACACACCGCCGACCAGATTATCCGGACGGAGCCACAACCCGCTGTTTTCCAGAGCACGAAATCCTCGCAACGTCAGGGCCCGTTCATGACGGCGCCAGGCCACTTTTTCCCGTCGTGGCACGGCGGCGTCGATGACACCGACCCAGCCGCCATCCCAGGCCACCGCCTGCTGCTCCTTGCGCAGCCAGTTGCGGACGTCTCCGATCAATGTATTACCCGTGGCGTCGAGGGCATAGATTCCACGGGCCGGGCTGATGACCTTGCCTTGACGCTGCAAACGGTTCACCGCCACCCGCACGTTCTGTGGCTGCAAGCCGCAGGCTTCGCCGGCCCGGCACAACGCGGCGATCGACAGCTCCCGGGCATCGTGGGTGGAAAGCAGATCAAGCACCAGATCCGAAGCCGTCAGTTCCGTGCTCTCAAAATAACAATAATTGTCTTTATTGGACATTTTCAGAAATATATCCTATTTTTTCAAATATGGATCATATTTGTAACAAGATGGCGTACCGCACAGCCCACGAATCAGGAGGCAGCCCATGTCGAACTCACCGGTCATCACCCATACCGAGGGTGCCGTTCGCACGATCATCATTAACCGTCCCGATAAACGCAATGCCGTGGACCGGCCCACCGCCGATGCCCTGCGCGCGGCTTTCGAGGCGTTTGAGCAGGACGACAGCGTCCATGCCGCGGTACTGGCCGGTGCCGGCGGCAATTTCTGCGCTGGCGCGGACCTGTCCGCCATGGGCGACGATCAGCGCCGCAACGAGGTGGAGCCTGAAGGCACCGGCCCGGGCCCCATGGGCCCCTCGCGCATGCTGCTGAGCAAGCCGGTGATCGCCGCCGTGTCCGGCTATGCGGTGGCGGGAGGACTGGAGCTGTCCCTGTTGTGCGACATGCGCGTGGCGGAGACCTCGGCGGTGTTCGGCGTGTTCTGCCGTCGCTGGGGGGTGCCGCTGATCGACGGCGGCACCGTGCGGCTCGCTCGCATCATCGGTCAGGGGCAAGCCCTGGACATGATTCTGACCGGGCGCCCGGTAGCCGCCGACGAAGCACTGCGCATGGGGCTGGCCAACCGGGTGGTGGCGGATGGCGAGGCTCTGGCCACCGCCCAGGCGCTGGCCCGGGATATCGCCGCGTTCCCGCAACGCTGTCTGCGCGCCGACCGGATCTCCACCTACCAACAGTGGGACCACGACCTGGCGGAAGCGTTACGACGGGAAGGGGCGGGAGGGTACCCGATTGTGTTCGCCGAGGCCATTGATGGCGCCGCCCGTTTCGCCGGTGGAGCGGGCCGTCATGGCCGCTTCGATGACCACCAATAACGATAAACCACAGGAGAGAATGCATGACCACGACGTATCTGGATCTGATTCACCGGGGCGCTGGTTATTATCCGGACCGGACCGCCCTTGTTTTCGGTGACCAGAGCCTGACGTTCGGCGAAACCCAGAGCCTGAGCAATCGCCTTGCCCATGCGCTGATCGAACGGAATGTGCGCCGCGGAGACCGCGTGGCGTTGCTGTTGAATAACGGGTTGTACAGTGTTCCGGTGGACTTCGCCTGTGTGAAAGCCGGAGTAAACCGGGTGCCGCTCAACGCTCGTCTGTCGTTGGACGAGCACCGTAAAATGCTGGAAGAAACCGGTTGCGCGCTGCTGCTGTATGGCGAGGATCTGGCGGAGCGGGCGGCACAACTGTGTGATGCCGTATCGGGACTGCGGGCACATGGCATCGGCAGTGCCGCTGGCGGCGGTGAGGATTTGCTGCGGGCCTGTGCTGCTCTCAGCGATAGCAAACCGGCGGTGCCGGTAGCCGGCGACGACGTCATTCTTACCCTGTTTACCTCCGGCACCACCGGGACTCTCAAGGCGTCACAGCACACCCAGGCTTCCTACGCCGCCGTTTGCAAGAACGTGTTGATGAACCTTCTCGCGGTGGAGCAGGACGATGCCATGCTGCATGCCGCGTCGCTGATCCACGCCAGCGGCGTGTTCGTGCTGCCGTTCTGGCTGCGTGGCGCTCGCACCGTGATCATGCCGGCGTTCGACCCGGATGCTTTTCTGACGCTGATCGAGAAACAGCGGATCACCACGGTGAATCTGGTGCCGACCATGTTGCAAATGTTGCTCGGGCACCCCCGCTTCGCGACAACCGACGTGAGCCGTTTGCGGCAGGTGATTTATGGCGCGTCGCCGATGCCGCGTCCGGTCATTGAGCAGGCCATGGCGCTATGGGGGCGAGAAAAATTCTGGCAATACTACGGGCAGACCGAATGCCCGCTGACCCTGGCCGTGTTGCGGCCGGAGGATCATACCGAGGCCCTGCTCGGCGCTTGTGGCAAGCCGTCCGTGGAAGTGGAAATCCGCCTGGTGGATGATGCCGGTAACGATGTCGCGGAGGGCGAGGCCGGTGAGATCGCGGTACGTGCCCCCTCAATGATGGCCGGTTATCACAATGCGCCGGAACTGAATCGGGAGATGTTCATGGACGGTGGCTGGCTGCGTACCCGTGATGTGGGCCGTTTTGATGATAACGGCTTTCTGCACCTCAAGGACCGCACCTCGGACATGATCATCACCGGCGGCTACAACGTTTATCCCAGGGAAGTGGAAGATGTGCTGAGCGCCCATCCGGCGGTGGCGGAGTGCGCGGTGATCGGCCGCAAGGATCCGCAATGGGTGGAAGCGGTGACCGCGGTGGTGGTGCTGAAGGCCGGGGCGTGGGCCGAGGAGGACGAACTGATCCGGTTTGTGGCGGATAAAGTGGCGTCCTACAAGAAACCGCGCAGTGTTATTTTCACCGACGGCATTGCCAAGACCGCGGTGGGTAAGCTCAATCGCAAGGCATTGCGGGATCAGTTCGCCTGAGCCCCGTTGTTACCACCCCGGGTGGTTCCGCTACCCGGGTTCCAGGTTCGGCCAGCATCGCCGAGGCCGGCATGTCTCCGGCTTCGGCGATGCTGGCAGCGAAACCTCAGGGTTTGTCGGCCAGATCCCGCTGCCATTGCTCCAGGGTGCCCGGGGCCCCGAGGCGATAGCCGTTCACGGTTTTTCCGTAGTAATCCATCGCCCGGTTGCCATGAAAGTCTTTAATGGTGGTCTCGAGATCCCCTTTGAAGCGCGGGTCCTGCGGCCTTGGCTGACTGGTGATGAACGCGGCCAGGTCCCAGGCCTGCTGCACCGACAGACTGCCCGGTTTGCCCAACGGCATATTGGCGTGGATAAAGGCGGCGGCGGTGTTGACCCGGTGCATGCCCGCTCCCCAGTTGAAGGCCTGGTCGCCCCACAGCGGTGGGAATTGATAGCGGCGCTTCGTCAACGCCGTCCCCTGGCCGTCGTTGCCGTGACACAGCGCGCAATGGTCCGCGTACAAGGCCGCTCCCCGCTCCGGTGAGAACGGCTGCGCTGGTTCGTCCAGCTCCGGATAGCCCCGGCCCGGCAACACTTCGCCGGTGGGGGTGCCTTTGGACTGCCAGAACAGGAAGCTCATCAAATCAACGATGACCTGACTGTCCGCCGCCGGTGCCTGTCCCGCTTCGGAGGCCTGGGCGTTTTGCGAATAAGTGAAGCAGCCCCGCAGGCGTTCCGCCATGGTATTCACCTTATGGTTCTTACCGCGCCAGGCCGGGTATTGTCCCCAGGCGGCCCACATTGGCGCGGCGTTGGCCTGGCGGCCGTTGTTCATGTGGCAGTTGACGCAGCTCTGGCTATTGCCCACATAGCGGCCGGCTTCGGCATCGGAGCTGGTGTGGCGGAAAATGTCCGCCCCGCGCCGCACCGAGGCGCCGAATTCGTTATCGGGCAGATATTCCAGCAGTGGCGGCTGGAAGTAATCGTTCAGGGCGTCGGCGATACGCGGTGCCGGGTCCGGCCGGGCGTGCTCCGGGACCTCCCCGGCGGCGGGCAGAGCGGCGAGATAGGCCGCTACTTCCTTGATTTGTTGCTCGGTCATGGCGTTTGCCACCGCCGCCATCACAGCGTTGGCGTCGTTCTTGCGCTGTCCGCTTTGCCAGGCTTTGAGCTGGGCTTCCAGATAACCGGCATGCTGGCCGGCCAGCGCCGGAAACTGATCGCCCACCCCGCGGGCACCATCACCGTGACAGGCGATGCAGGCGGGTTGATTGGCCTGCCAGTGGCCGTTCACTACCCAGTCGCGGCCGGGGGACTCGCCGGGTTTGGCGTCATCATCCTGGCCGGATCCTGCGTCGAGGCCAGCATAATACGTCGCCACCGCCTGGATCTGCTCGTCACTGAGCGCCTTGGCGATTGGCGCCATGATCGGATTGGCGCGCTGGCCGCTGGCGAAGTCATGCAGTTGCTTGGCTTGATAGTCGGCGTCAAGGCCAGCCAGGGAGGGGAAACCACCGGCCGCGTTGCCGCGTCCATCGGCGCCGTGACAGGTGACGCAGGGAGGGGCGCCGCCGGCGCCCTGGCGGGCCAGGCTCTCCCCGGACTCGGCGCCGTGGCCGGCGAGGCTCAGGCCAAGTAGAAAGAGTATCAAGCCGCGGCGTAGCGCCCGCTTGCTGACGGATGAAGCTGGCATGGCGGAACTCCCAGGCAGGCGGTTCGGGCAAGGGCCTGACCGAAAAAGCCCACAATAAATGTATTGATATAAGCTTATATTAAAACGTCATTAGTGTTGAGGCAAAAAGTTGGGACATAAGAGCTGAGGCAAAACTCGGGTCGGGAGGCTCTGGTTCCCTCCGCGCGGCGCTACGGAGCCGCTGTTGAGCCCGCCTGCTGACGAATACGGCCCTTCAGCGTCGAACCCGTCGCTGGCAAGTAATTTTCCACGGCGGCCTTGTAGTGGGATGCCCAAGACCACGGGGTAACAGTCAAAAAAGGTTCATCGCGGCTTATCGGGAAACGATCTTATCTTCCATCAGGGACAGCGGAGCCGTGTTACGCCTTTGCGGGAACGTCGTGAAGCAGGTTCCGTAAAGGCGTAACACGGCTCCGCTTCGAGGTAACCGAGGAAGACGGATGTCCTTTCCACCCCACACCGGGATGGAGGGCATCCTCCGTGCGGACCCGTGCCTCCGATGGAGACTCACATTCCCGGTAATCCGCGATGAACCCATAAAAAGCCCCCGGCGAACCCGATGTCACGGCCGTGGAGAGGACGATGGCGGCGCCATCACCGTGACGTTGTCCCTGGCGCGTAGTGGACACGCGGGGGACGCGGGTCGTCGGAGTAAAGGAAATGTTAAGGGCCGGCCCTACAGCGCCTCCAGGATGGTGGCGATGCCCTGGCCGCCGCCGATGCATTGGGTGGCAAGGGCGTAGCGGGCCTTTTCCCGCCGCAGCAGGGCGGCGGCTTTACCGGTGATGCGCGCGCCGGTGGCGCCCAGCGGATGACCAAGAGCCAGCGCGCCGCCGTCCAGGTTCACGGTGTCCGGGTTCAGTCCCAGATCGCGGATGCAGGCCAGCGCCTGGGATGAGAACGCTTCGTTGATCTCCACCACATCCAATTGTTCGACGTTGAGACCGGCCCGTTGCAGCGCCTTGCGGGTGGCGGGAATCGGACCCAGCCCCATCACCGCCGGATCGCAACCGGCGGTGGCCACGGCACGGATGCGGGCGCTGGCCGGCAGATTGTGGCGTTGGGCGAAGTCGTCGCTGGTGACCAGCACGACACTGGCGCCATCGGTGAGCGGCGAGGCGGAGCCGGCGGTGACCACGCCGTTTTCGTCAAACGCCGGCGGCAGCTTCGCCAGCGCTTCCAGCGAGGTGCCGGGGCGGATGCAGCCGTCGTCCTCGATCCGGTTCGCGCCCGCTCCCGCATCGATGGCGATGATTTCATCGCGCAACAAACCACCTTCCCGGGCGGCGGCGGCCTTGCGGTGGGAGATCAGAGCCAGTTCTTCCTGCTCCGGACGGCCGATTTCATAGCGTTGCGCGACGTTCTCGGCGGTGCGTCCCATGGACACGTAAGCGTCGGTGTGTTCCCGCAGCCAGGGGTTGGGGGAAAAGTTGAAACCGCCCTGGGGCACCATGGTCATGCTTTCCACGCCCACGCACAGATAGGCATCACCGATACCCGCCTCGATCTGGGCGGCGGCGATATGGATGGCGGACATGGACGAGCCGCAAAAGCGGTTGATGGTCATGCCGCCGATTTCCAGGGGCAGGCCCGACAACAGCCCGACGATGCGCGCCAGGTTGTTGCCCTGGGCGGCCTCCGGGTAGGCGCAGCCAAGAATCACGTCCTCCAGCAGCGACGGATCCAGATCGGTACGCGCCAGTAACCCCTTCACCACCTGGGCGGCGAGATCATCCGGGCGTACTTCGGCGAGCGCCCCTTTGCGGGCGAAGTGGAACGGGGAACGGGCGTAGCCCGCGATAACGGCTTTCATGATTATCTCCTGATCAGCCAGGGAATACTGTTAACCATCGCCAGTGCCACCAGGGAGGCGGCCATGACCGCGCACAGGGCCACCAGATCGCCGGGGAACAGCGTTGTTGTCAGGGTGCCGCCGATGCCAAGAACAGCGAGGCGGGTGAGGCTGGCGGCAATCGGCCACCGCATGCGGCCGACGCCTTGGGAAGCGAAGTACAGCGCCATACCGACACCGAAGAAGCTGTACACCGGCGCCACCGTGCGCAGGTAAACGGCGCCGGTGGCGATCGCTTCGGCATCGTCGGTGAACAGGCCGAGCCAGGCGTTGGGGAAGGTGGCGGCGAGCAGTCCCACGGTGCCGGTGGTGGCGGCGGTGAGGGCGGCGCCGACCCAGGCGATGCGGCGGGCACGCTGGATCTGGCCGGCTCCCATGTTCATGCCGACCATGGCCACCAGAGCGGTGCCGAAACCGAAGCTGAGTGGGATCTGCAGATATTCGATGCGGATGCCGAGGCCGAAGCCGGCCAACGCCGTCATCCCGGTGCGGGCGACGAAGAAGGTGGCCACCACCACGCTTAAGTTGGAGAACACGGTGTTCAGGGCGGACCACAAGCCGACGCCGAGGATCTCCGCGAACAGGGATTTGCGCAACGGCGCGCGCGGATCCAGCCGGACGCCGCCATGGCCGCGTAACAGGGCCACGGTAAGAATCACCGTGGCGATCAGATAGTAGGCCGCCAGAGCCAGCCCGGCGCCGGTGATGCCCAGGCCCGACAGCGGGCCGATACCGAAGATCAGCAGCGGTGACAGTACCAGCAGTAGCGGCACGCCGCCGGTGAGCACCAGCGCCGGCATCAGCATATTGCCGGCGCCACGCATGACCGCCGACAGGCCATTCATCAACCACAGAAAGGTGACCCCGGCGAACAGCGCGTTGGAATAGGCGAGGGCGGCGTCCAGGGCCTGGCCGCGGCCGCCGAGCAGGGTGTAGAGCGCGGGACCGGACCCAATCACCACCAGTGAGCAGAGCAGGCCAAGCACACCAGTGATGACCACCGCGTGCAGAGCCAGGGCATTGGCCTTGTCGGTATCGCCGGCCCCGAGGGCGCGCGCCACCGCCGACGAGATCCCACCGCCGATGCCGCCGCCGGACATCATCATCATGAGCATCACCAGCGGGAACACCAGGGCGGCCCCGGCCAGGGCGTCCACGCCGATCAGGCCGACGTAGTAGCTTTCCAGAAAGTTGGCCAGGGCCTGAGCCAGCATCACCACCAGATTGGGCAGCGCCAGCTTCAACAAGGTGGGAAGCACCGGTGCATGCAGGATCCGGCGCGCCCGCTCCCCGGCATCCGGCCGGGAAAGGGGCCGTGGTACGGTGGCGATGGCGGCGCGATTCATCGGCGCTTACCGCTGCATCACCAGCAACGTCGAGGTGGCGCTGGCATAAAGGCGGCCCTCGGCGTCGGTGAGGCGGGCCTCGGCGAACGCCAGGCGGCGGCCCATGGTGATGATCTTGCCTTCCGCGCGTACCGGGCCGGTGTCCTTGGTCATGGCCTTGTGATAGGCCACTTTCAGCTCCGCGGTGGTATAGGCCTGATCCACCTCCAGATTGGAATGCACGGCACAGCCGCAAGCGGAATCCAGCAAGGTAGCGGCGTAACCACCATGGACGGTGCCGATCGGGTTGTAGACTTTTTCGCTGGGCGAGCCTTCGAACACGACCCGTCCCCGCTCCACCTCCACCAGTGTGAAGTCCATGGTCTGGCCGATGCCGGCGCGCAGATCCTTCTCCATCATCAGTTGCAGTGTTTCCAGGCCGGTCATGGCTTTCATGGCGGTATTGGACTGACTCACGGTTTACTCCTTGGCGGGCTTCCCGGAGGAAGCCGGGGTTGCGGAAGCGGTGGCGCCGAGCAACTGCTGGCGCACCGCGTCGAGAATTTCGCTGGACAGTTCCGGGTCGTCCACGGCGCGGGACAGCACCAGGGCGCCGACCAGACTGGACGCCGTGGCCAGGGCCCGGCGCCGGCGGTTGGCGCGGCGGCCGGGGACCCAGTCGGCGATCATGTCGACGAACTTGCGGAAGGTGCCGGTGTAGGCGCGGCGTACCTCCTGCGTTTGTCGGGCGGTATCCACCGAGAGCGCGGCGAACAGGCAGCCGTGGCCGGGCTGGTCACGATGGCGCGGGCTCAGGTATTGCTCCACCAGCACCTGAAAGGGCGGTTGCTGGCGTTTGGCGGTGAGACGCTCCCACCGGGTACGGATATCGCCGGAGGAGGCACAGGTTTCCGCCATCAGCGCTTCCTTGGACTCGAAGTGCCCGTAGAAGCCGCCGTGGGTGAGGCCGGCGCTTTTCATCAGGTCCGCCACGGCCACGCCGTCGTAACCTTTTTCCCGAAACAGACGGGAAGCCTCGGTAACGATTCGGCGCCGGTTGGCGGCGGCCTGTTCTCGGCTGACACGCATGGCGGTCCTCCTTTTTTAATGATGGGTATAATTTATAAATGAATGATGGGTGTCATGTAAATGATTTTTTTGACCGCTGTCCGTGGCGGTTACCCTCCGGGCCGTCGCTGAAGCAACGTTAAAAGTCGTTCCCGACCATTGCTGTCCCACCGTTGTGGAACGGGCCGCTAACACGCCACACGCCGGCACGCCAACACGCTTTGAAAACACTCGGGCATGACGGGGTTGTGTTGAATTGGTGTCCGCAAGGCTGGCAAGCGGGCCTTGGGTTTGGCGTGCCGGCGTGTGACGTGTCAGCGTGCCAGCGGATTGTGGGACACTAATCGTTCCCGACGATTTTTCATCGGCACCGTGGCGAGCGGTGGTCACGGTTTTTGTCACGAGCATCTTTCCTTCGTTGCGGGAAACCCGTTCAATATCGGTACATCACCGATTAACAGAGGACGAGGAGAACGCCATGAACCATCCGGATCTGGGGAAGCTGATCCTGCGCTTGAGCCTGGGCGGCATGCTGCTATTGCACGGGATCTCGAAAATGCTGCATGGCGTGGGCTGGATTGCCGGCTCGCTGCAAAGCATGGGAATGCCCGGTTTTTTTGCCTATGGGGTGTTTATCGGCGAGGTGATCGCGCCGCTTATGATTATTGTTGGTTATTACACCCGGGTCGGGGCTGCTCTGATCGTTGGCAATATGCTGGTGGCGTTGGTGCTGGTGCACATGAACGAGCTGTTCGCGATCAACGATAATGGCGGCTGGGCGATTGAGTTGCAGGGATTCTATTTGTTCACTGCCGCGGCGTTGTTCTTCCTCGGTGCCGGCAAGTACGCGATGAAAAATTAATACCCGTCGCGGCTCATGAGCACGGAATCCATAGTGGTGGCCAGTCTATTGGTCTTGGAGATATGAATTGGTGTCGTATTCGCCGCCAAGGCGGCTTCCCACAGCGGCTTCGTGGCGCTCTCTGTGGGAAGCTGCCTCGGCAGCGAATCGACGTTCAGGTGTGCCAGCGGGCTGTCCCATACCTGTGGGACAACAGTAGCGCATGAACTGCGAGTTCGGTTAAGCCCAGCGCTTGCGGCTGTTGGCGGTGGCGATCTGTTCGTTGAGGGTGAGGAAGTCGTAGAGAATCCCCAGCCCGAACAAGCCCAGAGTCAGCAGGTAGATCAGCCCGGTCACCCATTTGCCCATATAGAAACGGTGCAGGCCGAAGACGCCAAGAAAGGTCAGCAGCAGCCAGGTGATGTTGTAATCCACCGGGCCGGAGACATAGCGATGATCGGCATCGCGGTCCATGGACGGGATCAGGAACAGGTCGACGATCCAACCGATGAAAAACAATCCCAGAGTGAAGAACCAGATCACGCCGGTGATTTGCCGGCCATAGTAGAACCGGTGTGACCCCATGAAGCCGAAGATCCAGAGGGCGTAGCCAATGATCTTGCTGTGGGTATCGTCAATCCGCGGGTTCATAGACTTACCTCGATATTGGTAATCACGGTATTGGCTTTGACTCTTGCGCTTTCGATGCTATCCGCTTTCGCCAGGGCCACGCCAAGGCGACGGCTGCCATGCACTTCCGGTTTGCCGAACAGACGCAGGTCGGTGTCCGGCTCCGCCAGTGCCTGATCCAGATTGGCATAGCGCATGGTTTCCGAATCGCCTTTTACCAGCAGTACCGAGGACGCGGACGGACCCCGCTGTTCGATGTTCGGTATCGGCAGCCCGAGAATGGCGCGGGCGTGCAGCGCGAATTCGGAGTGGTTTTGCGAGATCAAGGTTACCAGACCGGTATCGTGAGGGCGTGGTGACACTTCACTGAACCAGACCTGGTCCCCGCGCACGAAGAACTCCACGCCGAACAGTCCCCAGCCGCCCAGCGCCGCGGTGATGGCGCCGGCCTGGCGGCGGGCTTCCTCCAGGGCTGTGTCGTTCATCGGTTGCGGCTGCCAGGATTCACGGTAGTCGCCGTCCTCCTGGCGGTGGCCGATGGGCGCGCAGAAATCGGTGCCGTCGCGGTGCCGTACGGTGAGCAGGGTGATTTCGTAGTCGAACTCGACGAACCCTTCGACGATGACCCGGCCCTGGCCGGCGCGGCCGCCGGATTGGGCGTACCGCCAGGCGGCGTCGATCTGGTCCTCGGTTTTCACCAGGCTCTGACCCTTGCCGGAGGAGGACATCACCGGCTTGATCACGCACGGCAAGCCCACCGCCTTCACCGCCGCCAGGTATTCGTCCTGGTCACCGGCGAACCGGTAGGGCGAGGTAGGCAGGCCCAGCTCCTCGGCGGCGAGGCGGCGAATGCCCTCGCGGTTCATGGTCAGCCGCGCTGCCCGGGCAGTGGGGATCACGGTGAACCCTTCCTGCTCCAGAGCTTCCAGTTCGGCGGTGGCGATGGCCTCGATTTCCGGCACGATCAACGCCGGGCGCTCTTCTTCCACCACGGCCCGCACCGCGTCAGCGTCGAGCATGTCGATTACGTGCCAGCGCTGCGCGACCTGCATGGCCGGCGCCCGCGGATAGCGGTCCACGGCGATCACCTCGCAGCCCAGGCGGATCAGCTCGATGGCCACTTCCTTGCCCAGTTCACCGCTGCCCAGCAGCATCACGCGGGTAGCGTTGTCGGAATAGGGGGTACCGATGGTGGTCATGCCGTCTCCTCATCGAACAAATCGTCGAAACAATGGCTTCCGCGGGGGCCAACCCCGCCTGGATGAACAGGATTGTAGCGAAAAGCGCCGCCATCGCGAGGGAAGAGTTTCACCCCGGCGCCGTCGCGCCTACCATTGGCGACGAAAGCATCCCAATTAACCCCGGGCGGACAAGTGGACGATCAATATTGGATGGCGCGGGCTCTGGCCCTGGCGGAACGCGCGGCTGAGCAGGGCGAGGTGCCGGTGGGCGCGGTGCTGGTGCGTGACGACGAGATCATTGGTGAGGGCTACAACAGGCCAATTCTCAGCCATGACCCCTCCGCCCATGCGGAAATTGGCGCATTGCGTGATGCCGCCGCCCGCGCCGGTAACTACCGGCTGCCGGACAGCACCCTCTACGTCACCATCGAGCCGTGCACCATGTGTTTTGGCGCCATGATCCACGCCCGGGTGGCGCGGCTGGTGTACGGTGCCCGCGAGCCCCGTGCCGGGGTTTGTGAAAGCCAGTTGGGGCTGCCGGAAAGGGACTTCTACAACCACCGCCTGGAAGTCACCGGCGGGGTGCTGGCGGACCAGGCGTCGCAACTGATGCGGGATTTTTTCCGGCGCAAACGATGAGAGAGCAGTTGACAGTTGATAGCGGAAAAGTGAAAAGACAAAACAGCCTGATCTTTAGCCGCTGTGGGAGCTTGCTTGCAAGCGAATGGCCCTGTGCGACAAGAATTCGCTTGCAGGCAAGCTCCCACAGAGAACGAATAGATTGTTTTTCGCTGAGGGGTTATTCGGCCGCTGCCACCAGGGTAGGGCGGTGGCGTTCGGAGTTTTCCGCCCATACCAGCAGATCGTAGTAGCCGCGGACGTGGCGCACATAGGCCACCGCCTGGCCGCCACGGGCCGGGCCGTAGCGTAGCTGACTGGCGTAGGCCGGCTTCGCCAGCAGCGGCAGCCGTTGTTTCACATCCTGCCAGCGATCCGGGTCGCCGCCCTGTTTCTGGGTCAGGACACGGGCGTCTTCCAGATGGCCGAATCCTACATTGTAGGCGGCCAGGGCCAGCCAGGTGCGGTCCGGTTCGGCGATGCGCTCGGGCATCCGGTCGTGCAGCTTGCGCAGATAGGCGGCGCCGGCGTGGATGCTCTGGGCTGGATCGGTACGATCAGTGACGCCCATTTCCCGTGCTGTCTGGTTGGTCAGCATCATCAGTCCCTGCACGCCAGTGGGAGAGATGGCGCCGGCGTCCCAGAGGGATTCCTGGTAGGCCACCGCCGCCAGCAGGCGCCAGTCGAAGCCGGCGCTTTCGGCGGCATCGCGGAAGGCATTGGTGTAGTCCGGCAGGCGGTCGTCCAGATGACGGATGAAACTGCGCGCGGAATACAGGTCGAATCGTTCCACATGGCCATAGAAGCGCTTGGCCAACTGCTCGGTGGCGCCAATGGCGTTTTGCTGAGTGAGGTAGCGCTGGGCGGCCTGATACAGGCTGCCATCATTGCCCGGGGCGAAGGCCCAGGCCAGCCCCTGATCCGCGCCGATGGTGAAGCCGGCCGCCAGATCCGGGAACAGACCACGATGGATGGCGTAATCGTTGGAATTGATCAGGGCGTAGTCGACTTCGCCCTCCTCAACGCGGGCCAGGGTCTGCTCCACGTTGGTATCGGTATGGACGTCCAGTTTCAACTCGGGCTGGGTGGCGCGGGCCTGCTCCAGCAGGTCGGCGTTGCTGGAACCGGACACCACGGCAACGCTCTTGCCGTCCAGATCCTCGAGAGCATTGGGGCGCGGCTCGCCAAGCCGGTACATCACCAGTGTGTCGACTTTCTGGTAGGGGGTGGTCAGCCGCAACTGCTGGCGGCGCTGCTCGGTGATCACCAGTCCGGCGGCGGCGAAATCGGCCTTGCCGGCCAGCAGCAGCTTCTGCACGGTTTCGAGGTCATCGGCTTCCAACAGGCGCAACTCAACGCCCAGCCGCTCGGCAAAGCCTTGGGCCAGTTCGTATTCCATGCCAGTGGAACCATTTTCATCGCCGTAAACAGTGGTCAGGGACGGGCGTGTGACCACCACCAGCTCGCCGCGGGCCTGGATCCGTTCCAGGGCGGTACCGGATGGGCGCACAAACAGTCCCAGGATCAGTGTGGCAAGCAGCACCAGCGGTGCCCATGCCAGCTGTTTACGGTGAAACCGTATCGTCATGTCCTTGCTGCCTCCTGGGGTCGCCAGATAGGTTGGAAGCGCCCATGACTTGATTCCAGGAGGCTTCCCCGGTTCCGTAACAGTCCTTGTTGCCGGAAGCAGGACATTCGAAACCGTCGCCGGAATGCGCTTTGGCGATCCGGGATTGAGACGGCTTGGAATGACCTTGAAAATTACCGGGAGCGTTTTTCTGACGTCGCTCCCGGGACGGTCCGAAAGGTGCCCGCCGTGGACGGCGGAGCACACAAAATAAGCGATCCTTTTACAATTGGGGGCGAATTTACCATTCGCAACCCCCTGGCCGCCAGTTTTTTGTGCCCGCCGTCCATGGCAGGCACCCTCCGGGCCGCCGCTGGAAGCGACGTTGAAAATCGCTCCCGGCGATTTTTTGTCCAACAATTGCCGCTATTGGACCGGTTGATGACGGTTTCCACCGTGTCGTGACCCTTTCGTGATAAAGGCGGGAAACCGGGTTCGCGCCCTCGCGCCGCCCCCCAGGAATCCGGTATCATTGCGGCTTCTTCCAATCCCCCGTCGATCCAAAGGAAAAGCCAGCCCATGCTGATCCTACCCGGTAGCCCGGCTCTCTCCGCATTTCGTAAGGAAAAATTGCTGCGCGCTTTGCCTCGGGTGGAGGCACTGTCCGCCCGTTTCGTTCATTTCGTGGAAACTTCCGCGCCGTTGTCCGCCGAGGAACAGGCGGTACTCGACGGCTTGCTGAGCTATGGCCCGACGATCAGCGAGGAACCGGTGGAAGGCCGCCGGTTCCTGGTGGTGCCGCGCCCCGGCACGATCTCCCCCTGGTCTTCCAAAGCCACCGATATCTGCCACAACGCCGGCCTTGACAAGGTGCTGCGAGTGGAGCGTGGCATCGAATATCAGTTGCGGGCGGATCAGGACGTGGCCCGGGCGGAGCTGGTGGCGCCGCTACACGACCGCATGGTGGAAACAGTGCTGGATCAGCCTGAACAGGCCGAGGCCCTGTTCAGCCATCACCGGCCCAAGCCGCTGACCACGGTGGATGTGATCGGCGGCGGCCGCGAGGCGCTGGCCACCGCCAATGGTGAGCTGGGTCTGGCGTTGGCGGACGATGAGATCGATTACCTGGTGGAGCGCTTCACCGCCCTGGGACGCAACCCCAGTGACGCGGAACTGATGATGTTCGCCCAGGCCAACTCCGAGCATTGCCGGCACAAAATCTTCAATGCCGACTGGACCATCGACGGTGAAGCCCAGGAACTGAGCCTGTTCGGCATGATCCGCAACACCTACAAACACGCCAGTGACGGCGTGCTCAGTGCCTACAAGGACAACGCCGCGGTGGTGGCGGGGCCGGTGGCGGATCGGTTCTTCACCCGCCCGGACGACACCGAGTATCGCTACATCAATGAGCCGGTGCATATGCTGATGAAGGTGGAGACCCATAACCACCCCACCGCCATCGCACCCCATCCCGGGGCATCCACCGGCGCTGGCGGCGAGATTCGCGATGAAGGCGCCACCGGCCGCGGCGCCAAGCCCAAGGCCGGGCTCACCGGGTTTTCGGTATCCAACCTGAGCATTCCGGATTTCGTGCAGCCGTGGGAAGAGCACTACGGCCGCCCCGGTCGCATCGCCTCGGCCCTGGATATCATGATCGAGGGGCCGCTGGGTGGCGCCGCCTTCAACAACGAGTTCGGCCGACCGAATCTGTGCGGCTATTTCCGCACCCTGGAAATCGAAGCGCCGGGCATCAATGGCGATGAGCGGCGCGGTTACCACAAGCCGATCATGATCGCGGGCGGCCTCGGCAACATCCGTGACGGCCATGTACAGAAAGAGGGCATCCCGGCCGGTGCCAAAATCATCGTGCTGGGCGGACCGGCCCTGCTGATCGGCCTCGGCGGCGGCGCCGCCAGTTCCATGGCCAGCGGTGAGTCCGACGAGGCTTTGGATTTTGCTTCGGTGCAGCGCGGTAACCCGGAAATCGAGCGCCGGGTGCAGGAAGTGATCGACCGCTGCTGGGCTCTGGGCAACGACAACCCGATTGTCTCCGTCCACGACGTCGGTGCCGGCGGCCTCTCCAATGCCTTGCCGGAACTGGTCCACGATGCCGATCGCGGAGCCAATCTGGAATTGCGCCGGGTGCCCAGCGACGAACCGGGCATGAGTCCGGTGGAAATCTGGTGCAACGAAGCCCAGGAACGTTATGTGCTGGCGGTGATGCCGGACAATCTGGCGCGTTTCGAGGCGTTGTGTCTACGCGAAAGAGCCCCATTCGCGGTGCTCGGCGAGGCCACCGAAGAAGAGCACCTTAAAGTGTCCGACGAGCACTTTGGCGATGCGCCGGTGGATCTGCCCATGGATTTGCTGTTCGGCAAGCCGCCGAAGATGCAGCGCGCCTTCGACCGGGAAGACTTCCAGCGCCAGACCTTCACCACCGACGACATCGAACTGCGCGATGCGGTGGATCGGGTGCTGCGACTGCCCACGGTAGCCTCCAAGAGCTTCCTGATCACCATCGGCGACCGCTCGGTGACCGGTCTGGTTCACCGGGACCAGATGGTGGGACCCTGGCAGGTGCCGGTGGCCGACTGCGCGGTGACCGCCACCGGTTTCAATCCCAACCAGGCCGGCATTACCACCGGTGAAGCCATGGCCATGGGAGAGCGCACCCCGGTGGCTCTGGTGGACGCCGCCGCTTCCGGCCGAATGGCGGTGGCGGAGACCATTACCAATCTGGCCGGCGCCCACATTGGCGGCTTCGGGCGGATCCGCTTGTCCGCCAACTGGATGGCCGCCGCCGGCCATCCCGGTGAGGATCAGGCACTGTTCGATACGGTCAAGGCGGTGGGCATGGAACTGTGCCCGGACCTGGGCATCGCCATCCCGGTGGGTAAGGACTCTCTCTCCATGCGCACCGTGTGGAATGAGCGCGGCATCGACAAGAGCGTCACCTCGCCGCTGTCGCTGATCGTCACCGCCTTCGCCCAGGTCAGTGACATCAATCTGACCGTGACGCCGCAATTACGCACCACCGAGGCCAGCGAACTGCTGCTGGTGGATCTGGGCCGGGGTCGTAACCGGCTGGCCGGCTCGGCGCTGGCGCAGGTGTTCGGCAAGGTCGGTGACGTGCCGCCGGATCTGGATGACGCCGCCGATCTGAAGGCGTTCTTCGACGTCACCCAGGCGTTGCTGGCGGAAGGCAAGCTGATGGCCTACCACGATCGCTCCGACGGTGGTCTGTTCACCTCCCTGGTGGAAATGGCGTTCGCTGGCCGGGTCGGTATCGACATCGTACTGGATGACATCGCCGGTGATGGCCCGGAAGCGGTGGCGGCCCTGTTCGCCGAGGAACTGGGCGCGGTACTGCAGGTGCCGGAAAGCGAAGCGGAGGCGGTGCGGCAACGCTACGCCGAGGCCGGGCTGGCCGGCTGCGTGCACGCCGTGGCGCGGCTCAATGTGGATGATGTGGTGCGGGTCCGTCTGGGTGGTGCCATCCTGATGGAACGGCCTCGTCGCGGTCTGCAACGGCTCTGGTCGGAAACCAGCTATCGGATCCAGGCGCTGCGCGACAACCCGGACTGCGCCCGCCAGGAGTTCGACGCGATCCCGGACAGCAACGATCCGGGCTTGAATGTGCGGCTCACTTTCGACATGAGCGAAAATGTGGCGGCGCCGTTCATCGGTGGCAACCGGCCCAAGGTGGCGATCCTGCGCGAGCAGGGCGTCAATGGGCAGACCGAGATGGCGGCCGCTTTCGATCGTGCCGGCTTCGCGGCGGTGGACGTGCACATGAGCGACCTGCTGGCCGGTGACGCCAGTCTGGACGACATGAAAGGCCTGGTGGCCTGCGGCGGGTTCTCCTATGGCGACGTGCTTGGCGCCGGTGGCGGCTGGGCCAAGACAGTGCTGTATCACAACGGCCTGCGTGACGCCTTCAACCGTTTCTTCTTCCGCGAGGACACTTTCGCCCTGGGCGTGTGCAATGGCTGTCAGATGCTGGCCCACCTCAAGGACCTGGTGCCCGGCGCGGAACATTGGCCGCGCTTTGTACGTAATCTGAGCGAGCAGTTCGAGGCCCGCACCTCGCTGGTGGAAATCGGCGATTCGCCGTCCATCTTGCTGCGCGACATGGCCGGCACCCGCCTGCCCATCGCCGTGGCTCACGGCGAAGGGCGGGTGGAGATCAGCGATGCCGATTTGGCCCGCAATGTGGAACAACGCCTGGTGGCCCTGCGCTACGTGGACGGCATGGGCAATGCCACCGAGCAGTACCCCGCCAACCCCAACGGCTCCAGCCAGGGCGCCACCGGCTTCACTACCCGTGACGGTCGCGTGACCATCATGATGCCGCACCCGGAACGGGTATTCCGGGTGCTGCAGAACAGCTGGATCCCGGACGACTGGCGCCGCTTCGACAACGCTCCCTGGTTCCGCATGTTTGCCAATGCGCGCAAGTGGGTCGGGTAAGAGGCAGTTGACAGTTGATAGTGGACAGTTGACAGCGAAAGGCAAAAGCGAAAAGCCAAAGAAAGCGCTGTGGGAAGCTGGCTTGCCAGCGAATTTGCGTGTGGGCAAAACATTAGTAGCAGGCTGATCAGAAACGAATATGACGGAAGAAAAGTACCATTATTTTGATATGCCGCTCGGCGAGCTGCCGGAGCCGACGCCGGTGTCGGCGCGGCGCCGGGAGTTGGCCCGGGAACTGGCGGCGATCAATGAGCAGTTGGTGCGTCTGGATTCGGATGAAGCGGCGCTGGCCGCCGCCACCGAACAGGCGAGGGCGTTGCGACAGAGCCTGGAAGGCTTCTCCCATCGCAGTATGCGCGACATCCTCGGCCGTCTGATCGTCGGCCAGGGCAGCCGTCAGGACGCCCTGGATATGGCGGATTTCGAGATTCTGTCCGGCCCGGCCAATGCCATGTCGCCACCAGTGACCTTCTGGCTCGACGGCGATATCGTGCGCGCCCGCGCCACTTTCGGCCGCGCCTTCATGGGCCCGCCAGGCAAAGTGCATGGCGGCGTGCTGTCACTGGCTCTGGATATGTTGCTGGCCAAGACCCAGGATTTTGTCAGTAATGTCGGGATGACCGGCACTCTCAAGGTGCGTTACATGGCGCCGACCCCGCTGCATACCGAGGTCAGTTTCGAGGCACGTCTGGTACGTCTGGAAGGGCGCAAGCTGTTCAGTGAGGCGCGAGTCTTCGCCGACGGCGTGCAAACCGTGGCCGCCGACGGCATCTGGATTTCCTCCCAGGGGGATTACCGCCTCAAACCGGAGTATGCGCACCTGACCGACGACAGCGACGTGGCCTGAATCGATCATCAGGAGGACCGATGACGACGCTCTACAAGCTTTGTTTCTATGTGCCGGTGAGTCACGTGGAAACCGTCAAGGCGGCGGTGTTCGACGCCGGGGCCGGCCGCATTGGTGACTACGACCGTTGCAGCTTCCAGGTGCTGGGCCAGGGCCAGTTCAGGCCCCTGGACGGCAGCAATCCTTATCTGGGCAGCCAGGGGCAGGTGGAGACGGTGGAGGAGTACCGGGTGGAGATGATCTGCGAAGCGGATTGTCTGAGGCCGGCGGTTCGTGCCTTGCGCGACGCCCATCCCTACGAGGAGCCGGCCATCGATTTGTGGCAACTGGCGCCGCTGCCGGTTTGACCGACTGCCAGGATGCTATTCGCTGCTTTAACAGCGAATAGGCGCCAATCTAGATATTCTCATCCAGCGCCGGTTTGCGCTTGAGCGGCGGAATGTCCTGGGTGCGTACCGGGAAGTCGCCGGTTCTCAGATCCTGAAAATAAAACTTGAGGGTACGGCCGATGGTGGGGAAGGCCAGTTGATCCCAGGGGATCTCGTCCTCCGTGAACATCCTGGCGTCGGAACTTTCCTCGCCCACGCCATAATCACTGTTGGCCATGTTGCCCAGGAAAAAGACATAGACCTGGTTGATATGGGGCAGGTTGAAAATCGTATAAATATCCCCAACCTCTACCGTGGCGCAGCCTTCTTCCCAGGTTTCCCGGGCGGCGCCTTCCTGCAGGGTTTCCCCGTTTTCCATGAAGCCGGCGGGCAGGGTCCAGTAGCCCTTGCGGGGCTCGATGGAGCGTTTGCAGAGCAAAATGCGGCCTTCCCAGACCGGGATGGCGCCAACCACGATTTTCGGGTTCTGGTAGTGGATGGTGCCACAATGGTTGCACCAATAGCGGGGCCGGTTGTCTCCTTCGGGAACCGAATACAACACTTCCTGCCCGCAATGGCTGCAATACTTCATGATCGTTCTCGCCGTGGTGAAGTACGCCAGCCTACTGGCTCGCCGGAACCCTGGCAATCCGAAAGCGGCGCCGCGCCCTTGCCCGTTGCGCGGGTGATGGTCAAACTGAGTCGTAAAGAAAGGGGAGTAAGAGAGTGAAGCAGTGCAGTGAAGGTCCAATCAATACAGGGCCGCGGGAGAAACGCGGATGACAGACCTGGAACGCTTGCGCAGGCGGCTGCCGGACTACCGCTTGATCGAGTTGCCTCTGGATCTGCCCGAGGCGGCGGTGCTGATGCCCTTTGTCGACAAGCCCGAGCCGGAATTGATACTCACCGTGCGCTCCCGTTCGATGCCCACGCACGCCGGTGAGGTGGCCTTCCCCGGCGGCAAGCGGGATCCCTCCGACCGTAATCTGATGATGACAGCGCTGCGCGAGAGTCAGGAAGAAGTAGGCCTGGTGCGGGAAGCGGTGGAAGTGCTGGGCAACCTGTCGCCGATCCCGTCCCGTTTTGGCATGAAGGTAACGCCTTTTGTCGGTGTGGTGCGCCCGGAGGCGGAGTTGATACCCGAGCCCGGTGAGATTGATTCGATTTTCAACGTACCGCTGCGTTTCTTCCTGGAGCAGGAGCCGGATCTGACCGCGCCGGTGGAAGTGTATGGGCGCCGGTTGCGCATGCCTAACTACTATTTCGAGGACAAACGCATCTGGGGATTGACCGCGTTCATGATCCTGGATCTCATCAACCACGTTTACGATACCGATATCCGTTTCGACGTCAGTGACGACTGAGACGGGCCAGCCAAGG
The DNA here is from genome assembly GCF_009846745.1 of Alcanivorax xiamenensis. Lineage (NCBI taxonomy): Bacteria > Pseudomonadati > Pseudomonadota > Gammaproteobacteria > Oceanospirillales > Alcanivoracaceae > Alcanivorax > Alcanivorax xiamenensis. Next base: position 116,655 of record NZ_AQPF01000005.1, on the reverse strand, counting down.
ATAAGAAAATGATTTACACGATTAACGACCGCCAGTTGGAATTCCGTGGCGGGGGGCAGTGGATTGCGCCCAACGCCACTCTGATCGGCTCCGTGGTGCTGGGTGAAAACGCCAGTGTCTGGTTCGGTGTGGTGATCCGCGCCGATAACGATGTCATCGAAATCGGAGACAACAGCAACGTACAGGAAAATTCGGTGCTGCATGTGGATCCGGGCGTGCCGATGAAGATCGGCAAGAACGTCACGGTCGGCCACAAAGTGATGCTGCACGGCTGCACCATCGGTGATAACACGCTGATCGGCATGAACGCGGTGGTGCTGAACGGTGCCAAGGTAGGGAGCAACTGCATTATTGGCGCCCATGCTTTGGTGCCGGAAGGCATGCAAATCCCGGACAACTCTTTGGTGATGGGCGCGCCGGCCAAGGTGGTGAAGGAAATCACCGATGGCCACAAGGCGATGATCACCATGGGCAGCCAGCACTACGTGGCCCATGCCCGTCATTTCTCGGAGCATCTGCAAGAAGATGAGCGTTTCAAATAATCCCAAGCCGGTATCGCCATGCGTGTCGATCTGCGCGCTGGACGGTGACGACGTCTGTGTCGGCTGCTTCCGCACCGGCCAGGAAATCAGCCATTGGGGGCGTCTCGATGCCGACCGCCAGGTGGAAGTGTTGCGCCGGTGTCAGCGGCGTATGGCCGGTGAGGCGGCGTCCTGTCTGATGGATGAAGTGGTACCCGGATGAGTGCGGAACAGGAGCCGGGCACGTCGTCGACGCCGCGTCTGGGGCTGGCGCTGGGCAGTGGTTCGGCGCGCGGCTGGGCGCATATTGGCGTGATCCAGGCCCTGGAAGACATGGGGATTCGTCCGGACGTGGTGGCCGGTACCTCCATCGGGGCGCTGGTGGGTAGCGCATACGTCAACGGTACCCTCAATGACCTGGCGGACTGGGTGAAGACGCTGACCACCAAGGATGTGTTCGGCCTGATGGATTTCACCCTGTCCGGCGGCGTGGTCAAGGGCGAAAAGCTGTTCGGTTTCTTCGAACAACGGCACAGCAACCCCAATATCGAGGATCTGGAGCAGCGTTTCGTCACCGTCGCCACGGACATGAAGAGTGGTCGTGAGATCTGGATCAGCAAGGGGCCGATTCTGCAGGCGGCAAGGGCTTCCTGCGCGTTGCCGGGGCTGTTCACGCCGCTGGAGCATCAGGGGCGCTGGATGCTGGACGGCGGTCTGGTGAATCCGGTGCCGGTATCCGCCGCCCGGGCCTTTGGCGCCGATGTGGTCATTGCCGTCAATCTCAATGCTCAGTTGGTGGGCGCCCACCTGTCCCGGCAGAAACCGCCGGGAGAAAACGGCGTCACCGAGGAAGAGCACAGCCTGTGGCAGAAAATGGCGAATTACTTCACCAGTGGTGACGGCCAGGCTCCCGGCTTCTTCGACGTCATCGCCTCCAGCGTCAACATCATGCAGGACCGTATCACCCGCTCCCGCATGGCCGGTGACCCGCCGGAAATCACCTTGATCCCGCTACTGGAGGACTTTGCCCTGATGGACTTCCATCGCGCCAAGGAAGCCATCGACGAAGGCCGTCGCCTGGTCGAGCGCCATGCCGGCGATATTCGGGCGTGGTTGGGGGGGAAGACAGTTGACAGTTGATAGTGGACAGTTGACAGCGAAAGGAAAAACAAAAGAGGTCATCTTTAGCCGCTGTGGGAAGCTTGCTTGCAAGCGAATGGGGTTCGCTCAGGCGTTTAGCAATATTCGCTTGCAAGCAAGCTTCCCACAGCAGTTCAAACCCCTTGTTTCCACTTCAACTGTCCACTGCCTTTTTCCTGACTCTCGCCGCCTTAACCATATTGTCCTTTACCTGCAGGATTTCAATCAGGTAGTCCTCCACCCGCAATGAAATGTTGGCGTCGGGAATCGACTGCAGGTGTTCCAGGATCAGGCCGTTGAGAGTGCGTGGTCCGAGGATAGGCATGTCCCAGTGCAGTGCCCGGTTGATGTCGCGCAGGTTGGCGGAGCCGTCGATGACGAAACTGCCGTCTTCCTGGGGCAGGATGTCCGGATTGGTGGTGGCGGCCTGGTCGGAAGTGAATTCGCCGACGATCTCTTCAAGGATATCTTCCAGGGTCACCAGTCCCATCACGTCACCATATTCATCCACGACAATGCCGATGCGACGCTTGGCATTCTGGAACTGGATCAACTGGCGGTTCAGCGAGGTGCCCTCGGGCACGAAGTAGGGCTCCACCGTGTACTGCATCAGTTCCGCTTTGTTGATTTCTTCCTTGAGCAGCAAACGGCTCAGTTTGCGCAGGTGCAGCACACCCAACATGTTGTTGGGGTCGCCGCGGTAGACCGGCAGCCGGGTATGTTGGCTGGTGCGCAATGTGTTGAGGATGTCGTTCATGTCATCGTCCAGATCGATACCGACCATTTCGTTGCGCGGAATCATGATGTCCTCGACGGTGACACTTTCCAGATCAAGGATGTTCAGCAGCATCTTCTGGTGCTTTTCCGGAATCAGGCCACCGGCCTCATTGACCACGGTGCGCAGTTCCTCGGGGCTGAGGTGATCCTCCTCGGCGTTGTCGGCGCGTACCCCGAACAGACGCAGGAACAGGCCGCTGACGCCGTTAACCAGCCACACCAGTGGCGCCAGCAGCCATTGCAGTGGTTGCAACACAACGCTGGCGGGGAAGGCCACCCGTTCCGGTTTCAGTGCGGCGTAGGTCTTCGGCGTGATTTCGGCGAAGACCAGCATCACCAGAGTGATCACCACCGGCGCCACCGCCGCGCCGGAGTCGCCCAGCCAGCGGATCGCCAGGATCGCCGCCACCGTGGCGGCGAAGTTGTTGACGAAGTTGTTGCCAATCAGGATCACCGACAACAGCCGGTCGGTACGCCGCAGCAGTTTTTCCACCCGTCCGGCGCCGCTGTGGCCTTGCCGGGAAAGGTGACGCAGCCGGTAGCGGTTAATCGCCACCATGCCGGTTTCACTGCTGGAGAAGAAAGCGGAAAAGAGGATCAGAATGATCAGGGTGGTCAATAACCACCCATCCGGGATGCTGGCCAAGAGACGGTCGTTTGGTTGCTGTTTGGCTCGCTATTGTTCGGTGCCGGGTTCCGGGGTGTCAAGCACTAGGGTGAACAGGCCCTAACCGCGCCGCCGGGATCAGCGCCGCAGGATCACTTCCAGTACCAGCTGCGTGCCAAAGAAGGCCACCAGCAGCACGGCGAAGCCCACCAGGGTGAAGCGTACCGCGGTGAGGCCACGCCAGCCACGCAGATGACGGCCAAACAGCAACACGGCGAAAATCACCCAGGACACCAGGGTCAGAACGGTTTTATGGACCAGATGCTGGGCGAACAGGTCATCCACGTAGAGGAAACCGAACAGGATCGCCAGGGTCAGCAGGCATTCGCCCAGCCACAGGGCGTCGAACAGCATCGACTCCATCATCTGGATCGGCGGGAACAACCGCATCACGCCGCGGATGTGGCCATCCTTGAGCTGGCGGTGCTGGATCCACAGCAGCACCGCCTGGCAGGCGGAAAGCGCCAGCACCGCATAGGCGACGATAGACAGCAGTACGTGCATGCCGATGCCGTGTTCCAGCGGATGGGCCACATAGCCGGTATGCAGCCACAGCGCCGCCGGGATGGTGGCGGCGGCGAACGGAAACACCAAGGCGCTGACCCACTGAAACGGCCTGAACAGGCTGGACAGCACCACCAGGGCGGCGCCCACCAGCGCCACCGCCGAGGCCACGGGGAACAGGCCCAGCAGCAGGCCACTCGGGGTGATCATCTGAGCGTACAGGGTCAGCGCATGGGCGATCACCGCCAGGCCGCCCGGCACCAGGATGGCCATTTTTGAAGGCGAGGCTTGCCCCCGGAACTGGCGGTACACCAGTATGGACGCCAACACGTACAGGGCGGTGGCGGGTAAGCCGAAGGCCAGGGCAGGAGTCATAGGTTCCATGGTGGTTTTCCGGGAAAAGCCGCCGAAGTCTGGCACAGCTGCCCCGGCTTTTGAAGCGTTCGCCATGACGGCGGTGGGGTGCCTGCCCTATAATCGCGCCCTGTCGCCGTTTTCCGGGCTGGAGAGCGGCCACCCGATTCAGGAGGTTGATGATCATGTTCGAGAATCTCACCGAGCGCCTGGGCCAGTCGCTGAAGAACCTGGCCGGTCAGGGGCAGCTCAATGAGGACAATATTCGCGATACGTTGCGCGAGGTACGCAAGGCCCTGCTGGAAGCCGACGTGGCGCTGCCGGTGGTCAAGGAATTCGTCGAACAGGTCAAAGAGAAGGCGTTGGGGCAGGAAGTCCTGCAAAGCCTGAACCCCGGCCAGGCGTTCGTGAAGATCGTCAATGACGAGTTGGTCCACACCATGGGCGACGCCAACGACGCCCTTGATCTGGCCACCAAGCCGCCGGCCATCATCCTGATGGCCGGCTTGCAGGGGGCCGGTAAAACCACCTCCGTGGCCAAGCTGGCGCGCTTCCTTCAGGAACGCGAAAAGAAAAAGGTCATGGTGGTGTCCGCCGACGTCTACCGTCCGGCGGCGATCGAGCAGCTGAAAACCCTGGCCGGGGAGGTGGAGACCCACTTCTTCCCCTCTACCGGTGATCAGGACCCGGTGGATATCGCCAATGCCGCCCTGGCCGAGGCCCGCCGCCGCTATATGGACGTGTTGATCGTCGATACCGCCGGTCGTCTGCACGTGGACGACGACATGATGGCGGAGATCAAGCGGCTGCACGCCGCCATCGAACCGGCGGAAACGCTGTTCGTGGTGGACGCCATGACCGGTCAGGACGCCGCCAACACCGCCCAGGCGTTCAATGCGGCACTGCCGCTCACCGGGGTGATCCTGACCAAGGCCGACGGTGACTCCCGCGGAGGGGCGGCGCTGTCGGTGCGTCATCTCACCGGCAAGCCGATCAAGTTCATCGGCATGGGGGAGAAGACCGATGCCCTGGAACCGTTCCACCCGGACCGGATCGCCAGCCGGATTCTCGGCATGGGCGACGTGCTGTCCCTGGTGGAAGAGGCCGAGCGCAAGCTGGACAAGAAGAAAGCCGAGAAGATCGCCAAGAAGTTCAAGAAAGGCAAGGCGATGGACTTCGAGGATCTCAAGGACCAGTTCCAGCAAATGCGCAATATGGGTGGCATGGCCGGTCTGTTGGACAAGCTGCCGGGCATGGGCAATATGATGCAGGCGGCGCAGGATCCGGCGGCGCTCAAGAACATGAAGCACATGGAAGCGCTGATCGACTCCATGACGCCCAAGGAGCGCCGCAACCCGGATCTGATCAAGGGGTCCCGCAAGAAACGCATCGCCACCGGCGCCGGGCTGGAGATCCAGGACCTCAATCGCCTGATGAAGCAGCAGAAGATGATGGCGAAGATGATGAAGAAGATGCGCACCAAGGGTGGCATGAAGAACATGATGCGTGGCCTGGAAGGCATGATGGGCGGGCAGGGTGGCCCCGGCGGCGGAATGCCGCCGGGTGGCATGCCTCCCGGGGGCATGGGCGGCGGAGGCGGCTTGCCGCCGATGTAACACGTCGATGGTCTCCGGATCACGGCTGTCCCATACAAATCCGACACGCTGATTCGTTGCCAAGGCACTTCCCACAGCGGCTTCGTGGTTCGGTCCGTGGGAAGCTGCCTTGGCAGCGAATCAGCGTATTGCTAACCGCGCCGCGTTTTGTCTGGCTCTGTTCTTGCCTTCCCCTCCAACCCCGCGTAAAATCTGCGCCCTTCGCGCCCTCCGGCCCATTCCGGGGGGAATTTCAAGCGGATACGATGGCCGGGCGATGAGCGCTCGGCCGGGACACCGGATTGAACAGGACTGAAACATGCTGGTTATTCGTCTCGCCCGTGGTGGCTCCAAGAAACGCCCTTTCTATCAAATCATTGCCACCGACAGCCGCAATGCCCGTGACGGCCGCTTCATCGAGCGCCTGGGGTACTTCAACCCGATCGCCCGTGGCGGTGAAATCCGTCTGAAAGTGGACCTGGAAGCCGTGGACCAGTGGGTTCAGAAAGGCGCCCAGCTGTCCGACCGGGTCAAGACCCTGGTCAAGGAAGCGCGCAAGAGCGAGAGCGCTTGAGCATCCTGACTCTCTGATCTGAATCCATGGGATCCCAATCGGACAAGGTGGTGGTGGGCCGCATAATGGCGGTGCACGGCATCAAAGGCTGGGTAAAGGTCTATTCCCATACGGATCCCATGGAAAACATCTTCGAGTACCAGCCCTGGTATCTGAGCAAAGGCCGGGATTGGGAAGAAGTGAAGCTGGTCGGCGCCCGGCCCCAAGGCAAGGGTCTGGTCGTCGCCATTGACGGTATCGGTGACCGCGAGCAGGCCGCGCGGGAGCTGGTCGGTCGGGAAATCGCCGTGGCGGAATCCCTGCTGCCCCGTTCCGGAGAAGGTGAGTACTACTGGCGGGATCTGATCGGTCTGCGGGTGATACTGCCGGACGGCCGTGATCTGGGCCGGGTGGATCGGCTGATGGAGACCGGCGCCAATGATGTACTGGTGGTGATCGGCGATACCGACAGCCTGGACCGCCGCGAACGGCTGCTGCCCTGGGTGCCGGACGACGTGATTGTCGACGTTGCCCTGGAGCGTGGTGAGATTCGCGTGGACTGGGACCCGGAGTTCTAGAACCGCGGCGGATCGCGGACAGGGAGGCGCTCAATGCGAATCGCGCTGATGACGCTGTTCCCGGAAATGACCGGGCTGGTGACCGGCTTTGGCGTGACTCGGCGGGCCATCGAGAATGACCGGCTGAGTCTGGAAGCGGTCAATCCCCGGGATTTCACCGATGATCGCCACCGCACCGTGGACGACCGCCCCTTCGGCGGCGGACCGGGCATGGTGATGAAAGTGGAGCCTCTGGAGCGCGCGCTGAGCGCGGCCCGGGAGCGAGTGGGGCCGGCGCGGGTGATCTATCTTTCACCACAGGGTCGGCCACTGACCCAGCGCAAGGCCCAGGAGCTGGCTGCCGAGCCGGCCTTGATCCTGGTCGCCGGCCGCTATGAAGGGGTCGATGAGCGCTTTATTGAGTCATGGGTGGATGAGCAGGTATCCATCGGTGATTACGTACTCAGCGGTGGCGAACTGCCAGCGCTGGTACTGGTGGATGCCGTGGCACGCCTGTTACCGGGTGTGTTGGGGCACGAGGATTCGGCGGCCCAGGATTCGTTTTCCGGTGAATTGGAAAACCTGCTGGACTGCCCGCACTATACGCGGCCCGAGGAATACCAGGGTCGGGTGGTGCCTGAAGTCTTGCGTAGCGGCGATCACGAGAGGATTCGTCGCTGGCGTTTGAAGCAGGCACTGGGGCGCACCTGGCGGTGGCGTCCCGACTTGCTCGAAGCCCGCCGCGAGAGCGGCTGGAGCGAGGAAGAAGAGCGGCTTCTCAATGAATACATTGAGGAGTACGAGCAGCAATACAGCGATCAATGAACCAAGGAGCACGCCATGAGCGGCAAGAAACCCCTGATTCAGGAAATCGAACAGGCACAGCTGAAAAGCGACGTGCCGGTGTTCGGTCCCGGTGACACCGTCACCGTGCAAGTAAAAGTGAAGGAAGGCACCCGTGAGCGTCTGCAGGCGTTCCAGGGCGTGGTGATTGCGCGTCGCAATCGTGGCCTGAACTCCAATTTCACTGTCCGTAAAGTATCCCACGGCGTGGGTGTGGAGCGAGTATTCCAGCTGCACAGCCCGCTGGTCGATTCCATCGAAGTCATCCGTCGCGGTGATGTTCGTCGCGCCAAACTGTACTACCTGCGTGAGCGTTCCGGTAAATCCGCGCGTATCAAGGAAAAAATCCGGTAATACGCGATGCGCTCCGGTTGCGAGCTACTGTCGCTTCAGCCTTTGCTGTAGGGCATTCGGAAGCGACCTCTGGCCGAGCAAGGATGCTCCCACCGGGCACAAACAAAAAGGCCGCCCCCTCCAACGGACGGGGCGGCCTTTTTATTTTGCGGCGGAGGGTTAGCGTTTGGCTAGTAACCGGTACAGGAACAACAGCACTAATGCGCCGACGATGGCGGTGATGATGCTGCCAATCGATAACGAATTTGATGCCGCTCCCGCGCCGATTCCCACCAGGGAACCGAGCCAGCCGCCGACGAAAGCACCGGCGATACCAATCAGAATGGTAATAATGAAGCCGCCCGGATCCTTGCCCGGCATGATCCATTTTGCGATCACTCCGGCGATCAGACCCAGTACGATCCACGAAAGAATTTCCATAGGGCACTCCTTACCTCTGGTAACTCAAAGCCCTTCGAGTATGCCCCGTATGAGGGCGCGGCCCTGGTAATAAATAGTAAAACCCTGGCCATACTAAGTCCGTTGGTCTTGGAGGCGTGAATTCCCGCTGTATTCGCTGCCAAGGCAGCTTCCCACAGTGGCTCCCGTGACTTTCCGTGGGAGGCTGCCTTGGCAGCGAACAGGCTTGCCGGCAGCGATTCCGGCGGACAGAATTCCGGAATGAAAAAACACACCATGAATGCATTACCCGAATCCCAACAGCGGATAGTGGACGCCTGGCTCGACAATCAATGGCTGGAACGGGGTCTGAGCCGCAATACCCTGGAGAGCTATGGACGGGACCTGCGCCAGTTCGGCGAGTGGCTGGGCCGGGAAGAGCATACCGCGCTGGAACGGTGTCAGCGTTACCAGCTGTTGCAGTTCCTGGCTCACCGCCATGAACAGGGGTTGGGCGCGCGGTCCGTGGCCCGACAGCTTTCCGCGTTGAAGAGTTTTTTCCGCTGGTTGAAACGGGAAGGGCGCATCGACGAGGACCCCACTTTGAACGTGGCGCGCCCGAAAACCGGCAGGGCTCTGCCAAAGAGTCTCAGCGAGGCCGATGTGGAAGCGCTGCTGGCGGCGCCAGACCTGGACGATCCGCTGGGGCTGCGCGATCGAGCCATGCTCGAGGTACTGTACGCCTGTGGCCTGAGGGTGTCGGAGCTGGTTGGCCTGACCCTGGGGCAGGTCAATCAGCGCCAGGGTTTGGTGCGAGTGGTGGGAAAAGGGGACAAGGAGCGTCTGGTGCCTCTGGGAGAGGAAGCATTGTACTGGCTGTCGCGTTATCTGCGGGAGGCCAGACCCCTGCTGATTCACCCGGATCAGGATGTGGTGTTCCCGAGCCGGCGCGGGGAGCCGATGACGCGCCAGGCATTCTGGTACCGGATCAAGCAGATCGCGATCAGCGCGGGGGTGCAAAAGGCGTTGTCACCCCATACACTGCGCCATGCGTTCGCGACACATTTGCTCAACCATGGGGCGGACCTGCGGGTGGTGCAGTTGTTATTGGGGCACAGTGATTTGTCCACCACGCAGATCTATACCCATGTGGCGCAGCAGCGGTTACAGACGCTTTATGAGCAACATCATCCCCGGGCGGGAACTTGAGGCGTCCGTTGCCACTCAAATAACGATAGTCGCCGCAGGGGGCGGCGTACCATTGGAGAATGTCATGAAAAGGATAATGATGGCGGCCCTGGGATTGGTCGCGGCCACCCTGGCGGTGGCGGATTCGGGGGTGGATGAGAAGGCGATCAGGAAGAGCTTCGCCGGCACCTTGCCCCAGTTTACGATCAGCAAAGTCGAGCCGGCGCCAGTGCAGGGCATGGCCCGGGTGGAACTCAAGGGCGGCGGTGGAAGCCAGTGGGTCTATACCAGCGGCGATGGCCGTTTCGTATTTACCGGTGATGTGCTTGAGCTGCGGGACGGCAAGCCGGTGAATCTCGGGGAAGAGCGCCTCGAGAAGGTGCGCAAGGCCGGCCTGGCCAAGGTCGACAGCAAACGCATGATCACCTATGCCGCCGATGATCAGAAGGCGGAAATCTACGCTTTTACCGACATTACCTGTGGCTTCTGCCGCAAGATGCACGAGCACATCGAAGAGTACAACGAGGCCGGAATCACCGTGCATTATCTGGCCTTCCCGCGCGGCGGGCCGGCGTCCGAGGCGGCCGAGGACATGCGCCACATCTGGTGTGCCAAGGACCGCGCCGCCGCCCTTACCGACGCCAAGCTGAAGGACAAGATCGTCGAAAATGCACTCGGCAGCTGTGCCGGCCAGGTGAACGACGAATACGCCCTGGGCGTGGAGTTCGGGGTACGCGGCACGCCGGCGATCTACACCGCCGAAGGCACCCAACTGGGCGGTTATCTGACTCCGGCGCAAATGCTGCAGCGACTGCAGCTTTAAGCGGGCTTTCCTGCCCCCGGGATACATTGACGGCGCCTCCTGGCGCCGTTAATGTGTCCGGCTTCCAGTAACCCCGCCACGGCCCGTGACGTGCCTGTTTCGGTACGGCCCCGGACCGCGCCATCTTTTTTGAAGGATTCAGCCGTGGAAGCCGATTTTCAGCGTATTCGCCGTTTGCCGCCTTATGTCTTCAATATCGTTGGAGAGCTGAAGAAAGCGGCGCGAGCGCGGGGTGAGGACATCATCGATTTCGGCATGGGCAATCCGGACCAGCCGACCCCGCCGCACATCGTGGAAAAGCTGGTGGAAACCGTGCAGCGTGGCGATACCCACCGTTACTCCCAGTCCCGTGGCATTCCCCGTTTGCGCAAGGCCATCACCGACTGGTACCAGCGCCGCTACAATGTGGCGCTGGACCCGGAATCCGAGGCCATCGTCACCATCGGCTCCAAGGAAGGACTGTCGCATCTGGCGCTGGCCACCATGGGGCCCGGGGACACGGTGATGGTGCCCAATCCCAGCTACCCGATCCACCCCTATGGCTTTGTCATCGCCAACGCGGATATCCGTCATGTGCCGCTGGTGCCGGGGGTGGATTTCTTCGAGGAACTGGTGCGGGCGATCAAGGAGGCCTGGCCAAAGCCGAAGATGCTGGTGCTGAATTTTCCCGGCAATCCCACCGGCCAGTGCGTGGAGCTGGATTTCTTCGAGAAAGTGGTGGCGATCGCCCGGGAGTACGGTATCTGGGTGGTGCACGATATCGCCTATGCCGACATCGTTTTTGACGGCTATGAGGCACCGTCGATCCTGCAGGTGGAAGGCGCCCGCGAGGTGGCGGTGGAATTCTTCTCACTGTCCAAAAGTTACAATATGCCGGGCTGGCGGGTCGGCTTCTGCTGCGGCAACAAGGAGCTGATTCACGCTCTGGCGCGCATCAAGTCCTATCTGGATTACGGCACCTTCACGCCGATCCAGGTGGCTGCTATCGCCGCTCTGGAAGGCGACCAGAGCTGTGTCTCCGAGATCCGCGATCTGTACCTGAAACGCCGCGACGTGCTCTGCGATGGCCTCAATGACCTGGGCTGGACGGTGGAAAAGCCCCGCGCCACCATGTTCGTATGGGCCCGTATTCCGGAACCCTACCGGGCGCTGGGATCGCTGGAATTCTCCAAGAAGCTGCTGTCGGAGGCCGGCGTGGCGGTCTCTCCAGGCGTCGGTTTCGGCGAATACGGCGACGACCATGTGCGGTTCGCCCTGATTGAAAACGAGCAACGTACCCGCCAGGCGCTGCGGGGCATCAAGAAGATGTTCCGCGCCGACGGGCTGATAACGGGCTGACATCGTCGGCCCGGTGCACTACGCGCACCCTGGATTACATCTATTCTGGAGAGGACCAAGTGAAGTCGATTAAGGTTGGGATCGCTGGCCTGGGCACGGTGGGCTCAGGCACCGTCAATGTACTCAAGCGCAATGCAGGCGAGATTGCCCGGCGCGTGGGGCAGCCCATTGAGATCGCTCACATTGGTGCGCGGCGTGAAAATCCCGCCTGCGACATTACCGGTATCCGGGTGTCCCGGGATGTGTTCGAGGTCGCCAACGACCCGGACGTGGATATCCTGGTGGAATTGATCGGCGGCACCGACGTCGCCCGCGAATTGGTGCTCACCGCCATCGGCAATGGCAAGCATATCGTCACCGCCAACAAAGCGCTGATCGCCGAGCACGGTAATGAGATCTTCCAGGCTGCCCAGGAGCATGGCGTGGATGTGGCCTTCGAGGCGTCCGTGGCGGGCGGTATTCCGATTCTCAAAGCACTGGGCGAAGGTTTGGCGGCCAACCATATCAATTGGGTGGCGGGCATTATCAATGGCACCGGTAACTATATTCTCACCGAGATGGAGCAGGGGGCCCGTGGTTTCGACGAAGTGTTGGCGGAGGCCCAGGCGCTGGGCTACGCGGAAGCGGACCCCACTTTCGACGTGGAAGGGGTGGACGCCGCTCACAAACTGACGATCCTCGCCTCCGTTGCGTTCGGCATCCCGTTGCAGTTCTCCAAGGTCTATATGGAGGGCATCAGCCGCATCACCATCGAGGACGTCAATAGTGCCGCCCAGTTCGGTTATCGCATTAAACATTTGGGGATCGCCAAAGACACCGGCAGCGGTATTGAGCTGCGTGTGCATCCCACTCTGATCCCGCAGGAAGTGATGCTGGCGGGGGTCAATGGGGTGATGAACGCGGTCATGATCGACGGCGACGCGGTCGGCCCGACCCTTTACTATGGCGCCGGCGCCGGCGCCGAACCCACCGCCTCGGCGGTGGTGGCGGACATCATCGAGCTGGGCCGTGAACTGACCGTGGATCACCACGAACGGGTACCTTATCTGGGCTTCCATGCCGATCAGATGTCCGACGAACCGGTGTTGACCATCGAGGATATCTCCTGTGGTTACTACTTGCGGCTGCACGTCCAGGACAAAGCCGGCGTGCTGGCGGACGTGACCCGCATTCTCAGCGACAACAACATCAGTATCGAGGCCATGGTGCAGAAGGAAGTGGACGAAGGGTTGGTGCCCATCGTTATCCTGACTCACCGGGTGCGCGAGGGTGACATGAACGAAGCACTCAAGCGAATCGCTGCCCTGGACACCGTGGATAACGATATAATGCGTATTCGCGTCGAGACCCTGGACGCCTGAATGAACAATGCCGGCGGACTGCTGCCCGCCGGCTACAGCGTGATGCGTGCAAGCGTGTTGCGTGCTAGTGAAACAAAGAGAGAGCAACCATGCCATTCCGTGACCGCTACACAGGCCTGATCAACCGTTACCGCGACCACCTGCCGGTGAATGACGACACGCCGATCATCAGCCTGGGCGAAGGCAACACCCCGCTGATCCGGCTCAAGAATATCCCGCGCCTGCTCGGCAAGGACGTGGATATCTACGTCAAGTACGAAGGTCTGAACCCCACCGGGTCGTTCAAGGATCGCGGCATGACCATGGCGGTGACCAAGGCGGTGGAAGAGGGCAGCAACGCCATTATCTGTGCCTCCACCGGCAATACCTCGGCGGCGGCGGCGGCGTATGCCGCGCGGGCCGGCATTTCCGCGTTCGTATTGATTCCGGAAGGCAAGATCGCCATGGGCAAGCTGGCCCAGGCTATGATGTACGGCGCAATGATCATGCAGATCCGCGGCAACTTCGACCAGGGCATGGAACTGGTCAAGCAGGTGGCCGAGAAAGCGCCGGTCACCATCGTCAACTCGGTGAACCCGTTCCGTCTGCAGGGTCAGAAAACCGCCGCTTTCGAAATCGTCGAGGAGCTGGGTCGCGCACCGGATTATCACTGTCTGCCAGTGGGCAACGCGGGCAATATTTCCGCCTACTGGATGGGCTACAGCGAATACCACAAAGCCGGTATCGCCGGCAGCGTACCGCGCATGGTCGGCTACCAGGCCACGGGCGCGGCGCCGTTCCTGCGTGGCGCGGCAGTGGAAAACCCGGAAACCGTGGCCACCGCCATCCGCATCGGCAACCCGCAGTCCTGGGACAAAGCCTGGACCGCGCAGAAGGACTCCGAAGGCTGGTTCGACGAACTGACTGATGAGGAAATCCTCGCCGCGCAGAAACTGCTGGCGCAAAAAGAAGGGGTCTTCTGCGAACCGGCGTCCGCCGCCTCCATTGGTGGCGCCATGCGTGACATCAAAGCCGGCAAGATCGCTGAAGGCAGCACCATCGTCTGCACCCTGACCGGTAACGGGCTCAAGGATCCGGATACCGCCATCGCGCAGTGTCAGCAGGAATTGTCCTCTGGTGCCCGTATGGTCACTATCGACGCCGAACTGGACGCGGTGAAAAAAGCCATTCTGGATAATCTGTAACTTTCTCCTGAATCGGCGAGGGCAGGGCCTTCGCCGATTTTCACTGTGTTTTCCGGGGCCTTCACGCGGCCCGGCAAGACGCGCCTGACGTGACCTTACCCGTTTGATTGTGATACACCCTTAGGGGTGATCGACCCCGGTTCGCCTTTCAGCGTTGACGCTGATAGCGGCGGCGGGCACGTCGTAATCCGAAAAAACAGGCAGCAAGGAACGAATCCTTACTTCAATCAAAAGTTCTGACTCGACTGGGGAGAAGCCGATGGCAGACAACAAACGGGCCCTGCCGGCCCTGGCGCTGGGCGCCATATCGCCTTTGTTTCTGGTGCAAAATGCGCAGGCGGGCGCTGAACTCAGCGCTGGCGTCTGGTGGGTGTACCAGTACGTGGACAAATCCGATTTTGGCGGTCCCAATTCCGCCTTTGACGCCGACCTCGACCGGGAAACCGGCGGCAATTTCGCCGATCCGGCGTTCATTCTCTACGCCGATGACGACGGCGGTTACGGTCCCTGGCGGTTCAGTGCCGAAGCCCGTATCGGACGAGGTTCCTTCACCGACGTCAACAACAACAGCAGTGGCGATACCTTTGCCATGCACAAAGCCTGGATCGGCTACGAATTCAACGACCACACCTTACTTAAAGTGGGTAAAAGCCAGGTGCCTTTCGGTTGGAAGACGGGCAACTTCTGGCCTGGCGACGGCCTGCAGGGCGGTTATGGCGATCAAATGGATGTCGGCTTCAAGCTGAGCGGTGACGCCGGCGATTTTCACTACGACGCCGCCTATTATCACCAGGACGACTGGGGCGAGGACAGCACCGATACCCTGGACGACAACGGCCACTGGGGCACCAGTGACAGCTACCGCAAGCTGAAAACCGGTGTTCTGAATCTGGACTGGCGTTTCCTGGAAGGCCATACCATGGGGGCGTCGGTGCAATACGGACGGATGCAGGACCTGACCGCGGACACCGCCTCCGGCCGCAAGGCCGACGGCGAGCACGTGGCCTATGATCTTCACTACCTGTATCAGCGCGGGCCCTGGAGCTTCAAATACCGCTTTGTCGACGCCCGCCGTGACTTTGGCGGTCTCGATGCCTTCCTGGCCTCCGATGCCGCGCCCGCGGACGAGGAAGTGAAAACCCAGCGGCACGTGGCCGAGGTGATGTATCAGAATCGCAACTGGGCGTACTACCTGGACGGCGGCGTGGCCAGCACCGACACCCGTAACAATGATGCCGGTGATGTCCAGTTTTACGCTCCGGGTATTCGTTACAAGTACGGTCCCGGCTGGCTCTATCTGGAATACCTGTGGTCCGACGGTGACATCGACGCCAACGGTGATGTCTACGAAGGTAATTTCAACGCCGCCTACGTGGCGTTTGATTTTTATTTTTGAGGGCGGGTACGCCTGCACGCAACACGCTGGCACGCCAAATCCAACGCCTGCTTGCAGCTCTTGGAAAAACGTCATGCCGGACTTGATCCGGCATCTTCCTCTACGCGGCGATGCGCCCTCCAAAGTGTGTTAGCGTGTCGGCGTGTTGCGTTTTATGCTGTATGCCGGTTAATCGCCATCTGTAACTTCAACAATGCCGGGAAATGCCGGCCCAGCGCCGCCTTGCCGGTGGTCAGCAGGGCTCCGGCAAGATCCCGGTCCCGATCCGCCCAGCAGTAAATGCTGATGAAACCCAGATGCCCGAAGGCGTTGCTGGTACCGGGCCCGTACAGGCTCAGGGCGCGGGCACCGAGCATGAAGCCCGGCGAGAATGCCAGCGGTACCATCAAGGTACGGTCCAGCCGGCCGCCCTTGGTGGCCGCCCGTCCCGTGGCGAAGCGCACGGTCTCCGGGCGGAATAACCGCTGGCCCTGATAGCGGCCGTCATCCAGCAGCATCTGGAAAAAACGGCCGGCCTCCTCGGCGGTGGCGTACAGGTTGCCGGCGGGGATGGTGGCGTCGAGAAAACGGGGATCGTTGGACAGGTCCACCACCTCGTCCAGCGGAGCGCCCACGGCGTGGGTAAGAAAGGCGTTTACCGGTGGTAATTGCAGGCCGGTTACGGCGTTTTTCGCCGGCGCCACCGCCGGCTCCCGCAGTCCAAAGGTGAAATAACGCATCCCCATGGGGCGCCGGATCACCCGGTCCAAAAGGGCGTTGATGCTCTCCCCGGTGACGCGCCGGATCACCTCGCCAAGCACGAAGCCGGCGGTAATCGCGTGATAAGCCTGCTGGCGCCCGGGGTTTTCCGGTTTGGCGCGGCACAGCAACGCCATGATGCGGTCATAGTCGAACAGGTCCTCCGCCGCCACCGGCTCATGGATACGCGGCACCCCGGCACGATGGGTCAGCACGTGCATCAGCGTGGTCCGGTGCTTGCCCATGGCGCCGTATTCGGGGATGTAATCACACACTGGCCGGTCCAGATCCAGCTCACCTTGTTCGGCCAGATGATGCACCAGCATGGCGGTGACCGCCTTGGAGGCGGAAAACAGACAAACAGGCGTATCGGTGGTGAGGCGGCGCCGTTGGTCGGCATCGGCGTAACCGAGGGTGCGATTCAGGAATACTTGTCCCTGGCGGCGCAGACACAGGGCGATGGCGGGATTCATACCGGTACGGTAAAGCCCGCGGGCATGGCGCCAAATGGTGGCCACCTGTTGAGGCCGCAGCCCGGCCTCAATGGCGGCGCACTCGGCTCCCCGGTCGGTGATCGGTGTCAGATGGTCGGGAACGGCGATGGCGCTGGTGCTGAAGCCGTTGAGCAGGGAAAGGCTGGGCATGGTCATGGGGTCCCTATCGCGGATGGCCCGATCAGGGCTGTTGTATGTGCCCGGCTATGGTGGACAATGGAGACATCAGATGGCTTGGCGCCGCTGCCCTGGATCCCTGACCCCAGGGCCATCGGCGGCGTCGGGCGCAACCGAACAGGTGACGCTATGACGACGGTAAAACAATCTGATTTCCAGAGCTTCGCGGAGTTCTATCCCTACTATCTGCAGGAGCATACCAACCCGACCTGCCGGCGCCTGCACTTCATCGGCACGCTGTGTCTGTTCGCGCTGTTGTTCGGTGTGCTGCTTTCCGGTAATTGGTGGGGGCTGCTGCTGTTGCCGGTGGTGGGCTATGGGTTCGCCTGGGTGGGGCATTTCTTCTTCGAGAAGAATCGGCCCGCCACCTTCAAGCATCCATGGTACAGTTTGGCCGGCGATTTCGTGATGTTCAAGGATATCCTGACCGGGCGTATTCGCTGGTGAGTGAACGGCAACGGGTACGGCTTTTTCAGCCCGGTATCGCCGAACAGAAGGCTGCTTCCGGCAGGCCGGATCTGGACAGCCCGGAGCGGATCGACCGCATGGTGTCACTGTTCTATCAGCGGATCCTCGAGGATCCGCTGTTGGCGCCGGTGTTTCTCGACGTGGCGCGGATTGATCTCGATGAGCACCTGCCGCTGATCGCGGCTTTCTGGAAGAAGCTGTTGCTTGGCGATGACCGTTACAATCGGCATATGATGGCCAAACATCGGGCGGTGGACGACAAGGCGCCGCTCACCGGCGCGCATCATGAGCGCTGGCTGGCGTTGTTCGTGGCCAATCTGGATGAACACTTCGAAGGCCCGCTTACCGACCGCGCCCGGCACCTCGCCGCGCGCATCATCGACAATCTCTACGAGCAGCTGTCACAGCGCCGTTGAGTCGTTCCCCTTTTCTCGACCTCCACTACGAAGCCGCTGTGGGAAGCTTGCTTGCAAGCGAATCTTCTGCCCCGATAGATCATTCGCTTGCAAGCAAGCTTCCCACAGCGGTCTCGCAGAACCTATGTTGCATTCAGGCCCGCGCCGTTATCCCAGCACGCCCTCGTCCCGCAGCGCCTGAAACTCCGCCTCGGACAGTCCCAGTTCCTCACGCAGTACCGCTTCGGTGTGAGTGCCGGCCTCGCCGCCGGGCCAGCGGGTGCCGCCGGGTGTGTCGGCAAGGCGGGGCGTGATGGCGGGAATTTGCAACGGCTTGCCGTTGATCTCCACCTGCTGGAACAAACCGCGCGCCTGGAAATGCGGGTCCGCCAGCATATCGGCGGCGCTGTAGATCGGGCCACAGGGGACCCGCGCCTCTTCCAGCCGCGCCAACACCCGGGGGCTATCCTGGCCGGCGCACCAGTCGCCGATGATGGCGTCCAGCTCCGCTTCGTGCTCCACCCGCCCCGGGTTGTGAGCCAGACGCGGGTCATCGGCCAGATCGTCACGGTCCATGGCCTGCATCAGCCGTTTGAAGATGGAATCGCCATTGCCGCCGATGATGACGTATTTGCCATCGCCACAGCGGTAGGTATTGGTGGGAACAATGCCGGTGACGGTGGAACCGGACGGTTCACGAATCAGGCCGGCGCCATCGAATTCGGGGATCACCGCTTCCAGCAGATTGAACACCGACTCGTACAAAGCCACGTCCACTACCTGGCCCTGTTGGCTGCCGTGCCGTTCCAGCAGGGCCAGGGCGATGCCAAGAGCCGCGTGCAGGCCGGCGATGGTGTCGCCCAGAGACAGGTTCGGGCGCACCGGGCGTTCGCCGGGAAAGCCGTTGACGTAGCGCAGGCCGCCAACCCCTTCGCACACCGAAGCGTAGCCGGGTTTGTCGGCGTAGGGCCCGTCCTGGCCATAGCCGGAGATGCGTGTGTACACCAGCCCGGGGTTGCTTTGCAGGAAGCGTTCCGGGCCCAGTCCCCAGGATTCCAGCGTGCCGGGCCGGAAGTTCTCGATCAGCACATCGGCGCGGTCGATCAATTGGCCGGCCAGCTCGCGGCCGCGGTCGGTCTTCAGGTCCAGCGTGATCGAGCGTTTGTTGCGGCCCAGACTGCGCCACCAGAACGACGTGCCGGTGTCATCCAGGGACCGCCAGCGGCGGATTGGATCGCCACCCGGCGGCTCCACCTTGATCACATCGGCGCCAAAATAGGCGAGTAGCGTGCCGGCAAAAGGGCCGGCCAGCAGTTGGCCGAGCTCCACCACGCGGATGCCGGCCAGGGGCAGGGAACGTTCGCTCATCGGGTCATCCTTATTCTGTTGGGTGCATTGTGCCCGACAACAGAGGGTGGGCGAACCCCGTGCTACAATCGCGCTTCGCCAATAACAGGAGTCCCCATGACCCCGGAACGCTATCGACGGTTGCTGGATACGTTGAATCGCCGCCAACCGGATCTCACCGTGATCATGGAAGGGGTGCACAAACCCCATAACATCGCCGCCGTGGTGCGCACCTGCGATGCCGTTGGCATCCTCGATGTGCATGCGGTGCTGCCGGAAAACCGGGCCAAGGTGGCGGCGGGTACCGCCATGGGCTCGCAACGTTGGATTAATTTGCACAAACATAAGGACGGGGTGAGCGCCATCGAGCAGGCGCGTGCCCAAGGCATGCAGGTGCTGGCTGCCCATTTTT
This sequence comes from Alcanivorax xiamenensis, assembly GCF_009846745.1. NCBI lineage: Bacteria > Pseudomonadati > Pseudomonadota > Gammaproteobacteria > Oceanospirillales > Alcanivoracaceae > Alcanivorax > Alcanivorax xiamenensis. Next base: position 97,091 of record NZ_AQPF01000005.1, on the reverse strand, counting down.
CCGATACCGCGCTGCCGTATCGGGAGGTGGATTTCACCAAACCCACGGCGTTGTTGCTGGGCACCGAGCGCTTCGGTGTCAGCGAAGCCGCCGGCGCCGCCGTGGATGGGCATGTGATCGTGCCGATGATGGGGATGGTGGCGTCGTTCAATGTCAGCGTGGCGGCGGCGATCATTCTGTCCGAGGCCTGCGAACAGCGGCGCGCGGCTGGATTCTATGATCAGCCCCGGTTGGACCCGGAGATCTACCGGAATACGTTGTTTCGTTGGGCCCATCCGAAACTGGCGGGCTATTGCGACCGCTATGGCGTGCCCTATCCGGAGCTGAACGACAGTGGGGAAGTGCGCCATGCCACGCGCTTCAACGCGGAGCTATCCGCCGCCAAGGCGCGGCAGGAAGCTGCCTCGTGAGTGCGCCTGCGCCGCTGGCGCTGCAAGCTCGTCTGAACGCCTTGCTGCCCGAAATCCAGCTCCGTGCCACGCCGTTGCCGCTGGTGCCGGAGCTGTCCTTATGGCTGCTCGACCGTCTGCTGGCGGATCAGCGTCTGGATCAGGAGGTGGCCAATGCGTTGATGGAAGCACCGCCATACTGGTCGTTATGCTGGGCTTCGGGGCAGGTGTTGGCGCGCCATCTTCTGACCCATCCGGAATGGGTGAAGGATTGCTGCGTGGTGGACGTGGGGCCCGGTTCCGGCGTGGTGGCGGTGCCCGCCGTGTCATCGCTTGCGATCTGGACCCGGACGCGCTGGCCGCCAGCGAAGCCAACGCCGCCCTCAATGGCGTCAGTCTGGAACTGAGTGATGATCTGGACGCCTGTCTGGCCCTGGCCGACCGCGTTACCGCCGCCGATATTCTCTACGACCGGGATAACCTGCCGTTGCTGGCCCGTTTTCGCCGGGCTGGCGCGCCGGTGTTGCTGGCGGACTCCCGTATCGCCGGGTTGCAGCCGCCAGGGTATCGTCCGCTCGGGAATTGGCATGCCACCACCTGGCCGGATCTGGGAGAAGCCAGTGAGTTCAATCAGGTGAGGCTGTTTTTATCGGAACCCTGAAGGCCGGGCGGCGGTCGAAGCTTCACGATTCAGCAACCTGGCCGTCATGTTGATCGCCAGTTCAAGCCCGACTAAGTTAGTGCCCAGGTACAGGAGGATGTGGCCTTGTACGCACCATTGAAATCCTATTATTCCTTTATTTGCGCGCTTTGCGTTGCTCTGTTGTTGACTGTCGCGGTACCGGCCCGGGCGGCGCTGCCCGTGGCGCAAGGGGAGTCGTTGCCGACGCTGGCGCCGATGTTGGAAAAAACCGCGCCGGCGGTGGTGAACATCGCCATCGAGACGCGGGTGCGGACCGCCCGCAACCCGCTGTTGGAAGATCCGTTCTTTCGCCGTTTTTTCAATGTTCCCGAACAACAGCAGCCTTCCACCCGGCGTGCCATCAGCGCCGGCTCCGGCGTTATCGTCGACGCCAGGCAAGGCTACGTGTTGACCAATGCCCATGTGGCCAAGAACGCGGATAAAATCGAAGTGACACTCACCGATGGTCGCGAATTGAGCGCGGAGCTGGTGGGGCTGGACGAGGAAGTGGACCTGGCGGTGCTGAAACTGGACAAGAGCGATGATCTGACCCAGATCCGTATCGGCGATTCCACCGGGCTGCGGGTGGGGGATTATGTTCTGGCGATCGGTAACCCCTTTGGCCTTGGTCAGACCGTGACCTCCGGTATCGTCTCCGCGCTGGGCCGCACCGGTCTTGGCATTGAAGGCTACGAGAACTTCATCCAAACCGACGCTTCCATCAACCCCGGCAACTCCGGTGGCGCGCTGGTCAATCTGCGCGGTGAACTGGTCGGGATCAACACCGCGATCCTGGCACCTTCAGGAGGGAACGTCGGTATCGGCTTCGCCATCCCAACGGAAATGGCGGTGAATGTGATGGAGCAGCTGATCGAACATGGCGAGGTGCGCCGTGGTGTGCTGGGTGTGACGATTCAGGATCTGACACCGGAGCTGGCGGACGCCTTCCAGGTGGAACAACGGCAGCGCGGTGTGGTGGTCACCAATGTGATGGAAGACAGCGCCGCGGACAAAGCGGGTCTCAAGGCCGGTGATGTCGTGGTGGAAGTGGACGGCCAGCCGGTGACCCGGGCGGCGGATTTGCGTAACAAGGTCGGGTTGTCACCGGTCGGTGAGAAGGTACGGCTGAACATTATTCGCGATGGCGGTAAGCGCCAGCTGGTGGCGGTGATCACTGAATCCGATCAGCGTCAGGCCGGCGGCGACGCCATATCGAAATTCCTGCAGGGCGCCAGCCTGCGCGATCTGCGCAAAGGCGAGCTGCGCCACGCCGACAGCGGCGTGCTGGTGGAAGCCGTGGAACGTAACTCCCCGGCCTGGCGTGCCGGCCTGCGGGGTGGTGACGTGATTATCAATGCCAATCGCCAGAATGTGGTCAACATGCAGGAACTGGAGTCGGCCGTCCCCGACGCCGATGCCGCCCTGTTGTTGCGTGTCAATCGTGACGGCGGCGTGTTCTTCGTGGTGGTGCGCTGATTCAGGACCGCCGCGGTTCGGGCCTGTAAACGGGCTGTCCCATCATTAAGGGGCAGCCCGCCCGGCCTTCGCTAACGTGCGGGAAAGGCGGTCCAGCGATCCAGCCAGGTGGCACTGGCCCCGGGCCGTACCGCGCCGAGGTAGACGGCCGCCTCGTCCCAGAATTCCCCCTGAGGCACCGGCACGGCGCCGCGTGTCGCCGGTGACCGCAAGGCGGGCGTCACAGTAGGGTGGTATGGGTTGATCACATCCTGATTGAAATGGGGGTCTTCGCCGAAACGGATGCCGCCCAATCCCCGGAAAAAGGCGTCCTCGTCGAAGCCGCCATCATCGTCCGCCTCTCCTTGCTCCGTCTCGAAATAACTCAGGCCGCGCGGGCCGATGCCATGCATCAGCATGCCCTGAAACTCCAGAGCACCGGTATCCAGATTGCCCACCGTGGCGGTGTCGCGCAGGTCGATGGCTTCACCGGAAAAACCGCTGATCAACAGATTGCGGAAATGGCCACCGGTGCCTTCGCGCAGAGTCATGGCACGATGATGGCGGGTGCTGCTGCGCGGCGACACCAGGGTGACGTTGTACATGACCGGTTCGGAGCGGGGGCGTGCCTGGTGATGCGCGCCGTTGTTGTCCGCCTCGAAGGCATTGTCGCCGGTGTCCTGGTGCTGTTGCACCACCAGGAACTGCACTCTGCCGCGCCAGCCCAGATCCCAATCCAGGCCATCGTCGCCGGCACCGGTAATGACGATATGGCGCAGGTCGACGTTGCCGCCAAACACTTCCACGCCGTCGTCCAGGGGCCGGTGCACCTGCACATGGCGGACGATGGTACCGCTGCCGCAACCACCCAGGGTGAGACCGTTCAGTTCATTGTTGGCGTAAACCTCGAAGCCGGCGAACTCGATCCGGGCGTATTCCAGTACGCCGCAACTGCCTTGCGGGTTCTGCCCGCCATAGGCGCCGAGCGGATCGCCGGCATCAATGCCTTCGATCTGAGCGTCGGGTTGGTTGACCGGAGCGTCCCCCAGCAAGACCAGCCCGCCCCAATCGCCGGCGGTCCTTTTCCCTTCAGGCTGGATGCTGGTGAAAACGATGGGGGCATCCTCGCGGCCGGCGGCGTGGAGACGGGCTCCGCGAGTGACGACCAGCGCCGAATCGGCGCGGCCGAGAATGCGGGTGCCCGGCTCGATGGTCAGGCGCACGCCGGGCATTACGTACACCACGTCCCCCAGTACCCAATCACGGTCAGCGGTCCAGGTCTGGTCCTGGTCGATCACCCCGGTTATGACCTGGTCGCCTTGCAGGTAGGACAGAGCCAGCCACCAGAATAGCAGCAGGAACAGCGACAAGGTGCCAATGACCAGAGGCCATGCCAGCCGCCGGTAAGTGAAACGGGAAGAACCCGTGGAGGTCGCTTGGGGACGGGCGTTATTGACCGCGTCGGCGTGGTCAAGGCGCGCCAGTTCCTCTCCCAGATGACGGATGTGGCTGTGCGGGCTGTGACATGCCCGCTCGATAATTTCCGCCCGGTAGCGGGCGTCGTTCAGCAGGGTGTTGAAATGAATGAAGCCAAGACCTGTATCCCCGGCACGGTCGTAGTTTTGCTTTAACTGCCAAAGCAATTCCACCAGACGCGCGCGAGCCGGCGTGTCGTCGCCCATGGTAGCCCCCCCCAGATGTTTATGTTTAACAACCCAAAGGCGCCAGTGTGGAAGTAAAAAATGACAGTCGTGCTAAGGGGCGCCGTGGGAGGGTATCGTGGCTCGTGGACCACCGCTGTCCCACAGTTGTGGGACGGGCGGCCTACACGCGACACGCCTTCGTTGGCAAGCCAGCTTCCCACAGCGGCTTCGTGGCCCTTCTGTGGGAAGCTGGCTTGCCAGCGAATTTGGGCGCCGGTGGCTCACGAGCCGCGATAGCCCTCCTGTATCACGCCAGGCCGAGGATATCGTCGGCGGCCTTTTCGGCGATCATCACCGTTGGGGCATTGGTGTTGCCGCCGATCAGCGTTGGCATGATGGAGGCATCCACCACCCGCAGATTTTCCAGGCCGTGCACGCGCAGTCGCGGATCCACCACCGCCATGTCGTCGACGCCCATCTTGCAGGTGCCCACCGGGTGGTAAATGTTGTCGCATTTCTCGCGCAGGAAAGCGCGGATCTGATCGTCGGACCGCACCTGGCTACCGGGAAAGATCTCATTGCCGCGCCAGGGGCCGAGGGCTTGCTGGGCCATGATCCCGCGCATCGCCTTGACCCCGCGTACCATGCCTTCCATGTCGTCCTCATGTTCCAGGAAACGTGGATCGATCAGCGCCGGTGAGCGCGGGTTGGCGTCGCGCAGCCGGATGTCGCCGCGGCTCTTGGGGCGCAGGATGCAGACATGGCCTGAATAACCGTGCCCGATACTGAACGTCCAGTTCAGGCCATGGTTATCCAGCTTGGCGGCGGTGAGATGCAATTGCAGGTCGGGGATCGGTTCCTCCGGCCGTGATTTGATGAAACCGCCGGCTTCGGCCACGTTGGAGGTCAACTGACCGCTGCGGCGATAGAAGAAATCCCAGACGCCACGCAGGCCGGAAGTGGGCAATTCCCAGGGCGACAGTGTCAAGGTGTCGCGTTTCAGGTTCTGGTGCACCACCAGCACGTCCGGATGGTCCTGCAGGTTCTCGCCGACGCCGGGCAGGTCGTGGACCACGTCGATGCCATGCTGCTCCAGTTCCTGGCGCGGACCGACGCCGGACAATTTCAGCAACTGTGGGGAATTGATGGTGCCGCCGCAGAGAATCACCTGGCCGGCGGACAGCGTTTGCACCTGCCCTTGATGCTCCACGTCCACGCCGGTGGCGGTGCGGCCGTCAAAGCGCACCCGGTGCACCAGAGCGCCGGTCATCACGGTCAGATTTTCGCGCTCCAGGGCGGGGTGCAGATAGGCGCGGGCGACGCCGCAGCGTTCGCCGTCCTTTTGCGTCACTTTATAAAAGCCGACCCCTTCCTGGGTGGCGTTGTTGAAATCATCACTGGCCGGATAGCCGGCTTCCTGAGCGGCGCTGACGAACGCCTCGCTGACCGGGTGCCGGAAACGCAGATCGGCCACGTTGAGACGCCCGTGGGTGCCATGGAAGTCGTCTTCGCCGGCTTCGTAGTGCTCGGAGCGCTTGAACAGAGGTAGAACATCCTGGTAACCCCAACCCGGGTTGCCGAGGGATTCCCAATGATCGTAATCCCAGGGATGGCCGCGGGTGTAGCACATGGCATTGACCGCGGAGGAGCCGCCCAGGGTTTTACCACGGGGAATGTAGATCTGACGGTTGTTGAGCGCCTTTTGTGGCACGGTGTAGTAACGCCAGTTCCGGCGGTTGGAACGCATCAGCAGGATGATGCCGGCGGGGATGCGAATAAAGAGGCTGTTGTCCGGTGGCCCGGCTTCCAACAGGCACACCCGGTTGTTGGGGTTCTCCGACAGCTGGTTGGCCAATACACAGCCGGCGGAACCCCCGCCGACAATCACGTAATCGTATTGCATGCCGCTCGCCCTTGGTTGTTATCGGCTCTCTGACCGGTCCGCTGCCCCCGGCAGTGAACCGTGGGGGCGTCCTGTCTCACTATCCTCGCATACTAGTCCCGCCGCGCCTCGGTGTTATTGGCCGAATCCGGACACCGCCAGGCCGGCAAAGTCAGCGACAGCGCGCTTGCGGGGGAGCGGAGCGCTGTTTATGATCAATACAACTTTTATCAACAGTATAACTTTTGCGCAGCTTGCCGCGAGGCACTGCTTTCTGCTTAGCCGATTCGGGTCGGTTAAGCAGAGACCAGGGTAACGGAAGTTCTCCGCGCACATCCCCTGTAAGGGGAGCGGGCCACGACCCGCCGACATTTTTCCATTCCCTGTCGCAGAATCGTCACGATAACAGGCTTTCATGGTCCCGCCACAGCGGGAGAAGTTTGTCGAACAGGCGAGGGTGCCTATGAGTGAGCGCATTCTGCGATTGGACAAGGCCGGCACGCCGGTGGAATGGCTGGACTGGCAGGCCGCTGCCACTTTGTACGCGCGAGGTCTGGTGACCTGGACGCTCGGGGATGTGATCTATCGCCTGCGCGGTGGACTGTGCCGCGTCACTGGCGATCGGTCCCGTTTGTCCCTGCATTCCATCATTGCCTGCGATGGCCTGGCCAGCCCGCGCCGCCGTACCCGTCCGCCGCTGACCAATCGTGCGCTGTTCCGCCGGGATCAGCATGTTTGTCTGTATTGCGGCAAGTCATTTCCCGAATCCCAACTGACCCGTGATCACATCTGCCCCACTTCCCGTGGTGGCCGCGACCACTGGCTCAACGTCGTGGCCGCCTGTCGCCGCTGCAATCAACACAAGGGCAGTCGCCTGCTGGAGGAAATCGGCATGGAGTTGCTGGCGCTGCCTTATGTGCCGAACATGGCCGAGTATCTGGCGCTGATCAACAGCCATCGTATTCGTGGTGACCAGATGGCGTTTTTGCGGAATCAGTTCGGTAAGGACAGTCGTCTGCTCTGATTAACATCTGGTTTCCACTCGCCGCACAGACTGACGTTTTTTTCATGCCGTCTCTCTTACCTTTGGCGCGCAAGTATGTTGGTATCTATAAGGAACTGGATACTAATAAGTGCAACGGAGCCTCTTTTCCCCGATGTTGGCGCGGCTTTTCTTCATGGTTTTTTTATGCGCGGTGGCCGCGGGCTTGCGGGCGCAGGTGCCATCCGCGGCGTTTTATTATGGGCCAGAGGTTCCCTGGGACGAACTGGCCGCTTTTGACATGGCGGTGGTCGAGCCGGCGCAGGCTCCTGTCCCTCCGCCAGATCGGGTTGGCCAGGTGTATGCTTATGTCAGCCTCGGTGAAGTGCTGCCCTCACGGGACTATGCCGCTGGCATTCGCTCGGAGTGGATCCTGGGTGATAATCCGGATTGGCAGACCCGGGTCTTGGATCTGGCCGAGCCGGCACTGAGGGATTATCTGATTGAAAAGGTGATCCGGCCGCTATGGCGCCAGGGATATCGGCGCTTTTTTTTCGATACTCTGGACAGCTACCAACTGGGTGTTGAAACGGACACGGAACGGGCCGCTCAGCGTGAAGGGCTGGAGACCCTGATCCGGCGGGTGGGGGAAACATTTCCCGGGGCCCGCTTCATACTTAACCGCGGATTCGAATTATTGCCGGTGGTTCACCGCTATGTGGATGCGGTGGCGGCGGAGTCCCTGTACCAGCGCTGGCGCCCTGACAGCGGGCGTTATCAGCCGGTGTCCGGCGAGGATCGTGAATGGTTGCTGGCCCGTTTCGAGGAGGTGCGGCAGCGCTATGGTCTGCCCACCATCGCCATTGATTACGCTCCTCCTGAGGACAGGGCCGGGGCCAGAAGCATCGCACAGCGGATTCAGAGCCATGGTGTCGTGCCCTGGGTCAGTAATCCAGCACTGGACATGCTTGGCGTGAGCAACCTGGAAGTTGTTCCACGCCGCGTGTTGATGATCCATGACGTCGCCCAGGACGGCCTCTGGGAGCGTTCGGAAATGGTCCGCTATGGCCTGATGCCGGTGCAGTTTCTCGGTTTGGTCCCGGATATCCGATATATGGGCGAGCCGATGCCAGCGGGTACACTGAACGGTCGTTACGCCGGTATTATCACTTGGTTCAATGATGATACCGGAGTACCACCGGCCTTCCGGCACTGGCTGGCGCGGCAGGCCCGTGCCGGGGTGCCGGTGGCCATGGTCGGGCAATTGCCGGTGGACCCGGGGGATCCCGACGCGGAGGTGTTCGGGCTGCGCCAGCATCCGGAGCCTCAGGAAAGTCCGAGGGTGATAACAAAAGCGCCGGGGATCGGCTTCGAAACGCCGCTGCCTGCGCTGCTGGAAGTGTCATCTCCGATCAGTGCTGACAATGCCGAGCCCTGGCTGACCCTGAGGGCGGGTGGGGAGGATTATATGCCGGTGGCCATCACCGGTTGGGGGGGATACGCGCTTGATCCTTATGTAGTACGCTCGATTCTCCCTACGATCAGCGATGCGGATGTGACGGACCGGTGGGTGATTCAGCCGCTGGACTTTCTGCGTCAGGCATTGAAGTTACCACCGATGCCAATCCCCGATGTCACCACGGAAAACGGCCGCAGACTGTTTTTTGTGCATATGGATGGCGACGGGTTCCCCAGTCTGGCGGAGGTGAGGGGGTATCGCGATCAGGCCGCTGGCGAGGTTTTGCTGCAGGAAATACTGAAGCGTTACCCCGTACCCACCACCATCTCCGTGGTTGAGGGGGAAGTGGCGCGGACCGGACTCTACCCGGAGAGGGCCGAGGAACTGGAGGACATCGCCCGGCGTATTTTCAGGTTGCGGCATGTGGAAGCCGCTACTCACACCTATTCACACCCGTTCTATTGGTATGAAGCAGCGGCTCATCCATCGGAGACTCAGGGCTCCGAAGGGGCACTGCGGTTGGCTGTGCCGGATTACACCCTGGATCTGGAACGAGAATTGGCTGGCTCCGCCCGTTATATCGAGGAAAATCTGTTGCCGCCGGGCAAAAGGGTGGAAATGGTGCTCTGGAGTGGCGATACCAACCCGCCGGAAAAAGCGTTGGAACTGACTCGCAAGGCCGGTCTTCTGAATATGAACGGCAGCGACACGGTGATCACCGAAAGCGCGTCTACCTGGACGCTGATCAAAGGGATCGGCGTGCCCAAGGGTGACGAATATCAGGTGTTTGCTCCGAACCAGAACGAGAATCTGTACACCGGAGAGTGGCTCGGCCCGTTTTACGGGTTTCAACGCGTCATTGAAACGTTTGAGTTGACCGGAGAACCGATCCGCTTCAAACCCATCGATATCTACTACCACACCTATATCGCCAGCAAGAAGGCGTCCCTGGCGTCGCTGAAAAAGGTTTACGACTGGGCGTTGAGTCAGCCGGTCAATCCCGTGTTCGCGTCCGACTACGTGAAAAAGGTGCTTGATTTCAATCGCATGGTGGTGGCGCGCCAGGGAAACCGGTGGCGGGTTCTGGGGGCAGGGGAATTGCGCACCCTGCGTCTCCCGGAAGGCGTGGCATTACCCGATCTTCGAACCAGCCAGGGGCTGGCCGGCTATCAGAGCGGCGGCACCGGGCCCTACCTTCACCTGTCCGGAGGCCGTGCCAGCTGGCAGCCCGGAACGGAGGGAACGGCGCCGGGGATATGGGATGCCAACGGACGTTTGACGGCGTTTGAACGCGATGCGGGGGGCATCACTTTCTCGCTGAAAAGCGCGCTGCCGTTGTTGTTCACTCTGCAGCAGCCCCCCGGTTGTGAATTGCGCCAGAACGAACGCCGTATCAGGCCCGTGTCCCGCGAAGGTGATCGTTATCGTTACAGGAGTGACCGCAGTGAGCTCAACGAGCTACGGCTACAGTGTCGCCCGTGATCGCTGGCGAATAGTGGGGCCGCCGGAACTGCTGGCGCTGGTTCTGTTGATCGGCGTGGTGTGCTGGCTGGTTTTCCCAAGGGATCTCGCTGGCTCGCTGCGCAGCGCTCGCATGGATGCGGTGACGTTGTCCTACACCAACGCCTGGTTGCGGGCCAAGCCCGATGATTTTGGCGTGCGTCTGGTACTGGCGCGCAATCTGATGGACCTGGGGTTGCTCCAGCAAGCCGAGGAACAACTGGACCATCTTTCCCGCCATGCCAGCGATCCATCGACTCTCGCGACACAGGCCTGGTTACGCTCACGGCTTCCGTTTGTGGCGCTGATGGAAATTCCAGCCCGGCAGCGTCGCGATGACCCGCTTTGGGGGCAGTCTCGCGCTGCCCTCGAGCGCGTTGACCGCACGACTTTGTCGTTGCGACAACTGGAGCGATACGCGGAAATGGCGCTGATACTCGACCTGCCTGACGCGGCGGTCCAGGCCTACCGCCAACTGGCGGCCCGGCAGGCGTATCCGGGGGCCTGGTATGCCCGGGGAGCGGCGGCTTTGCTTGCCCGCGGACAGTATCGGGAGGCGGCGGATGAGTACCTGTTGGCAATGGCGTCACAAGAGAACCATTATGGTCGCCGCCGTTATTTCCTGGCCGCGCTATCGAGCCTGGAGAGTGGAGGCCTGATCAGGGAAGCCGCCGCCCTGGGGCAACGTGAGGCGGCGCCGTTTCTGAACGACCAGAAAGTGCTGTATCGACTGATGAACATGGCTCGGGCCGCTGGCGAATATCAGTTGGCGGAACGTTACGCGATCCTGTTGCTGAAACTGGATCAAGGGTTGGGAACACCATGAATGGACGCTGGTTGATTCCAACCACTCTGTTGCTGATGCAGTCCGTGGCAGCCAGTGCACAGCCGCCGGCGCCGTATGAGCACCGCTACTACGAAGGCGGTTACCAGGTGTTCGTGGGCAGTGGCAACCTGCCCCGCGCCAGACAGGTAGTCGAGAACGCGTTGTATTGGCGCCCAGACGATCCGCTCTGGATTGAACGGATGGCGCTGGTGACCGGGTGGCAGGGGGACACCGAAGCGTCTCTGGCGGCGTGGTTGCGTTTGGCGGAGGAAGGACATGATGCGGAGGCCTGGCGCCATGTTCTGACCCTGGCGCCGCAAACTTTCGATTTCGAACTGCTGCTCAAGGCCCGGCGCCGTATGCTGCGCGCTGATCCGGGTAATCCCGATCTGGTTGGAAAGGTGGTGCGGGAGTACGAATTGCTGGGTCGGCCGGAAGAGGGCTTCGCGTTTTTGAGGCAATGGTACAGTTCCCATCCGGGGCGTGCGGTGCTGAAGGAATTACAGCGGATAGCGGAACACATCGGACACGATGACGCGGCGGCCTCCTATTACCGGCGTTATATGGATCGGTATGGCGTGGAGTCTGAGATGGCGACGCGGTTAGCGGACTTGCTGTGGTTGCAGGGGAAACGGGAAACGGCCTACCGGGGATTGCGCGCGGATGCCGGAGCCTTGCCCTACGAGGCCGGGGTTACCCGGCGGCTGGCGGTAATGGCGATGGAACTGGGCGATTGGGAAACCGCTTTGCACTCCTACCGGCGTCTGGATGATAACGGCGATGCTTCGGTGGCGGACTATTACCAGTACATTGCTCTGGCGCGTTTCCATGCACCGCGCCGGGTGGCCGCCATTCTGGAACGGCTCTGGAACCGGACCGGGCGTCCGGACATGGCCGTGGGTATGTTGGCGGCCCTGGCGGCCCGGGGCGAGCGCCAGGCGATTGATGACTTCTTCAACAATCTGGATTCCACGAACTTCGAACGGCTGGCGGCAAACCCGGCGTTTTTGCGGTTCCTGGCCGATTATCGGCAGGGCCGGGGGGATCTGGAGGGCGCCCGGGCGGCGCTGTCGCGCGCCCTGATTCTGGACCCGGACGATACGCAGACCCGGGTGGCCTGGCTATGGATAAATGTCAGCGACGGTACTGATGAAGCGCTGGCCGGGTTACTTGAGCGCTGGGAACCAAGTGCCCGCCAGGATGAACGGTTCTGGATGCCACTGGCCGCTGCCCATATGGCGCTGGATCAGCCGGAGCAGGCGCTGCGTTATGAATTGGCCATGCTCGGGCGGGCGCCGCGACAGTGGACCCGCCGCTGGTCCTACGCCCAGGCACTGATCGCGTCGGGGCGTGAGGATCAGGCTTGGCCGGTGATGCGTGAGTTGTGGCGTTCTCCCCCTGTTTCGGAAGACATGACCTCCGCCGAGACCCTGTTGTTCGAGGAAATGCGGTCCGCGTTGGCGGCCCGCTTCGCCAGCGCGGATGAACAGCTGCGGTTTCAGCAGCGGGCCTGGGCGGATACCCCGCCTGAGATGAAGGCGGCCCGGGCGGAGTGGTTGGCGCAATGGGCATTATCGGTGGACGCCCCGGAGCTGGCCCGCCTCTGGTATCTGCGTGAAGGTCGGCTACTGGGGCGGCCGTTGCCGCCGGGCTCGGCCTTGGCATTGGCTTACCTGGATAGCGACCATGGTGCAATCAGGACACTGCGTGACGACGCGGCTGACCCCCTGACCGCCGGGGAGCGGCTGGAAGCGGATAACACTCTGGGCCGGGAGCGATGGGCCGCGGCCCAGTTGGCGCGGCAGCAGTACCATGCCCCCGAAGTGGCGGACCGCCATCCGCAACAGGAATCGCTGTTATTGCCCGCGTCTCATAAAGTGGCATCGAGTGTTGAGCGGCGTCACCTCGGCCCGTTGGATGTGGATCTGTTCCAGGTGGGGCAGAGATGGCCCGTCGCTGAGCGCTGGCATCTGGATTGGGAGGGCTCGCGGCGCCGGTTCAGTAGTAACGACCAGCAACAATTGCAGGTCGGGGAGGACGAGCAGCGGCTCACCGTGGCTGCCGCCTATCAAGGCAGGAAACGGGCACTGAGCCTGCGGTTCGGACATCGCTCCTTGTTTGGCTATAACCGCCAGGATTTGGAGTTCAGTGTCAGCGGAGAACCCTTTCGTGACATCGACTGGCGTATCGAGGCCCAGTGGCGGGCTCCCACCGATGAGACATCTGAATTATTGCTGATGGGACAGCGTTCCGGGGTTGCCTTGGAAACGAACTGGCGTCCCATGGCGCATTGGTGGAACGGTGTTTCCCTGGCTCATTACGATTATCAGGATCTGCGTGACCGGGATCTTGGCGAGGGTACTCTGGTCTCCGCGTATACCAGTTGGAGGCCATGGTTGTCGCGCTGGTCACCGGGGGTGCGTCTTCGTCATTCCCAGGCGGGTTTTTCCGGACAGCGCCCGGTTGATCCCGGAATCGATGTCATACACGCCACTGGTAATCCACTGGCGGTGCCGCAAAGCTATCATGAGACCGAACTGGCGTTTTTGCTGGGTATGCCGGATGTTCATATACGGCCGCACCGTATACAGGCCTGGGGCGAATTCGGTGTCACCGATAACAGCTTGTCAGGCACCGGTTTTGTCGCGCGAGTCGGAGCGGAAGGGCCGTGGCTGGGCCGGGATGCCTGGAGACTTTATTTCGAACGGGGCCTGAATACCGGAGGCGGTCAAGAAGACAGCTACCGGTTGGGGCTGGAATATCAGTTCTACTATTAGGAGAAACCGCCATGAAATTGCCACTGCTCGCCTTGTGTGTGGGGTTGGTCATGCTGACAGGGTGCGGCACCACCCATGTGCGTGGAAGCCAGGATGTCCAGCTCTCCCGCGATGCCCACTGGTTGGTTCTGCCGATGGTGAACCGAACCACCACTCCTCAGGCCGGGCTTCGGGCTCAAGCGATCACCGAGGCGGTGCTGGCGCAACATGGCGTCTCTCAGGTGGAAAGCTATCGCCAGCAAGATGGGGATGGTTTGTTGTTCGAGGCGGCTTCCGAGGCAAGCCAGCGCGCCATGACGCAATGGGCCTCGCAGCGCGATGGTGACTATGTGGTGTCCGGTGTGGTGCATGAGTGGCGCTATAAGACCGGGGTTGATGGTGAGCCCGCGGTGGGCGTGATGCTGGAGATTCGTGATGGTAAAGGGGCGCTGTTGTATAGCGGTACCGGCTCCCGGGCGGGTTGGGCGCGGCAGTCGCTGGGTGAAACCGGACAACGCGTGATTGATAAACTGCTTGCACCGGTACTGGACTGATGCTCGGTAAACTCCGGGACAACCGCTTCGTCCGTTTCCTGGCGCCGCCGGGGCCGGGCGTGCTGGCCTGGCTGGAAGCGCCGATGGTGGTACTGGCGGCCACCGCCATTGGTTTTCTGGTGCGCGCGGGGGATCCGTTGTTTCTCACCGGGGGGATCCGTTGGAGCCTGGTGGCGGCGATGCTGGTGGCACTGCGTTATGGATCGTTGCTTGGGTCGCTGGCGATGTTGACCCTGCTGGCAGTGTGGTTTGGCTGCAAGTCGGTAGGGCTGTATCCGGGACTTGAATTTCCGGAACTGACTTTTCTTGGCGGCTACATCATTGTCTTGATTACGGGTGAATTCGCGGACATGTGGCGAACACGGTTGCGCCGCGCCGAGAGTGAAGCCGGATACGCATTGGAACGCTTGCGCAACCTCACGCAACGGCATGTGCTGTTGCGTCTTTCCCATGACCGTCTTGAAGAGAATCTGCTGACTAAACCGTACACCGTGCGCGACGCATTACTGCGGTTGCGTACCGTGGTCATGGACGGCAGCCGGGAGCAAAGTCTGCCCGGCGGCGAGGAATTGCTGAACATGCTCGCGGAATACTGTCAACTGCAGCGCGGCGCCGTATATCAGTTGGCGGGGGAGCACCTGGAGACCACGCCTGTTGCTGTTCTTGGGGATAATCAACCGCTTGATCTGAGTGACGGGCTACTTCGTTATGCTCTGGACAATCGCACTCTTGCCCACGTGCAAATGGGGGAAAGCACGGATCGTTACGACGGCAATTACTGGGTCTGTGCTCCGGTTATCAACAGCAGTGGTGAGCTGGTTGGCGTGGTGGTGGTCGAGCGCATGCCTTTTCTCTCGATCACGCATGAGAATCTGCAATTGATGGGGTTGTTACTGAACTTTTATGCCGACATCGTGCAACACGGGCCCGAGGTAGAGGCCTTGTGCCGCGAATGGCCCAGTCTGGCGCCCGTGTTCGGTCGTGAGTTGGTGGCGCTGAACCGTCTGGCGGCTGCTGGTAAGGTGGACACGGCGATGGTCATGTTCGTGCCGAACGAGACCGACAAGGCCCGGCAAATCGTGGAAGCGCTGAATCGAACCCGGCGCACCATGGACGGGTACTGGTGGGTGGACTGGGAGCGGTACCATCTGGTGTTGCTGATGCCGATGACCGGTGTGCACGGTTTCGAGAGCTTCCAGCGTCGTGTCGATGACTGGTTGCGGACCGACTACGATGTGGGGTCCCTGGCACAAGCGAGTGTGGCATTTTCGTACCGCTTTTTGGATGGGCGCCCGGTTGGGGAACAAATACGGGATGTGCTGGAGGCCCCCCATGCATGAGCCTCGTTTTCTGATTGTCTATGCTCTGCTGTTGGAAGCGGGTGCTTTCGTTTTGTTGTTATCCCGCTCCAGTGACGATCTGTTGCTGATCAAGTATCTGGGATTGCACGCGGTGGCATCCTTACTGCTGGCCAGTGGCGCCTGGGCTCTGTTGCCCAGTGGATTCCGTAAACCCAGGATCTGGTCCTGGGTACTGACATTCTGTCTGGCCTTTTTTGTTCCGGCCTTCGGGCTGGTCGCTATTCTCGGCGGTGTTCTGGTTGGCTATTTTCTGCCCGCGGCGTTTCGCAAGGAGCCATTTGTAACCGTTTCCGCGCCGGCTTTCAATCCGGTGCCGATGCCCGCGGGCGGCGGTTTCCGGCAGGAAGACCTCAAGACGCTGTTGCTGTCTTCCGATTCACCGACGGAGCTGCGCCTGCAGGGCATGATGACGGTACGGCGCATGCCCACCCGTTCCACCGGAGAAGTGCTGAGGGACACCCTGGATGATCAGGTTGATGACATCCGGCTGCTGGCCTACGGCATCCTCGACCAGAAAGAGAAAGCCATCACCCGGCAGATCGACCGTGCCATGCGGCTTTTGGACTCCGCCACGCTTTCCCGTAAATATCGTCTGTATCGCCGTCTGGCCGAGTTGTATTGGGAATTGGTGTATCAGGACCTGGTACAGGGAGACATCCGCCAATTGGCATTGGATCGCGCTTACCACTATGTGGATGTCGCATTGAGCGAAAAGTCGGACGATGGCGGTATGTGGCTGTTGCAGGGACGGATTTGTCTGGCGCAAGGGCGGCTGACGGAAGCGGAACAGAGTTTCATGTCCTGTCGCATGCTTGGATTGCCTGCCTCACGTGTCAACCCCTGGCTGGCCGAACTGGCCTTGTGGCGGGGACAGTATACCCGTGTGCGCAAGCTCATGGGGGCCATCGCGGATAACACACGGTCTTCGTCCCTGAATCAGTCAGCCCGATACTGGAGACGCGCATGAAGCTGCCCCACGCTGACAGCGCCGATATCTGTCTGTTACTGGAGGGGACCTTTCCATTCGTCAGCGGCGGCGTTTCCAGTTGGGTCAACCAGATTATCCGCGGGTTTCCGGAGTACCGGTTTGCTTGTTGTTTTGTCGGCAGCCGGAGGGAAGATTACGGCGAAATGAAGTACGAACTGCCGGAAAATGTGGTGCATCTGGAAGTGCACTATCTCCATGACGCGCATCGTGAAGTCAAGAAGGCGCCGCTGCGTGGGAATCCGGAGATGTTCGAGAAGGTCGACCGTTTCCATCGGGCGGTACGCAGCCGGAGAGTAAGCCGAGACCGGAACCGTCTATTCTCCGAGCTGATTGCAGAGTTGGGGGATCATGGCGCGCTGTCGGAGCAAGCCTTCTTGCGGAGTGAAGCGAGTTGGAACCTGATCTCCGACAGTTACCGGCGTTATAGCAGGGACCCTTCTTTTGTCGATTACTTCTGGACAGTGCGAATCATGCATGCGCCGATCTGGACGTTGCAGCGCATCGCTGAAAACCTGATTCCAGCCGGTATGTATCACAGTATTTCCACTGGTTATGCGGGTTTCCTCGGCGCGATGCTCAAGCGCCGGACCGGTAAGCCATTGCTTTTGACCGAACATGGTATTTATACAAAAGAGCGTAAGATCGATCTGTTCCAAAGTGAGTGGATCAGCGATAACCGTGGGTTGGCGGAGCGCAATAATGCGGAAATGGCCTATTTCCGCGAAAAATGGATTCACTTCTTCGAGGAACTGGGCAGGGAATGCTATCAGGCGGCGGATCAGATCGTCGCGCTCTATGAAGCCAACCGGCTGCGGCAGATTCAGGATGGCGCACCCGCGGAGCGCACCCGCAATATCCCCAATGGCATCAACCTGCCGGCCCTGCAGGCGATACGGGCGCGGCGCGGTGAAGCCATTCCAGCGGTGGCCTGCCTGATCGGCCGGGTGGTGCCGATCAAGGATGTGAAGACGTTCTTGCGTGCCATGCGTACCCTGGTGAACCGGCTACCCGCTGCGGAAGGCTGGATCGCCGGCCCTGAGGATGAAGACCCGGAGTACGCGGAAGAATGCCGGGCATTGATCCAGAGCTTGCAGTTGGAAAATCACGTTCATTTCCTCGGTTTCCAGAAAATTGCCGATTTGCTTCCGAAGGTCGGGGTGGTGGTACTCAGCTCCATCAGTGAGGCGCTGCCGCTGGTGTTACTGGAAGGGTTCGCCGCTGGTGTGCCGGCGGTATCCACGGACGTCGGTTCCTGTCGGCAGTTGGTTGAAGGTTTTGGCGAGGAGGATCGGGCGCTGGGTAAAGCCGGGGAAGTTGTCAGTATCGCCAATCCGGAGGCATTGGGAAACGCCGTGGCTGACCTGCTGGGAGATCCGCGGCGCTGGCGGGCGGCTCAGCGGGCCGGTATCCGTAGAGTGGAGAGATTCTATACCCAGAACGTCATGTTTGATGCTTATCGACAGCTTTATGGTTCCTTGTTGAGCCCCACCGGAGGCATCCGGTCCGTGAACGGAGAGGATTGCTGATGGCGGGGATCGGTTTCGAACTGCGCAAGCTGATGCGCCGGGATACTCTGCTGGGGATGTTGCGCGCCTATGCCTACGCCGGAGTGATCGGCTCGGGGCCCTGGGTGCTGTCGATTCTTGGCATCTTGATCGTTGGTCTGATCAGCGTGTCGGTGGTGTCGCCGGCGACGGCAATCAGTGAGTTTCAGGTCACTGTTACCTACATTATCGCCTTCAGCCTGATTCTTACCGGTATCCTGCAACTGGCCTTTACCCGTTTCTGTGCTGATCGTATTTTCGAGCAGCGGGAATCCATGGTGCTTTCCAACTTCGGCGGGGTAACGCTGGTCGTCACAGCGGCAGCCGGAGTGTTGTCGATGCTGGTATCGGTGTTCCTGTTTCCTCAGCAAAGCGTGTTGTTCCGGATCGTCGCGGTGGCCAGCTTCGTAGTGGTCAGCAATATCTGGATCGCCACCATTTTTTTATCCGGTTTGAAGCAGTACCGATCGATCGTTTTGCTTTATGCATTGGGTTATGCATTGACCGTTGGAGCGGCATACCTGCTGCGTTTCATGGACCTGGAGGGGCTCATGTTGGGCTTCCTGGTTGGCCAGGTTTCGCTGCTTGGCGGTATGTTGGTGTTGATCGTGCGTGGCTATCCCACCAGCCGTTCGGTGGCGTTTGACCTGTTTGACCGGCGCTGGCTGTATCCGAGTCTGATGCTGGTGGGACTGTTCTTCAACGCGGGAGTGTGGGCTGACAAGATTATTTTCTGGGTGGCGCCATCCACCGGCGGTAATGTGATCGGACCGTTGCGGGCCTCGCTCATTTACGATATCCCGGTTTTCCTCGCCTATTTGTCTCTGATCCCTGGCATGGCGGTGTTCCTGGTGCGTATGGAGACTGACTTCGTGGAGTACTACACCAATTTCTACGATGCGGTGCGTGAAGGGGGATCACTGTCCTATATCGAAGACATGCGTAACCAAATGGTGGCGACGATTCGTCTCGGTGTGTTCCAGATCATCAAGATACAGGCGATCGCGGCCCTGTTGATCATGGTGGCGGCGCCGGACATCTTTGTCGCGCTGGGTATCTCCGAGCTTTACTTACCGTTACTGCGGGTGCAGTTGGTGGCGGCGGGGCTTCAGGTGGTGTTCCTGGCCATCATCAATGTGTTCTGCTATCTGGACCAGCGCCGGGTGCTGGTGTGGCTGACGGGCACGTTCCTGGTGCTGAATGTGGTATTCACTCTGATCAGTCTGAAGCTGGGGCCGGCCTTTTTTGGGTATGGTTTCCTGCTGGCACTGGGGGTATGTGTGGTGGCGGGATTGTGGCTGGTGAACCGCAGCATGGGCCGGCTGGAATACCAGACATTTATGCTGCACTAAAAAAAAACGGCGCCCATGGGGCGCCGTGAATCGTTTGGCTCGGGAGAGCTATCACGGAGTACAACTCCGATGTCAACAGATGGGACCTCGTTGACGGCTTTGAGTATGGCGCGGCTGAAATGCAAAAACATTTGCTTTATCGCCCGGGATTTCGGCTTGAGTGGTCAATTCTTGTGCACAGACGACAGCGTGGGGCCGGGTTTGGAAATATGCTAATTTAGCGTCATTACACCATCCAATAAGGTAGGCAAGGAATGCAAAGCTCCGTTTTACGCCTGATTGGCGTGTCTCTGCTCCTGTTCGGTTTATGGGCTTGTGACACTTCCGACGACCCGGCGCCCGGCGCCAAGGATAACAGTGAGCAGGCCGAGCCCGTGGCCGCCGCCGACAGCGAGCCCGATCCCCGTTGGCGTACTCACCTGGACAGTTGGCCACGGGGCGAAACCGGTGCCCGTTCCCCCCTGGTATTCCGTTTCACCCATCCGGTGGTGGAGCAAAGCGAGCTCAATAAGCCGCGGACCGATGCGGTGAAATTGCGTCCGGAGCGGTCCTTCACGGCGGTATTCACCGCTCGGGACCGGCTTGAAGTGCGGCCCCTGGAACCCATGCGCAGTGATCAGAGTTTCACTGTCACGTTGTTCCCTCAAGGGCTTTCCGGCATTGATGACAGCCTGCCTCCGCTGGAGACCACGCTGACCGTACTGCGCCAGCAACTGACCATCCGGGTCGAGGCGCTGGCGCCGGCGGAGGGCGCCGACACCATGGTTCTGAGGGGGCGCATCGACACCCTGGACCTGGTGGATAACCAGGCGCTGGAGTCCGTGCTCTCCGCCCGCCAGGGCGAAACGTCACTGCCGGTGGTGTGGGAACACCCGTCCGGCAGTCTGACTCATCGCTTTGAGGTAACCGGGGTCCGCCGTGACGTCGGAGAGGAGGTCCGGCTGGCCTGGGACGGCGAACCGGTGGGTGAATCGGGATCGGGCGAGCGTAGCTACACGGTGCCTCAGCCCGGACAGTTCGCGATTACCTCGGTCCGTTCCGAGAGCTTCCCCGACCGCCATGTGGTGGTGCAGTTTTCCGAGGCCCTGCAGGCCGGGCAGGATCTCCTGGGGATGGTGGCCCTGGGCGGCAAGGGCGCCCGGGTGCAGATCGACGGTTCCCGGTTGCTGGTGTACCCCAGCGACGAGGTGGACCAGGAGGCGGTATTGCAGATCGCGCCGGGCGTGGTCAGCGCCGCCCGCCACACCCTGGAGACGGGGTATAAGCAATCCCTGGTATTGAGCATGTCCAAGCCCGCCGTGCGGTTCGTCGGCGAGGGCGCCATCCTGCCACGGGGCGAGGTGCTCAGCGTGCCGTTCGAGGCCGCAGCGGCCGGCGCCATCCAGGTGCAGGCGTTCGAGGTGTTCGAGAACAACATTACGTCCTATCTGCAATCCCGTGATCTGGAGAACCCGCACCCGGATACCCGCTCCGGTCGTTATCTCTGGCAGAAGACCCTGGAGTTGCCGCCGTCCGAGGAACGGGACTGGCAACGTTACCGGCTCGACTTGACCGAGCTGATGGCCAAACACCCCAATGGCCTGGTCCTGCTCACCCTCAAAGTGGACCCGCGGAGCATCCGCTACCAATGCGGCGATGGCGGTCCGCGGCGTGAGAACGAACTGCCGGACAACTACGAAGGGCCGGGACAGGACGACGAAGTAGGGCGGTATTACCACGATGCCGGTTATCTGCGCTGGGATGAACGTGACAACCCCTGCAGTGACAGCTACTACGCCTACAACGATCAGGCCGAGACCTCCCGGGCTTTCATCGCCTCCAATTTGGGGCTGCTGGCCAAGCAGGGGGAAGACGACCATATGCTGGTGGTCACCACCGCCCTGGACAGCAACACCCCCTTGGCGGGAACCCGGGTTACCGCCTACAACTATCAACACCAGTCCCTGGGCAGTGCCAGCAGTGGTGACAACGGCATCGCCGAATTGAAGCTGTCCGGCACGCCTTTCTATCTGGTGGCGAAAAACGGCAAGGAAAAAGGCTATCTCAAGGTGGCCCGCAATCGGGCCTTGCCTTCCAACCAGTTCGACACCGGCGGTGAGCGGGTGCTCGATGGTCTCAAAGGCTTCTTTTATGGCGAACGGGATGTCTGGCGGCCCGGCGATGACGTTCATCTGACGTTCGTGTTGGACGATCCGCGGCAGCGCATGCCGGCGGACCACCCGGTCACGGTGGACTGGTTTGATCCGCGCGGCAACAAAGTTGCCAGCTACACCAACAACGAGCCCGTGAACGGGTTCTACACCTTTACCCTGAAAACCGAGGAAAGTGCTCCCACCGGTAACTGGCGGGCGGTGGCGCGCCTGGGTGAGCGGGACTTCGATACCCGGTTGCGGGTGGAGGCGATCAAACCCAACCGGTTGCGTATCGAGTTGACCGCGCCCGGGCAGGTTTTCGCCGGTCAGAGCACACCGCTGGCGCTGCACGGACAATGGCTCAACGGCGCCCGCGCCAGCGCCCTCAAGGCCGATGTGAAGGTGCGCCTGCTCAACGGCGCCGACCCGTTCCCGGGGTACGCTGGCTACACCTTCAAGGATCCGTCACGCACGCTGCAGGCGGAGCCGTTCACCGCCTTTGAGGGCCGCCTGGACGATGCCGGCGACGCCACTGTCAATCTGGCGGTGCCGGCGGTGACGCCGCCGGGCATGGCGTCAGCGCTGGTGACCACGCGTATTTTCGAGAATGGCGGCGACTACAGTACCCAGGTACAGCGGGTGCCGGTGGCACCGTACCGGCATTGGGTCGGGTTGCGGGTTCCGGACGGCGACGGCTGGGGCGGAGCCCTGGGACGTGATCAAAACCACAGCCTGGACCTGCTTACCCTGGATCAGGAAGGGAAGCCGGAATCCCGTTCCGTCACCCTCAGCGTTTATCGTATCGATTGGCGCTGGTGGTGGGACCGGGGCGCCAACGATCTCGCCAATTTCATCAGTAATCCACACACTCGCAAGGTGAAGTCCTCCCAGCTCACCACCAATGACAAGGGGCGGGTCCAGTGGCGGTTGAACGGCCCGGACTACGATTGGGGGCGCTACCTGGTGCGGGTATGTGACGATAAGGGCGGTCATTGCGCGGCCCGGACCGTCTATCTGGGCTGGAGCGGTCAGCGCGGCGGCGGTGGCGATGCCGCCTCCCGGCTGGCGTTGTCCACTGACAAGGAGCATTACCAGGTGGGCGAGATGGCCCGGGTGAAAGTGCCGGTGTCCGGCGCCGGCCGCTTGCTGGTCAGTCTGGAAAGCGGGTCGCGGGTTCTGCGTCATTACTGGGTGAAACCCGGGGATCAGGAGAATTTCACCCTGGAGATTCCGGTGACCGCGGATATGACGCCCAATGTTTATGTACACGCCACTCTGCTGCAAGCGCACAAGGACCGGGACAATGACCGTCCAATCCGTCTCTATGGCATCGTGCCGTTATTGGTGGAGGACCCGGCCACCCGCCTCGAGCCGGAGATCCAGGCTCCCGAGGAAGTGCGTCCGGAAAGCGAACTGACGGTGACCGTGTCCGAGAAGCAGGGCAGGGCGATGACCTATACCCTGGCGGTGGTGGACGAAGGTCTGCTCGGCCTGACCAATTTCCAGACGCCGAATCCCCATGAGGCCTTTTACCGACGGGAAGCACTGGGCGTGCTCACCTGGGACCTGTTCGATCAGGTGGTGGGTGCCTACGGTGGGGAGCTGGAGCGGATGCTGGCGGTGGGTGGCTCGGAGGGCCTGATGGACGGCTCCGAGGCCCAGCGCCGCCGGTTCCCGCCGGTGGTGTACTTCGCCGGGCCGTTCGAACTGAAAGCCAAGTCGGAGCAGGAACACAGGGTTCAACTGCCGGCCTATATGGGCGAGGTACGGGTAATGGTGGTGGCGGGCCAACGCGACGGCCAGCTGCGCGCCTATGGCAACGCCGACAGCCCGGTCACCGTGACCCAGCCGTTGACGCTGTTGTCCACGCTGCCAAGGGTGCTGGGGCCGGGAGAATCCCTGCAGGTGCCGGTGAATGTGTTCGCCACCGATGACACCATTACCGATGTGGATCTGAACCTGCGGGCCGAGCCGCCACTGAAAGTGATACGCGACACCGCCAGGCTGACCTTCAAGGAACCCGGGGACAAGATCGCCACGCTGTCATTGGAAGCCGGTGACCAGGTGGGGGTCGCCCGGGTCACGGTGTCGGCCAAGGCGGGTAAGGAGCAGGCCGGGGAGCAGGTGAACCTGCCGATCCGGACCGCCAACCCGCCCACCAGCCGGGAACAGCGCAAGGTGTTGGAACCCGGAGACAACTGGGCTTTGGACTGGCGCCCCCATGGTCTGCCCGGCACCAATCAAAGCGCCCTGACGGTCAGCAGTCTGCCCGCCATGGGATTGGAGCGGCGGCTGGAATACCTGATTCGCTATCCTCACGGCTGCGTCGAGCAAACCACTTCCACGGTGTTGCCGCAACTGTACCTGCATCAATTGGTTGGCCTCAGTGACGCCGAGAAACAGGAAGTGCAGAACAACATCGCCGGCGCCATTGACCGGCTGCGCCGCTTCCAACTGAACGACGGCGCCTTCAGTTACTGGCCTGGCAGCGGCCAGGCCAGCGATTGGGGCACCTCCTACGCCGGTCACTTCCTGGTGGAAGCGCGCCGTCTCGGCTACGCGGTACCGGCGCGGATGATCGACGGCTGGCTGAGCTATCAGCGCCGGCTGGCCAGCGACCCCGGTCAGTACGCCTGGCAATGGGCCAGCCAGGCCTACCGGCTCTACACCCTGGCCCTGGCCGGAGAGCCGGAAGTCGGTGCCATGAACCGTCTGCGCGGTGCGCTGGCGGTCAGTGACAGCCGCAACCAGCATGGCCGTTACACGGCACGCTGGTTGTTGGCGGCGGCGTATCAGCAAATGGGACTGACCGACGTGGCTGGTGAATTGATCGCCGTCGATGGTGACGTCGGTGACTACGATGAGCCCGGCCCCACCTTTGGCTCCGCCCTGCGTGACCGTGCCATCAGCATGATGGTTCTGGAAGCCCGCGGAGATCAGGCCCGGGCCTGGGATGAAGCCCGCGTCGTGGCGGATGACCTGGCCTCCGACCGCTGGTACTCCACCCAGAGCCTGGCCTGGTCGCTGATGGCGATGGCGCGTTTTGCCGGTAACGACAGCGCCGAGGACGGTTATGATTTGGCCTGGCGGCGGGGTGAAGGCGATTGGCAGGAAACCCACGCCACCAACCCGGTGTTCCAGCAGCCATTGGCGATTGATCAGGATGGCGAGTCCATCGTGGTCCGCAACGACAGCGACCGTCGCTTGTTCGCCACCATGACCACTGTGGGCACCCCGGCTCCGGGGCAGGAAAAAGCGGTGTCCGAGGGACTCGACCTGTCGGTGGCCTTCCTGTCGATGGATGGCTCGCCGCTGGATCCGGCACAACTGACCCAGGGCACTGATTTCCGCGCCCGGGTGAAGGTGACCAACCGCACCAACCGCCACCTGGAAAATCTGGCGCTGACGCAGATCGTGCCGTCCGGTTGGCAGATTGCCTCGCGGTTGTCATCCGCCGGCGTGGACGACGCCGAGGACGAGGAGGACGCGCCCTTGGATTATCAGGACGTGCGCGACGACCGGGTGTTGAGCTATTTCTCCCTGAAACCCGGCGCCACGCGAACCGTGAATGTGGAACTGAACGCCTCGTTCGCCGGCCGCTTCTACCTGCCGGGCTGGCAGGTGGAAGCCATGTATCAGGGCTTTATTCAGTCCCGTGAACGTGGCCAATGGGTGGAAGTGGTGGCCGAATAGCCCCCGCGAGCCGGGCCACGGACGGCCCGGCTCTTTTGCCTGACACTGCCGGAACATGCCTGGAACGCGATGATCAAACCGTCTCTTTCCCGCCGCCGCTGGCGTGTCCTGGCGGCGTTGCTGCTGGTAGGGCTGGTGGCGCTGGCGTTGTTGCAGTTCTCGCCCTTACCGGCGTCGCTACAACGGACCGACTATGCGGTGCTGATGCTGGATCGCGGCGGTCGGCCCCTGGCCGCCCGTATCGCCGCGGATCAGCAATGGCGTTTCGCCCCGGTGGAAGCGCTGCCGGACAAGTACCGTGAAGCCTTGCTGACCTTCGAGGACCGCCGTTTCCGTTGGCACCCTGGTGTCGATCCGTTGGCGCTGGCCCGGGCCACCGTGGCCAACATTCGCGCCGGCAGGGTGGTCAGTGGCGGTTCCACCCTGACCATGCAACTGGCCCGGCTGTTGCGGGACGATCCGCCCCGCACCTTGTGGGAAAAAGCCCGCGAGGCGTTGCTGGCGTTGCAACTGGAATGGCGCCTGGGCAAGTCCCGCATTCTGGTGGAATACGCCAGCCGGGCGCCGTTCGGCGGCAACACGGTGGGACTGAGAGCGGCGGCGTGGCGCTATTTCCAGCGCGCGCCGGACGATCTGAGCTGGGCGGAAGCGGCGCTGCTGGCGGTGCTGCCCAACAGCCCGGCGCTGATCCACCCGGGGCGGCAGCGCCAGCAATTGCTGGCCAAGCGGGATCGTCTGCTTGGCGCGCTGCGGCAGAGGGGGCTGATCGATGCGGACGAGTTGCGGTTGGCGCGGTTGGAACCCTTGCCGCATACCGCGCGGCTGCCGTCGCTGGCACCGCATCTGCTGGATACCCTGGCGGCCAACACCAGCTCGCCGTTGATTCACACCACTCTGGACGCCGGGCTGCAACGGAGGGTAAATGCTCTCAGCGGGCAGCATGGGCGGCGTCTGGCCAAGGAGGGGGTGCATAATCTGGCGGTGGTGGTGATCGACCATCGCCAGCTGGCGGTGCGCGCCTATGTGGGCAATGTCACGCATGGCAACCGCCGCGAATACGGCGCGGCGGTGGATATCGCCGGGCGTCCCCGTTCCACTGGCAGTGTGCTCAAGCCGCTGTTGTACGGTCTGATGCTGCAGGAAGGGCTGCTGCTGCCGGATACCCTGGTGCCGGATTTGCCCACCAACTATGGCGGTTACAGTCCGGAGAACTTCGACCGCGAATACCGGGGCGTGGTGCCGGCCCACGAGGCCCTGGCCCAGTCGCTGAATATCCCCGCCGTGCGCATGCTGCGCCAGTACGGCGTGGCCCGCTTTCACGACCGGTTGCGCGCCATGGGCATGAGCACCCTGTTCAGGGATGCCGAGAACTATGGTCTGACTCTGGTGCTGGGCGGCGCCGAAGGCAAGTTGATGGAACTGACGGCGCTGTACGCCCGGCTGATGGCCAGTGCCCGCGACGGCCAGGCGGCGCCGGTTACGTTGCTAAGTGATGTCCAGCCGCTGCCGGAGCCGTTTCCGATCGGCGCGGGGGCGGCCTGGTTGACGTTGGAAGCACTGCGCGACGTGGCCCGGCCTGGCACCGCCCGGCAATGGCGGCTGTACCGTTCCAGCCAGGCGATCGCCTGGAAGACCGGTACCAGCTATGGCTTGCGCGACGCCTGGGCGATCGGCAGCAACGGCCACTATACGGTGGGCGTCTGGGCCGGCAACGGCAACGGTGAGCCGGCCCCGGCACTGGGTGGCGCCACCACCGCGGCGCCGCTGATGCTGGATCTGTTCAGCCTGCTGGGGCCAGCAGAGTGGCCTCAGGCGCCGCTGGGCGATCTGAAGGAACTGCAAGTGTGCCGTGACGATGGTTATCTGGCCGGTGGGCAGTGCTCGGCGCGTACCGTGCTGGCGCCGCTGGACAGTCATTTCCGGACGGTGACGCCGCATCATCTGCGCGTGCATGTGGATGATCAGGGACGGCGGGTGCACAGCGGCTGTGAGAATGTCGCCGCCATGAGCGCCCGTGACTGGTTCGTGCTGCCGCCGGCGCAGGCCTATTTCTACCGCTTCCGGCACCCGGAATACCGGCCTCTGCCGGCCTGGCGGGAAGACTGCGCCGCCGGCGCCCGGGCGCTGAGCTCACGGGCGCCGATGGCGGTGATTTATCCCCATGCGGGTTCGGCGCTCTATCTGCCGGTGGAACTGGGTGGGCAACGCGGCGGGGCGGTATTCCGGGTGGTGCATGAACGCGATGACACGGAGCTGTTCTGGCACCTGGACGACCGCTATCTGGGGCGCACCGCCCACTTCCATGAATGGGCGATCCAGGCGGCGCCAGGCTGGCACACTCTCACCCTGGTGGACGATCAGGGCTTTCGCCTGCGACGCCGCTTCCAGGTGCTGTCCCATTAGGGCGAGCCTGAGGCGCGACTCAGGGATGTTCGATCTCGCGCAGGAAGCTTCGCAGAACCCGCCGGCTTTGTGCCAGTTTTTCCGCTTTCTGGTCGGCCAGGCGGATCTGTTCATGCAGGACAGTACGCAGCTCATCGCAGGGTTCGAACACCGGGCCCTCACCGCGCACACACGGCAGGAACTCGCGAATCGTCGCCAGGGTCATGCCCCCTGAACCGAGCAGCTTGATCCGCTCCACGGTCCGTATCTCCGCGGCATCATAGTCCCGGTAGCCGCTGGCCGTGCGTCGCGGTTTGAGCAGCCCCTCGGCTTCGTAGTAGCGCAACATGCGGATGCTCACGCCAGTACGTTTCGACAGCTCGCCTATTTTCATCCCATGCCCTTGACTCTGACAGCGTTGTCACAGTTTAAGGTGCCGGCTCCCTCATGTGAAAGCACTCAGGAGCAGCGTGGCATGTCCATTGAAAATCGTCCCTGCCAGGCCAGTATCAACGGCCGTCCGGTCTCCGTCGCGGAGGTAACGCCGCTGGCGTTCGCGGGGTTCGCGCACTTCACCGCGATGCAGGTGCGAAGCCGCAAGGTCAAAGGGCTCGATCTGCATCTGACCCGTCTGCGTGAAGCCTCCATCACATTTTTTGGCGTGGCGGTGTCTGATCAGCGGATGCGTTCCTATATCAAAGCGGCCATTGACGCCGGGCCGGCGGATCAATCACTGACGGTCACGGTTTTTGTTCGTGATGGCGAATTCAGTGGGCGCAGCATGAATACCGAGCCGGAAGTGCTGGTGCGCACCGGGGCTCCGGCCGAGGGCCCCAGAGGGCCGCTGAGATTAAGCGTGGTGGAGCATGAGCGTCCCCTGGCGGCGATCAAACATGTTGGCGAAGCCGGCAAGACCTGGTATCTGCATCAGGCCATCCGCGAGGGCTTCGATGATGCCGCTTTCGTGGACCGGCAGGGACGATTGAGTGAAGCCACTATCTGGAATCTGGTGTTCTGGGATGGCGACGCGGTTGTCTGGCCCAGGGCGGCGATCCTGCACGGCACCATGATGGGCATGGTTCAGCGGCAACTGGATCGACTTGGCATTGCCCAGCGCCATGAAGAGATCACTCTGGAGCGTCTCGGCGATCTGGCCGGGGCGGCGGTAATGAACTCATGGACGCCGGGTATCGCGGTCACCGCCATCGGCGGGAACACGATTCCGGAGGCGGAGTCCTTCATACGCTTGCTGCACCGGTGTTATGAAGCCGAACCGGCCGTTTCCCTGGCAGTGCTGTATCAACAGGTCTCGGGAACATGAATGCAGAGGTTGCTACAAGGCCGCTGTGGGAAGCTTGCTTGCAAGCGAATTCTTCGGAAACAGGAGCTTGATTCGCGGGCAAGCCTGCTCCCACAGCGGCTTCGTAGTCGTCTCCGTGGGGGTGATCCGTCAGCCCGGCGGTGTACGGTTCACCGTGGTCAGGCGCCGGCGAATCTTTTCCTCCGGTGCCAGATCGGTGAATTCTTCCGCTTCGAACGGGTCGCCGCCCACCGGCGTGCCTTCATTGCGGTGATACAGGTCCAGCAGCATGTTGCGGCGGTCCTCGCGCAGTTCCCGTACCAGCACGATCACCATCAGGAACAGCACCAGGGCGAACGGCAGGGCGGCCAAAAGCGCCGCCGATTGCAGGCCTTTCAGTCCGCCGGCGGATATCAGCGTGATGCAGATGGCGGAAATCAACACGCCCCAGGTCAGGCGTTTTTTCAGCGGTGGATTGAGAGAGCCCTGATCGGTCATCTGCGCCACGATGTAGGTGGCCGAGTCCGCCGAGGTGACCAGAAAAATGAACAGCAGCACCATGGTCAGGCCGCTGAGCAAATGGCCATGGGGCAGAAGTTCATACATTTTGAACAAACCGCTGGGAACGTCGTTGTGAACCACGGCGGCGAGGCCGGCGTTCTGAGTCAGGTCCAGGTCCAGCGCCGTGCCGCCGAATACGGCGATCCAGGCGCAGGCCAGCAGCGGTGGTATCAGCAGCACGCCGAACACGAATTCCTTGATGGTGCGCCCGCGCGACACCCGCGCCACGAAGGTGCCGACGAACGGCGACCAGGCGATAACCCAGGCCCAATAAAACACGGTGAAGCGGTCCATCCAGTCGCCGCGCTCGAACGGCGGAATGGTCAGGGCCATTTCGATGAAGTTGCCGAAGTACGCGCCCAGGCCGTTCACGAACACGTCGAAGATCCGCACGGTGGGGCCGGTGATCAGCATGTAGGCCATCAGCGTCAGGCACAGCACCATATTCAGATTGCTGAGCATGCGGATACCGCGGTCCAGGCCGGTGTAGGAAGAGGCCATGTAACACAGAAACATGGCGCCGAGGATGCCGGCCTTGCTCCACACGTCATTGGGCCAGCCGAACACCGATTCCAGGCCACCATTCATTTGCAGCACACCGAGCCCGAGAGAGGTGGCGACGCCGGTGACGGTGGCGATCACCGCCATCACGTCGAGGGTGTCGGAGGCGACCTGACGGCGCGGCAGGTCGCGCAGAGCCGGCTCCACCATGGTCGACACCAGCCCGGGGCGGTCCTTGCGGAACTGGAAAAACGCGATGATCAGGCCCACCAGGGTGAAAGCGGCCCACTGATTGACGCCCCAGTGGAAAAAACTGTATTGGATCGCCAGGGCGGCGGCTTGCCGGGTGCCAGGCTCGGCGAGACCGTGGGGCGGTTCCTGTAAATGCAGCATGGGCTCGGCCATGCCGTAGAACACCAGCCCGACACCGAAGCCGGCGGAGAGCAACATGCTGAGCCAGGAAAACAGACTGTAGTCCGGAGTGCTGTCCTGGGGGCCGAGGCGGATCTTGCCGTACTTACTGAACGCCAGCACCAGCAGGAACACCACGAACACGAAGACGCTGAGCAGGTAGAACCAGCCGAAGTAGCGGCTCAGGCTGGATAACAAGGTGGCGGCGGTGCTGGCGAAGGCTTTGGGGAAGGCGGCGCCGAGGGCGACCAGGGAAACGATGATGGCGGCGGAGGTCAGGTAGACCCGCTGAGTCGATAGCATAGCCTCGTCCTTGGGGCGGAACGAACAACGAAAACCAGTCCCCTAGGGTGGCAGATCCGGCGGGGGAATGCATCCCGCCGGATCTCCGGGCCGGTCAATCCCGCTGGCGGTCGTCCGGCTCTTCCGGCTCTTCGTCCTCCACTCCGGTGTCGGCGGTGGTCGGTTTTCCCGCCGCCGCCGCCGGTGCGGTCGAAGCGGGCGTTTCTGAATGCTCCGCTTTCGCCGGTGAGTCACTGCTCGCGGGTTTCTTGCTCTGTGCCTGTTCCGCCTTGGCTTCCACCTCCTCCGGGGTCTGTTCCTCACCAAGCCGGTAAGCGGCGAAGCCGGCGTGCACCACCTGGTTAATGGCCATGCCCAGGATGCGGCCGTCGTAAGGGGCGATGATGGCGCTGCCGGTGTTGGTGATGGGGTCGGTCACGGTGCCGAGGATTTGTCCTTTCTTCACCTTGTCATTGAGTTTGACCTCGGACAGCAGGATGCCGCCCTGGCCGGCGCGGATCCACTGCGATTCATAGAACACCGGCTGAGGCGCGCCCCAGAACCGGCGCGCTTTGCGCATGTCCAGATTTTCCAGCAGGGTTTCCAGCGCCTGGACACCATAGCTGACCGCCTCTTCCTCCAGACGATTGGGGCCGCCGGCTTCCATCGTCACCGCCATGATGCCGTCGTCCACCGCCGCCCGTCGCAGAGTGCCGCGGGCGCCACGGCCGTGCAGCACGGTCATGCCACCGAAGTGTTTGGCGAAGGCGAGAACGTCCGGATTCTTCAGATCAGCACGTAACTGCGGCTGGTTGATGCGCTTGAGTGAGCCGGTATGCAGGTCCACCAGATATTCGCAATGCCGGATGATCTGGTCATAGAGGGAATGGGCCACCCGGTCGGCGGCGCTGCCGGTGCCGCGTCCCGGGAAATGGCGGTTGAGATCGCGACGGTCGGAGAGATAGCGGGAACCGTTGCGGAAGCCTTCCAGATTGACAATGGGCACACCGATCAAGGTGCCGGAGAGGGTCTCCGGTTCCAGGTCGTACATCAAGCGCCGCACCATCTCGATGCCGTTCAACTCGTCGCCGTGGACGGCGGCGGTCAGACACAGGCGCGGACCGGGCTTCTTGCCGTGGGCCACCAGCACCGGCACCGGCGTGGCGATGGAAGCGAAGGACTGATCCGGCGTCCAGTGCAGCGTGGCGAAGCTGCCGGGCACCACCGTTCGGCCCAGCAGGGAGAGCGGTGGCACCGTCGGCGGTTGATCCGAGGCGGTGGAAGCGGGCGCCGGTGGGTTATCCTCGTCGGCGTCCGCCGTGTCCACCAGCGGAGTGTCGTCGACAACCGGTTTCGCGGGAGGATTGGCCGGAGCGGCGTGCGCCTCCGGTTCGGTGTCGTCGACCGGGCTTTCGTCGGCATGCAGTGCCGACCAGGGAGTCAGGGCGGCCAACAGGGCGATGGTCAGGGACCAGCGTGCGGTCATGGTGATGTCTCAGCTGTTGAGCTGGTCGAGCGCCTCCCAACGGGCGTAGGCCTCGGCCAGCGTTTGTTCCAGTTCGGCGAGCCGTCTCTGTTCGGCGGCGATGGTGTCCGCGGTTTCCTTGTAAAAGGCCGGGTCCGACATCGTGCCCTGCAACGTCTCCAGTGCCGCTTCCAGCTCCTCGATGCGGGCCGGCAAATCGCGCAGCTCAAGCTGTTCCTTGTAGCTCAGCTTTTTGCGCGCCGGTTTCGCCGTTTCGCTTCGTTCCGAGCGGGGGGCGGGCCTGGCGGCTTTGACGGTTTCCGGCGCCGTCGGTTCCGGACGCTGCCGTAACCAGTCCTCATAACCGCCCACATACCAGTGTGGATCGCCGCCTTCGAAGACCAGTGTCGAGGTCACCACATTATCGATGAAAGCACGGTCATGGCTGACCAGAAGCAGGGTGCCCTGGTAATTCACCAATTGTTCTTCCAGCAACTCCAGGGTTTCCACGTCCAGATCGTTGGTGGGCTCATCCAGCACCAGCAGATTGAATGGACGGGTGAACAACTTAGCCAGTAGCAGGCGATTGCGTTCGCCGCCGGACAGGGATTTGACCGGCTGGCGGGCACGGCCCGGTTCGAACAGGAAATCCTGCAGGTAGCCCATGACATGTTTTTTGCGACCATCGACTTCGACCACGTCGGAGCCTTCCGCCAGGTTGTCGATCACGCTTTTTTCGCTGTCCAGGCTGTCACGCAGTTGATCGAAATAGGCCACTTGTAATTGCGTGCCTTGTTTCACCGTGCCGCTGTCGGGAACCAGCCGGCCCAGCAGAATCCGGATCAAGGTGGATTTGCCGCAGCCGTTGGGGCCGAGAATGCCGACCCGGTCGCCGCGCAGCAGGGTCAGCGAGAAGTCCCGCAGCAGTGTCTGCCCGCCCACCGCATAGCTGAGATGCTCGGCTTCGATCACGGTTTTACCGGAGCGGTCGCCTTGCTGGATGGCGAGCGCGGCGGTGCCCTGGCGCTGACGCCGTTGCGCCGCCTCCCTGCGCAGCGCCTGCAGTGCCCGCACCCGGCCCTCGTTGCGGGTGCGGCGGGCCTTTATGCCCTGACGAATCCAGCGTTCTTCCTGGGACAGCTTCTTGTCGAACTCGGCCTGGTTTCTTTCTTCCACTTCCAGCGCCGCCTGTTTTCCTTCCAGGTAACGATCGTAGTCCCCAGGCCAACTGGTCAGTTGGCCACGGTCCAGCTCGATGATGCGGGTGGCCAGGGCGCGGATAAAGGCACGGTCGTGGGAAATGAACACCAGGGTCGCCGGGTAGTCGCGCAGGAAGCTTTCCAGCCAGCGGATCGAATCGATGTCCAGATGGTTGGTCGGTTCGTCCAGCAGCAGCAGGTCTGGCTCCTGCACCAGGGCACGGGCCAGCAGAACGCGGCGCTTCATGCCGCCGGAAAGGCCGGCGAAACGCTGCCCGCCATCCAGTTGCAGTTTGGAGAGCACGGTCTCTACCCGCTGGAACAGCTGCCAGGCGCCAGCGCTTTCAATACGGTCGCCGAGCTGCTGGAAACGGGCCATCACCGCATCGTCTCCGTCATTGAGCCGATGGCTGAGGCGGTCATGTTCGGCCAGCAGCCGGCCAAGCTCACCGAGGCCCTGGGCCACCATCTCCTGAACGCTGTGGTCCTGGTCCTCGGGGACTTCCTGCTCCAGGCGCGCCACCACCAGTCCCTGGGCGCGCTCGATCTGGCCGTCGTCCGCCTGCACCTGCCCGTCCAGCACTTTCAGCAAGGTCGACTTGCCGGAGCCGTTACGGCCCACCAGGCACAGCCGTTCGCCGGCCTCGATGGTCAGGTCCAGGTGATCAAGTAGCGGCTGGTCGCCGTAATCAAGCTGCAGGTCGCGCAGAGTCAGCAATGGCATGGTGTCCGGGTACCGTGGTGTCGGGGAACGGGAGTCTAGCATTTTCCCGGGGTGTCATGGATGGGGGCGCAAGCGAGACCGAGATGGGACAATACCCAGTCGCGGCGTTCTGCTATCGTCCCCCGGGGTACCAGGAGAGGGCGGTAGCCCTGATCGAGGTAGGTGTTCCATAACACCTGGAACGTACGCTCGGCTTCCGCCAGTGTCTGCTTGCGCTCCTGGTCGTTCCGGTAGATGTCGGGCCAGGGCGGCAGCATCAGCACCTCAGGGGCATAGCGGTGGCGCCGCGCGGCCCAGTGCATGGCGGCGCTCTCCCGCAGCCGTTCCAGGCGGGCGTAACCGAGTACATCCACCACGCCCCGGTCGAAAAACACCGGCCCGTCCCGGTTGGCGTAACGCCGGTATTGACGGCGGTCCCGGTCCAGCATGGCGGCGGCGAAGGCCTGTCGGTTTCGCCAGGGCAGGGCCTCGCCGCCGCGCGCCTGCTGTTGTTGAATCACCGCCCGACCGGATTCGGCGACGGTATGGTATCCGAACCCGGACAGGGCCCGGAGCAAACTGGTCTTGCCGGCGCCGGGGCCGCCGGACAATACAATAGCCCCGCGATGGAGGCCGCGGTGAATAAACATGATGGGGTTTCCTGTTAGAGAAGAGGAGTGGTTCGTCGTGGTTTAGAGTGAGCCGCGGCACTTTGAGCTCCAGCAATGTCGACCGCTGGTACAGAAAGGGCTACGAAGCCGCCGTGGGAAGCTTGCTTGCAAGCGAATGGGCTTCCGGCGAAAGGTCGCCTTCCCACAGCGGCTTCGTAGCGGACGCCGAATTTATGTCTCCAAGGCCGGATTTCAGGCGTCCGTCGTCGGGTCGCCGTTTCCGGATTCGCGGCGCTCGCCGGGGATGGTCATGTTTTCGCCGCCATTGATACTGCGAATGTGAATGTCCATCTGGCTGAAAGCGATTTCCACGCCCTGTTCCCGGCACAATTGATCGATACGGCGATTAAGTTCGTCGGTGGTGCTCAGGCGGTCACCGATTTCCTTCACATAAACCCGCAACTCATGGTCCAGGGTGCTGGCGCCGAAGCCCATGAACAGGATCATCGGCTCCGGGTCCTTCATCACTTTCGGATGGTCTCGGGCCACGGTCTGGAGAATCTCACGACAGGTGTTCAGGTCCGAACCGTAGGCGAAGCCGACTGTGATAATCAACCGCGTTACCGTGTCACTCAACGACCAGTTAATCAACTGTTCGGTAACGAAGGTCTGGTTGGGGATGATGATTTCCTTGCGGTCGAAATCAATCACCGTGGTGGCGCGCACCCGCACCCGGCTGACGGTGCCCGACAAGGTACCGATAGTGATCACGTCACCGATGCGAATCGGCCGTTCGAACAGAATGATGATACCGGAAACAAAGTTGGCGAAGATCTGTTGCAGACCAAAACCCAGCCCCACGCCGAGGGCGGCCACCAGCCATTGCAGTTTGTTCCAGGTCAGCCCCAGCGAACCGAGCACTACCATGACGCCCAGGGCGATGATCACATAGGATAGCAGCGTGGTGGTGGCGTAGCTGCTGCCTTGCTTCAGGTTCATCCTCGATAGCAGCAGCACTTCCAACAGGCCGGGCAGGTTGAGGGCGAGCATCATGGTGACCACGCCGGCGGCCAGAGCGAACATGACATCGCCGAGACTGATCGGGATCGAGGTGACGTTGTTGCCGCTGCCTTCGGTGGTTTCCCACAGCAGAATGTTTTCGGTATAGGAAAAGGCATTGAGAATGTCCGCCCAGACCCAATAGAACAGCAGGCCAAATACCACCACCAGGGCCATGCGGATCAGACGCAGAGACTGCTGGTTGACCCGCTCCAGATCCAGTTGCGGTTCTTCCACCTCGATCCCTTCCACACTGGTTTCCTTGGCGTCGCTGTCACGTTGCGCCAAGGCTCTTTTGTAGGCCAGTCGTTGCGCCGCCACGGCCAGGCCACGTACCGCGGTCGCGTCGATCAGGGTCCATAGAAGCAGCAGGTAGAAGCTGTCGATGATGCGACCGGACAAACGCACCGTGGTGTAGTAGTAGCCCAGACCGATCACCACGATCAGGGCGAAGGGCAGGCCGCCGCACACCAGCGCCGCCATGGCTTTGTAAGCGGTGGAGAAGCGGGTGATGGGGAAGTGCAAGGCTACCCGGGTCAGCATGACCCCCATTACCGCCAGCCCGAACACCATGATGACCAGGCCGATACGATCATTGTTGAGCTGGGCCGGCCACTGCTCGCCGAAAGCAATGATCAGCGTCATCGGCACCATCGCCAAGCCGACCGCCAATAACCGCCGACGCAGCTTGGTGTTGCCGTCGGCGGACCAGCGGAAATGCCGCTGCGCGATACCGTCCCGGGCCAACAACCGATAGCACATCTCGAACACCAGCCATAGCAGCGCCACTTTTGACAGCGCGGCGCCCAACACGGTGGACAGCGTGCCGGGCTGAATCCAGAGACCCCAGGCCAGCAGACTCAATACCAACGGACCGGGCAGGCACATCAGCGTGGTCAGCAGAATCGCCAGAGGGGTATGCAACTGGCTGTCCCGGCGCAGGAAACCAATATCGCTGTTGAGTTTGCGGATCCGGGTACGCAGGCGTTTGCGCCAGAACAGCAGGGCGACGGCCAGGATCGCCGGGAGCAGTAGCCAGGGCCACTTGTCTTTCAGTAGCGCGGAGGCGTCCTGGCCCATCTGCATCCAGGGCATGTCCGTCATCTGATCCCGGACCTGGGCCGGGAACTCGCGCAACCAGGACAGATTGATCGGCTGGGTGCTGGGCATCCAGAAGGTCTGTTCAGAGATGGTGTCGTGGAGATTGCGGGAGACGTCCACCAGTTGATCCTGCACCAGATTCAGCCGGACCAGCAGATTCAGCTTGCGCCCCAGTTCGGTGTCCAGCTGATTGAGCAGTTCCACATGAATGTCATGCAGACTCCCCAGAGCATCCTGCAGCGCGACCCGATCCTCCGGAGAGATGTCCTGGTCTTCCAGGCGGAGGGTGGCGGCTTCTGTTTGCTGGCGCTGCTGGCCGATTTCAAACTGGCGCAGACGGGTGTCACCGATGGCCTTGGGCAACCCTTCCCGGGGTTTGAAGTCCGGTAGATTTTTTTGCTGCTCATAGAGAATCCGCGATAACAGCAGGCTGCCGTCAAGCATGCGGATCTGATCGTTGACCGTGGCGGACAACGCCCGCACCCGGTCCAACTGGGTCTTGGTGGCCACGTTTTCACGCAGCAGATCATTGACGTCTTCACTGGTCTGAATCAACTGTTTGCGCAGCGTCTTGTTCCGCTCTTCCGCTGCCGCCAACTCGGGGTGATCGGCCACTTCGGCGGGCAGGTCCACGGAGGCGGCCTGCAACTCATCCTGCAGTTGCTGTTGGCGCCGCCGGTTGAGCAGTGGTTGCAGAACATCCAGTTGTCGCTGGATCAGCTCCGCGTCGGCTTCCAGAACCCGTTGCTGCAGGCGGGAGCGCTGCTCGTTGGCGCTGGCCACGGCCAGTTCCTGGTTGCGCAGTTCAATACGGGAGTCCAGCGCCGCCAGTTTTACCTGCAGATTCTGCACTTCCTCCTCGCTCAGCGCCTCCGCCACCGACGGGCGGTTCAGCTGTCGGCGAATATCATCGGCCTCCGCCAGACTGTCGCTGATGGTATTCTGCGCCCGTTCCGGCAGGGTCTGGGAACTGGTCACATCACTGGCCGCGTCCGCCAGTTTTTCCTGATTGCGCTCCAGTGCCTGCAGTTTCTGTCCCAATTCCTCCGCCAAGGCGGAAATGGACAGGCTCTGATAGTGCTCGGCCCAGTCGACGGTGCTTTCGCGGCGAATTTTTTCCAATTCGCCCTGAAGCGAGGCTCTCTCGCGCGGCAGCGCGCTTTGTTGCTGCTCAAGCTTTTTGATCCGCTCGTGGTTGGCGTCGATTTCCTTGCGCAACTTCAGCGTTTCTTCCAGAAGGGCGCGCTCCGGCGTTGCTTCGCCCTCCTTCCGGGGCTGGCCATCGGCGCTGTCGTCACCGCCGGTAAGTTGTTTCTCCAGATCTCCGATACCGGGCAGGGAAAAGCCGCTGCTTTGCGCCGCGGCCACACCACACAGCATCCACGAGAGCAGCAGGGAAAGCAGTAACCGTGATCGACCGGGTCTCATAGGGAAGCGGGTAATCCATTGTCAGAGAATGAACGGGAGCTTAGACAATAGCGATAAAACGGAAATGACGCCATTTCCCACGCACTGTTCAGGGACAGCCGGCACCGTCGGTGATTTCGGCCACGCTACCTTCGATGTTGGTGTCATCCGGCGCCAGCATGTGGGCCCGGCACACCGCTTCCCGGGCGGCCTCGGTGTTGCCCTGGTCGAGACGGGCGTAGGCCAGGTTATTCCAGGCTGGAGCGAGGGAAGGGGAGAGTGTCACGGTTTTTTCGAAGGCCGCGAGGGCGTCCGCTTTGCGCTCTGCCTGCCACAGCGCGTTGGCGTAGGCGAAATGGAGCTTGCCGTCGTCGGGGAACCGGGACACCGCGGTTTGCCAATGAGGCAGAGCCTCTTTCTTTTGCGGAGCGAGTGCGTGCAGAAGAGGGCCGGGGCGGGCGCTGGCGGGCAGTTCTCCGGCGGGCAGCAACACCATGCCCCAATAGTCGGCGCGCGCCCAGGTGCGAATGAAACGGTTCCAGTGGCTGGGGGTGGCTTCGCGGGTGCCGCTGTGCAGAATCAGCCGGTCGCCGCCATCGCGGTAGCCGGTGACCACGGCGAAGTGCCATTGCGGCCAGCGCTTCAACGCGAGGTTTTGCAGAATCAAGACCGGGTGGCCGGCTTGCAGCTCACTGAACAAAGCATCCGGTCCGTTGACCGGATACGCCAGCAAACCACGGGCGCGGCCGGCCGCCATCAGTTCGATGCCCAGACTGCCTTGACGCTCCGGCAGCCAGACTTCGTCCACCAGCGCCTCGGCATTACCAGGCAGCCTGTTCCATTGCAGCATCATGCCCAGAGCGGCGGGGCCGCACTGATATTTTTCCTGGGCGATGAAGGGAACGGCCAGTTGCTGGCTGGCGGGTTGCCGGGCTGACTGTGGCGGGGGCAGTGTCTGACACCCCGCCAACAGCAGAACCAGCCCGGCGATGATGGCGCGAAAGTACACGATCAGTTGATCGGATGGATAGCCGGGAACACGTTGGTGGCGCCCAGCAGATCAAGCAGTACCAGAATCAGAATGATCGCCAGGATCACGCCGATGACGCCCTGGCCGGCGGGCAGCTCATCGGCCTGTTCGGCCAGTTGGGTCAGTTCCTGGTCGCTGAGCCGGTCCAGGCGATCCTTCACTTGTTCCGGGCTGACACCATTATCCGCCAACACCTTGGCGGCGGCTTTGTGTTCGAGTAACGCAAGGACCTTTTGCTCCATGGCCGCCCGTTGTTCGCTGGCTACCAGGGTATCGGTGCCAATCATGGCGGCGTGGGCCATGGGGACGAACAGGGCCTGGGTGATGAGCAAAACGGCGGCGGTGAAAACGCCGGTGAGACGCTTGTTCATGGGCTGTCGCTCCCTGTTTCAGTGATGCCGGCAGATTAACACGGGGCCCCTCATCGCAGCGTGATGGTGGAGGAGGCTTTGTGATTTTTTACAAGGGTTTCACCAATCGCGATGGCATCGACGCCGGCCCCGCGCAGGGCTTCCAGAGTCGTATCGAGACATTCCCTGGTCACTGCCAACAGCAGGCCGCCGCTGGTTTGCGGATCGGTGGCGGCGACCAGTTCCGGCCGCTCGCGCAGGGCTGGGGCGATATTGCAGTAGCCCAGTACCTGATCGTTGCTGTCCCGCAATGTGCTGTGAATGCCTTGGCGTATGTGCTCCAGGGTACCGGGCAGTATGGGCAAAGTATCCAAACTAATACGGGCACTCACCTGACTGTCCTGGCACAGCTCCAGCAGATGCCCGAGCAGTCCGAAACCAGTGATGTCGGTACAGGCCGGGAGGGGCAGGGACGATAGCGCGGCGCGGGCAGGGCCGTTGCTTTGCAGCATGGTTGCCAGGGTGGCGTCCAGGTCGGGACCTCGATGGACATTGCGCATCCAGGCCGCCAGTTGAATGCCGACGCCCAACGGTTTGGTGATAATCAGAACCTGCCCGGGCCGGGCGCCGTTCTTGCTCCAGGCCGCGCCGGACAGAGCG
Source organism: Alcanivorax xiamenensis (assembly GCF_009846745.1). Lineage (NCBI taxonomy): Bacteria > Pseudomonadati > Pseudomonadota > Gammaproteobacteria > Oceanospirillales > Alcanivoracaceae > Alcanivorax > Alcanivorax xiamenensis. Next base: position 56,871 of record NZ_AQPF01000005.1, on the reverse strand, counting down.
CCGTTGATGGTGAAACCGGCGGCCATTTCCGGCCCTTCAATGGTATGCCCCCCCACCAGTGTGCAGTGCGCCCGATTCAGCTCGTCCACCGCGCCGGCCAGCAGGCGGCGCAGATCCCGGCCCTGCAGACGCGGGTGATGGCGGGGAATGCACAGAGTGGCCAGCGCCGAATGGGGGTCGGCGTTCATGGCGTAGATGTCACTGAGGCTGTGCAATGCCGCCACCCGGCCAAACAGATAGGGCTCGTCCATGAAGGCGGGAAAATAATCCACGCTTTGCACCAGCCGGTATTGTCCGGACCAGCGGATGATCGCCGCATCATCGCCCTGGGCCACGCCGGCTTCGATGTCCTCGCGGACCTCTGTCCGAAGCGCATCCAGCGCATGACTGAGCGTCGTGGCGCCAACCTTCGCCCCGCAGCCGGCGCAGTGCATGGCGTCGTCGTTGGCGGGCGCGGCTGGCATTGGCGCCGGCAGGTTGTCAAAGCGCTTCATGAAGGCCCGGTCGATGCGGTCCTTCCAGCGCCAGACCCAGGGGCCGGCCAGCGCCGGCCAGGGCGGCCTGGGAGGCCACCGCGTCACCGGCCCCCGCGGACAGCAGGGACAGAAAACGCCGCTGCGGGCGATAGGGGCGTTTGCGGCCACCCCGGGCGGCGGCAAGTAAATTATCGGCCAGCACCGGCGCCTGACGCACCGCGTAGACACCGGCCTTGGGCAAGGGCGAGGGAAATGAGGCGCAGTCTCCAGCGGCGTGGACGTGCGGGCTGCCCAGGCTGGTCAGGGTTGTGTCCACGCGCAGGAAACCGCGTTCATCGCAGGGCAGACCGCTGGCGGCGAGCCAGGCCGGCGCGCGGGTGCCGGTACACCAGAACACCAGATCCACCGCCTGGGACCGGCCGTTGTAGTGGAGCTGCCCTTCGCTGACCCGTTGCACCGGGGCGTGTTCCACGATGTGCACCCCGGCATCCCGCAGCCGTGTTCGCATCAGCGAGCGTGCCCGCGCCGGATAGCCGGGGAGCAGCTCGCCCGCGCTGATCAACCCGATCCTGGTGGTGGCGCCAAGCCGCTGAGCCAGAGCGGCGGCCAACTCGGTACCGCCGGCGCCGGCTCCCACCACCGCCACCCGGCGCGTCGCGGCGGGATCGGCCAGCAGGTCGCGCCAGCGTTGCTCGAAAGTAGCCACCGGTTTTACCGGTACCGCATGGGCCCGGGCACCGGGCACGCTGTCCAGGTCCGGGGTGGCGCCGACATCCAGGCTGAGTGTGTCGTACTCCACCTGATCGCCGTTATCCAGCTGCACGCGGCGCTGGGTGGGATCCAGATCGAGTACGCGTTGTGGCAGCCAGCGGGCACCGGCGGCGCGGCTCAGCCGGCTCAGATCAATGTGGGTTTCCTGCCGCTGGTAACGGCCGGCCAGCATGCCGGGCAGCATACCGGAATAGGCGGTCAGGCTGTCGGGGGAAATCAGCGTGAGGCGCAGCCCGGGGACCGGCCGCATGCTCAGACGGCGCAGTACCAGCGCGTGGCTGTGTCCGCCTCCCACCAGCACCAGATCATGGTGCGCGGTCGCCGCCATCACCGTGGGCGGCCCTCCGGCCGTCCCTGCCCCCGGCGTTCCCATTCTTGCAGGGTGGCGATGACCTGGTCGCGGCTGCCGCGAAAGTACACCGGCCCCTGACGATGGCTCAGCATGTAGTCGTACATCGGGTCGTAGTAGTCGCTTAGCAGGGCGCGTATCCAGCGGCGGTGTTCGCCGCAGCCATCGCCACGGCGATGCTGTTCCAGCGCCCGGGTCATGGTTTCACGCAGGGTCTGGTGCCGGGCGCCTCCGAGGCGCTTGCGGATCCGGTCCAGCGCGTCGAGCAGATGCTCGGCGAACAGATTCCGGGCTTGCTGCTCGTCATGGCCGTCGAGAAATTCCCGCAGCGGTGTCAGGACGTAGTCCTCCAGAATCACTTCCACCCGGCTTTCCAGCGGTTCCTGAATGTCGATGCGCGGCATGTTCCTCAGTTGCTGGTGGAGGGGCAAGGGCAAAGCGCAACGGCCGATCAGACGCCCTTCGTCCTCGACCAGAACCGGTGTCTGGTTCCCGAGCTTCAGCAAGCGGATCGCCAGGGCATTTTCAAAGTCGATTTGCGCTGGTTGTCCGCCGGGCCGGTGGCCGAAGGCGGAACCGCGATGGTGGGCGAGCCCTTCCAAATCCACCGCCCGGTACAGTTGATGCAGGACGCGGGTCTTGCCGCAGCCGGTGCGCCCGGTCAGCACCCACAACGGTCCCTGAAGCACATGCTGCTCCAGGTGCTCCAACAGAAAACGCCGCAGGGCCTTGTAACCACCAGTGACCAGGGGCGCGTCGATACCAGCCTGACGCAGCCAGTCCTGGGTTGTGCGGCTGCGCAGACCGCCACGAAAACAATAGAGATAGCCGTTTGGGTGCGCTCGCCACCAATCGTGCCAGGCGCGCAGACGGCGCTCCTTCACCTCGCCACGGACCAGCTCATTGCCGAGATCAATGGCTGCCTGTTGCCCTTGCTGCTTATAACGCAGGCCGATCAGATGGCGTTCCTGGTCGTCGATCAGAGGAAGGTTGGTGGCATGGGGGAACGCGCCCCGGGCGAATTCCACCGGGGCGCGGACATCCAGGAGCGGCGTGTCGTCCAGGAACAGCGCTGCGTAGTCGTTGGTGTCGTCACGGGTCATGGGCGGCAGTGTACACCGCCCTTATTTGTGGTTCATCGCGGAATGACGGGGATGAGCCTCTCCATCGGGGGCACGGGTCTGCACGGAGGCCTCCCCGGATCGCCCCGGTATGGTGGTTTGCTCGCGGTCGCCGGTCACTTCGAAGCGGAGCCGTATTACGCCTTTGCGGAAACCTGCTTCACGACGTTCCAGCAAAGGTGTAATACGGCTGATGGAGGGTAAGGAAGGCTGTTTCCCATTATTTGAGCAGATAGCGATTGAGCAGACCGGACGCCGGTTTAGTCGCTGACCGGACGCGCTGTTCCGCTCAAGTGGGGCTTGACGCCGTCGGCGGCCAGCAACTGAAAATCGATGCCGTCATCCTGACGAGTACGGACAAACTTTACCTTGGCCGGAATGAACATGGGCAGCTTGAAGCGCACATCCACGGTGAAGGCCTGCTCCGGCAGTTCCGGTTGCAAAGCCGCCAGGCAGCGAGCCTTGGACCACATGCCATGGGCGATCTGGCGTTTGAAACCGAAGGCCTTGGCGGTCAGCGGGTAAAGATGGATCGGGTTACGATCTCCGGACACGCTGGCGTAGCGTCGACCGGTGTCGCCGGGAACGTCCCACTCTTCGATCAGATCGGGAGCAGGGGCAGTGGTTTGAGCGTCTCCAGACGTGTCCCGGGCCTTTTTTTCACCGTGGCCGCCGCCGCGATGGAAATTCACCGATTCACTCTGCCAGACCCGTTCGCCGGCGGTGCTGACCACGGTGAAGATGGAGAACTCGTAGCCTTTCTCCACCTGGGTCAGATTGCCGGTATAGCATTTGATATTGAGCTGCTCGCGTTCACCGATCGGACGGAATTGAGTGATGCGGTTGCGCACATGGACCAGCCCCATGGCCGGGAACGGAAAACCGTCGCTCAGGATCAGCGCCATGTGCAATGGAAACGCGTGCATGTGTGGGTAGGTGATAGGCAGATGACCGTCGGCGCTGAAACCGCATACCTGGCGGTAGGCCGCCAAATGGCGAGATTTCTGAGCCACATCGTTGAGCCGCAGCCCCTCGGCGGGCAGCACCGGAGCGCTGCCCGGGCGTACCCGTGCGCGCAGCACTGCTTTGGCGAAATTCACCGCCATGGGCGGCGCGTGACGCAGCTCCTTGAATCGAACCTCACTCATAAGGACACCCTTCTCCCACGAACATTTAGCGCAATGTCGTGGCAGTATAGGCAGAGCGTCGGAGAGGCTGATTGGCCGTATCGCCGAGGGCTCAGGCAATCCTGTCGGGTTCGGAGCGCCACTGGGCTACCCCGAAGTAAATCAGACGAACCTGTTTTTCCGCCATGATCAGCATTTCGTTCTGGCCGGCTTCGTCGTCCTCGCTCAGCTCCAACATTTCCTGTGTCAGTGCCACCACGCTGTTGACCACCAGCGTGGCCATCATTTGCAGATCCTGGGAACTGACATTGATAAGGAAAGGAAAACGCGCCATGTCCATGGCCAGTTCACTGACGAACAGACGGATTTCCCGGCGGATCGCCTGCCGCATGGTGGCGGAGCCGCCGTACAGTTCCTTGGAGACAAAAAGAAAATAAGTGCGATTGTTGCGCACATAATTGAAGTAGGTCTCCATGGACCCGCGGATCATCTGTTCGTTGGGCAATTGATGCTGGCGGACCTCGCGCATCATCTGCCGCAGAGTGCGAAATGACTCATCCAGCAAGGTCAGGCCGAGCGCGCTCATGTCGGTGAAATGACGATAGAACGCCGTGGGCACCACACCGGCTTTCTTGGTCACTTCCCTGAGGCTGAGGGAAGAAAAGGGGGCCTTTTTCGCCACCAGATCCAAGGCCGCGTCCATCAGCGCCTGGCGAGTCCGTCCCTTTCTGGCTTTCCTTCCCCGGGGGGCGGTTTCTCTGGTCATGTGTCAGACAGTCTCCCGAATTGTTGTTTTAACCAACGAATCAAATCTAACCAATCAATAAGCAGTGATACGGCCTGGGTATTGTCGTTGCGCTTTTTGTCCCCGGCTCCGGCGGCAATGGTATTCAATTTCCGCTCCAGGATATAGCAAACCACTTGACAACTCCGTTCACAATTATTTTTGTGAACAGGTGTTGACTATAAAAACGGCGCCCTGTAAAAAGTGTACAACTGTTCACATCAATCATAGGAAGTGCCGCATGCAGACCATCATCGAGCCTCGCCGGGGCTGGTTTGGCCGCCTCGGCCAGGCTCTGACCAGCCCGTTTCAGCCGGAAGACTACCTGGCGCTGATCAACCCGGTGGCCTCGGCCCGGGAAATCCGCGCCCGCGTCACCGCTGTTCACCGGGAAACCGGGCAAGCGGTTTCCCTGACGTTGCACCCGAACCGCCTGTGGCCGGGGTTTCAGGCCGGCCAGCATGTGATGCTCGGCATCGACGTGAACGGTGCGCGGCAATGGCGCTGCTTTTCCCTGTCCAGTGCCCCGCAATCGGGAAGCCTGACCATCACCGTCAAGTGTCACCGGGCCGGCGGTGTGACCGAACATCTGCTTGAGCGTGCCCGCCCTGGTGACGTGGTGACGCTCAGCGAGCCCGCCGGTGAGTTCCTGTTGCCGGCCCGAATTCCGGACCGGTTGCTGTTCCTGACCGCCGGCTCCGGCATTACACCCGTTCACAGTATAGCAAGATACCTGAAAAACACCTCCTTTGCCGGTCAGGTGGAATGGCTGCACTTCGATCGCCGTTATGAGGATGTGATCTTGTTGGCATCCTTGCGGGAACTGGGACGCCATTCCCAACTAAACGCCCGTGTGGTGCTGGGGCATCAGGCGCCGTTGCCCGGCGATGAGCAGGGCCGCTTTGACGCCGCGTTGCTGACGGCTCTGGTTCCGGATGCCGCCGAGCGCCAGGTTTACGCCTGCGGGCCGGCCGGCTTCCTCGACGCGGTCAGTGAATGGCACCGCGCCGAAGGCCGGGCGCCGTTGTTACATGAGCGGTTCCAGCCGCTGACCAGAAATGCTGGCAACGGTGGTCGCATCCGCTTCTCCGGCAGTGACCTGGACACCGAGGCCGGTGGCGACGAAAGCCTGTTGGAGGCCGCCGAGCGCAGTGGGCTGAATCCGGCCCATGGTTGTCGCATGGGCATTTGCCACACCTGCCGGTGTTCGGTGCGGGGGTCGGTCCGCGACCTGCAGACCGGGGAGAGCCGGACCGTGGACAACCAACTGGTAAGACTGTGTGTCCATGCCGCCGAAGGCGACGTGGAAGTGGCGCTGTAAGAGCCTGTTCACGATCTTTACGTCACCGCGTTGCCGCCGGAAAAGCCGCCAGAGGGCGTTGGGGTCTGCAGGCTCTGGTGGTTCCAAAGTCAAAGGCCACAGCGTCGTCTGGCGGCTTTTCCAGCGCAACCCGAAGGGCCGGGCCCCACTTTCTTTAGGTGGAGAGTCCGTCAGGCTGCGATTACGCTTGTTTATGTAGATTGACTACACGGCACAATCGGAATCACAACCTGACGACACTTTCTACCAGGTGAGAAGGGAACTCCGGCGCGGCGGCGTAAAGATCGTGAACAGGCTCTAAGCGACGCAAAAACAAGGAGTTGAACAAATGGGATACGCAATGCAACAAGAGCACGACCCAATCGTCTTTCAGCGCGACGGTGTCAGCCTGACCCGTTCCCAGGTGGACGCTTTCGGCGAGGAAATCGAGGCGCTGCGCCAGCAGGTGATGGCGGATCGGGGCGAAGCCGACGCCCGCTATATCCGCCGTGTGGTGCGCTTCCAGAAAGGCTGCGAAGTGGCCGGCCGGGGCCTGCTGTTCCTTGGCTTCCTGCCGCCGGCATGGCTGGCGGGAACCGGTCTGCTGGCGCTCTCCAAAATTCTGGAGAACATGGAGATTGGCCATAACGTGATGCACGGTCAGTGGGACTGGCTGGGCGATCCGAATCTGGACTCCGCTCATTACGATTGGGATAACACCTGCCCGGCCGAGCAATGGAAACATTCCCACAACTATATGCATCACACCTACACCAATGTGGTGGGAAAGGACCGTGATGTTGGCTATGGCATCATGCGCATGTCCGAGCACCAGAGCTGGAACCCCGCTTATCTGTTCCAGCCGATCTATAACTGGGTGCTGGCGCTGCTGTTCGAGTGGGGGGTGGCGTTCCATGATCTGGAAATCGAGCGAGTGGTCCGTGGCGACAAGAGCCGTGAACAATACCGCAAGGAACGGAACCTGATCCTCAAGAAGGTGCGCCGTCAGGTGCTCAAGGATTACGTACTGTTCCCTTTGCTGGCGGGGCCGTTTTTCCTGTTCGTGCTGTCCGGTAACTTCACCGCCAATATCCTGCGCAATCTGTGGTCCTACCTGATTATTTTCTGCGGGCACTTCACCGAGCGCGCGGAGATGTTCACCGAGGAAGAAGTGGAAGGCGAGAGCCGTGGGCAATGGTATCTGCGTCAACTGCTCGGCTCGTCCAATCTGGAGGGCGGTCGGTTGTTTCATATCCTCAGCGGCAACCTCAGCCATCAGATTGAACACCATCTGTTCCCGGATATGCCGTCCAACCGATACCAACAGGTGGCGCCGAAGGTGCGTGAGATCGCCGAGCGGTACGGCTTGCACTACAACACCGGCAGTTTGCGCCGCCAGTTCGGCTCGGTCATGCGTCGTATTCACCGTTTGGCGCTGCCTTCCCGCCGTGGAGCAGCGGCGGTGAATTGATGCTGTTCCGGCCTCCCCAGGCATGTGCTACTCTCGCTCGTTGATACCAAAAAATTCGGGGAAGTCGCGAAAGGATGGCAGAGCTTACCGACTCCGGCGTGCTGTTGCGCATGGCCTACCGGGCCATGGTCAACGCAGGCATTGATGCAGACGCGGTTCTCGCTGAAGTGGGCGTGGACCGCGCTATTCTCCAGGTACCTGACCTGCGTACGCCGCATGATGCCCAGGAATGGTTCTGGCAGGCCGCGGAAAAGGTCTCCAAGGACCCGCACATTGGCCTGCATCTGGGCCAACACATGCCGGTCTATAAAGGTCAGGTCCTGGAATACCTGTTTCTCTCCAGCCCCTCATTCGGGGAAGGCTTGAGGCGGGCGCTGAATTATCAGCGCTTGCTGTCCGATGCCGCCCGCGCGGAGTTGATGGAGGAGGAAGGGGATCGTGCCTTCCTGCGCCAACCGTTCTGGGGTCGTCGTCTTGCCCATCTCAACGAGTGCGTGATGGTGGGGGTGATCAAATTCTTTCGTTTCGTTACCGATGGCGCCTTTGAGCCACTGGAGATTCACTTTGCGCATGAACGTCATGCGGACCCGAGTGAGTATGAACGAGCCTTCGGTTGCCCGGTGAAGTTCGAGATGAACTCGGTGGGGGTGTACTTCGATGCCCGTTTGATGGCTCTCCCGTCGGCCCATCACGAGCCGGAATTACTGCGCCTGCACGAGCAACTGGCCAGTGAACAGGTAGCGCGCCTGGAAAAACAGGATCTGGTGGCTCAGGTGAACCGCCTGATCGCCGAACTGCTGGAGTCCGGGCACGCCAATCTTGAGGAAGTGGCGGAACGTCTTGGCATCAAGGCGCGTCAGCTGCGCACCCGGCTGGCGGATGCCGGCACCAACTTCAATCAGTTGGTGGCGGATTACCGTTGCAAGCTGGCCAAGCGCTTGCTGGCCGGTACCGACGAGTCCATCGACGAGATCGTCTATTTGACCGGTTTCTCGGAGCCTTCCACCTTCTATCGGGCCTTCAAACGCTGGGTGGGCATGACGCCCATCGAATACCGCAAGATGAAAGCCGAGGAGGACGCCGCCGCTCGCGGTTGACGCGGGCGGTGGTGACGGTGCCTTCGCTCTGGAACCATCCCCGGAAACATCTCTCTAAGCCTGTCCTGACGGGAGTGCGGTTTTGCACCTCGCATGAATAGGGTGGTGGCGCTTTATGGGGAAACTCTCCTTCAATCGTCGTTCCCGGCGCGCCATAAAAGCACGCTGGTGGCTCGGTGGCGCGCTGGTGTTGACGCTGCTGGCCGGTGTGGCGTATTGGCGGCATTGGTATGAGCCCCTGTTTTTCCATCTGAAGGAACGGATTGAAGGGCCGCGGCAGGGCGTGCGGTTGGAACAGTACCGGGTCGTTATCGAAGGCAAAGCGGTGGCCGGTGTGAGCCGCAATCTGTCCGCGATCAGCTATGACAGTGGGCGTGACCGGCTGCTGGCGGTGACCAACGACCCGCCGGTGATGTTGGAGCTGGACCGTCAGGGCGAAGTGTTGGGACGCTATCCGCTGGAAGGGTTCGGTGACATCGAGGGCATCGCCGCTCTGGGCAACGGTCGCGTGGTGGTCGTGGATGAGCGTCGTCAGCGTTTCAGTGTGTTTGCTATACCGGAACCCGGTGCGGCGGTCGATCAGGAGCGGGTCCAGTCGTTGTCCCTGGGCATGGAAGAAGACGGCAACAAGGGGTTTGAAGGCATTTCCTACGATGCCAGGGGAGACCGTCTGTTCGTGGTGAAGGAAAGTCGTCCGCGCAAGCTCTATGCCATTGAGGGATTCGGCGCCAGTCTGGAGCAGGGCCTGTCCCTGCACATTCGTGATCTGACCGGCTGGATTGAGGGGCTGGTGTTCAACCGGGACCTGTCCGATGTGTTTTACCATGGCCCCACCGGCCACTTGCTGTTACTGAGTGACCGCTCTCATTCCCTGGTGGAGCTGGATCACGAAGGGCGTTACGTCAGCTACCGGGCCTTTCTGCGCGGGAATGAGGATATGCAACGGGACGCGCCGCAATTGGAAGGCGTGACCATGGACGATCAAGGCGATCTTTACCTGGTCAGCGAACCCAATCTGTTTTACCGGTTAAACAAGACCGGCCCCTAGGATTCTTCTGTAAAACGTCATGCCGGATTTGATCCGGCATCCCCCGCTTGGAAGTAGTGCGCCCTCCTGGGGAGATCCCGGGTCAAGCCCGGGATGACGCGGTATTTTTCCGAGATTCTTAGCTCCGCCGGTTCTGGTCATGCCCCAGCGGGTCGCGACTTTCCGTTTCTTCCCGGGCCTCGCCATCGATGATTACGCCGTTGCCCTGACTGTTACCCTGATGATGGCGGCCGCCACCGAACGGGCCACCGTTGAAGGAGCCGCTCTGATAGAAGAACGCGGAGCTCTGCTGGCTGCTGAAGGCTTGCAGGGTACCCCGGCGAACCAGCATGGCGGCCAGCCGGCGGCGGCTGAGCGGCACCAACATGAGAAAACCGACAATATCACTGACGAACCCGGGGGTGATCAGCAGCGCGCCGCCGATCAACAGCAGCAGACCTTCCACCAGCTCCTGGCCTGGCATCTCGCCGGATTGCATGCGCTGATTCAGGCGCGTCCAGGTTTTCAGACCCTGGCCGCGGAACAACCAGGAGCCAATGATGGCGGTGGCCAGGGTCAGGATGATGGTGACCGGCCAGCCGATCACATCGGCCACGGCGGCCAGGACCAGTACCTCCAGCAAGGCGAAGGCGAAAATTACGAAAAACAGGCGGCCAAACGTCATGGGGACCTCTTGGTGACGGCGTTGCAGCCGGGAGACGTGTCGCGGCATGGCTTGGCCCTGCCGACGACGACCTGTCCCAAGAGATGGCGGTGAGGGGAGAAAATTCAACCCCGGGGGCAGGCCGCTAACACTCAACACGCTGGCACGCTTACATGCCGATTCGCTGCCAAGGCAGCTTCCCACCGCGGCTCCGTGGTCCTTTCTGTGGGAAGCTGCCTTGGCAGCGAATACCACCAAAATTGGTGGCACGGCAGTGGTTACCGGGTTCCGAAAGGCCTCCGTACAGATCCGTGCCCCGATGGGGACACCGGACCGGGGAAGCCCCCCGGTCCGGTATTGGATCAGGCGCCGAGCATCATCTGCCCGCATACCCGGACCACGTTGCCCGTCAGGCCCTGAGCGGCGGGGCTGGCGAAGAAGGCGATGGTTTCCGCCACGTCCACCGGCTGGCCGCCCTGATTCATGGCGTTCATGCGCCGTCCGGCCTCGCGGATGGTGAAGGGGATCGCCGCGGTCATCTGCGTTTCGATGAAGCCCGGAGCCACCGCGTTGATGGTGATGCCCTGGTCCGCGTAGTCCTCGCGATAGGCGTCCACCATGCCGATCACCGCTGCTTTGGAGCAGCCATAGTTGGTCTGGCCGGTGTTGCCGGCGATACCGGCGATGGAACTGATGGAGACGATGCGGCCGCCTTCGCCCATGGCGCCGTCCGCCAGTAATTGCTCATTGATGCGCAACTGGCTGGCGATGTTGATGTTCAACACCATGTCCCAGAGGTTTTCCGGCATATTGCCGAGCATCTTGTCGCGGGTGACCCCGGCATTGTGCACCAGGATATCCAGCCCGCCGTGCTCCTTGGCGGTCCGGGCTATCACCCCCGGCGCTTCGTCGCTGGTGATGTCCAGTTCCAGGGTGTGGCCGCCGATTTCGCCGGCCACTTTGTTGAGGTCCTCCGCCATCGGCGGAATGTCCAGCACGATCACCTCGGCGCCGTCGCGGGCCAGGACCCGGGCGATGGCGGCGCCGATGCCACGGGAGCCGCCGGTGACCAGTGCTTTCTTGCCGGCCAGCGGGCGCTGCCAGTCAAAACCCCCGGCATCGAAGCCGGCCTGGCGGGCGCGTACCACCTGACCGGAAACATAGGCGGATTTCGGCGACAGGAAGAATTGCAGCGGCGCGGCGAGCTGGCTCTCGGCCCCGGCTTCGGCGTAGACCAACTGAACGGTGGCGCCGCGTTTGATTTCCTTGCCGACCGAACGGGTAAAGCCTTCCAGGCCCCGTTGGGCGACCCGGGCGGCACCACTCAGGGTTTCCGGGGTGCGGCCGATCACCAGCACGCGGGCGCATTTATCCAGTTTCTTGATCACCGGGTGGAAAAAGGCCCACAGTGCTTTCAGTTGATCCGGGTTCTCGATACCGGTGGCGTCGAACACCAGCCCCTTGAAGCGGGCGTCGTCTTCACGGGTGGCGGTGTAATTGTCGGCGTTGACACCGGCGGCGGCCGCCTGCTTTTGCAGCTCGCTAGCGTTGCCGTTATTGGCCAGTACCGCCAGTTGCGCGCCGGGAGCGGTTTTCAGGGTGGTCAGAATGGTCTCCATGGCGCTGCCGCCCTCGGCGGCACCCACCAGCACGCGGCCATCGATGAACGACGCCTGGCCGGGCCGCCAGCGCTCCAGGATCACCGGGATCGGCAGATTGATGGCGTTGAAAAGGGCCTTGCCCACGGAAGAGTTGGCAATCGTCTGATAGGTATCGTTCATGATCCTGTCCTTCGCCGTGCGATATGCGGAATGTCGACCCTTGGAGCGGAACACGCTTGCGGGTCACTGTTGGCTGCGTATTGAATCACCCGTCCGTGACACGCGGATTGACCCGCCTGGGAAGCGCCAGGGGCGCCGTAGCCAATGAGGCGCGTCAACGGAACGATAGACTGCGCTCATCTGTTAATCTTGGCGGAAACGCCATTGTGGAGGATTTGACTATGCTGGCAGGCGACGCGGTTCGCAAGGTAGCCGTGGTGGGGGGCAACCGGATTCCCTTTGCCCGTTCCAATACGGTGTATTTCGGCGCAAGCAACCAGGACATGCTCACCGCCGCCCTCAACGGCCTGGTCGATCGCTTCAAGCTGCAAGGCGAGCGGGTCGGTGAAGTGGCCGCCGGCGCGGTGATGAAGCACTCCCGGGATTTCAATCTGGTGCGCGAGTCCGTGCTGGGCTCCCGTCTGGCGCCCGAGACCCCGGCCTATGACCTGCAGCAGGCCTGCGGCACCGGTCTGGAAGCGGCCATCCTGGCGGCCAATAAGATCGCGCTGGGGCAAATCGACAGCGCCATCGCCGGCGGCGTGGACACCACCTCCGACGCACCGCTGGGTGTGAACGAGGACGCCCGCAAGGTGTTCATGAACATCAACAAGGCGAAGACCAACGGCGAGAAAATCAAAGCGGCGCTGAAACTGCTCAACCCGAAGATGATCGTGCCGGACATCCCCCGTAACGCCGAGCCGCGCACCGGCCTGTCCATGGGCGAGCACCAGGCGATCACCGCCGCCGAATGGGGCATCAGCCGCGAGGATCAGGATGAGCTGGCCTGGCGCTCCCACCAGAATCTGGCCAAATCCTATGAGGAAGGCTGGCAGGAAGACCTGATCACGCCGTTCCAGGGCCTGGAGCGCGACAATAACATGCGTGGCGATTCCACCCTGGAAAAACTGGCCACCTTGAAGCCGGTGTTCGGCGGGCCGGAAGGCACCATGACCGCCGCCAACTCCACACCCTTGACCGACGGAGCCTCCGCGGTGTTGCTGGCTTCCGAGCAGTGGGCCGAGGAGCGCGGTCTGCCGGTGCAGGCGTACATCACCCACTGCGAAGTGGCGGCGGTGGATTTCGTCGGCAAGAAAGAAGGGCTGCTGCTGGCGCCGGCTTACGCGGTACCGCGCATGCTGGCCCGTGCCGGCCTGACCCTGCAGGATTTCGATTTCTATGAAATCCACGAGGCGTTCGCCTCCCAGGTGCTGAGCACTCTGAAAGCCTGGGAAGACGAAACCTTCTGCAAGGAGCGGCTGGGATTGGACAAGCCGCTGGGCAGCATCGATCGCAACAAGCTTAACGTGAAAGGCTCTTCACTGGCCGCCGGCCACCCGTTCGCCGCCACCGGCGGACGGATTCTGGCCAATGCCGCCAAGCTGTTGAACCAGAAAGGCTCTGGCCGCTGCCTGATTTCCATTTGCGCCGCCGGTGGGCAGGGCGTGGTGGCGATCGTCGAGAAGTAAGAATGCTGGCACGTCGGCACGCAACACGCTGGCACGCTAGGAAGAAGGATGGCGCGGTCTGTTGACCGCGCTATTTTTATCGGGTTGGGCCTTGACCTGACTCGCCTTGGTAACGCCTTATGTTGCGTGTTGCGTGTTGCGTGTTGCGTGTTGCGTGTTGCGTGTTTGTCACATCTTCCGCATCAACCCTTCCTGGGCCACCGAGGCCACCAGCTCCCCCCGCTGATTGAAAATCTGACCGCGATTGAAGCCGCGGCCATCGGTGGCGATGGGACTGTCGCTCTGGTAGAACAGCCAGTCATTGATATTCACCGGACGGTGGAACCACAAGGCGTGGTCCAGGCTCGCCATCTGATGGTCGCGAGTGAGGAAACTCAGGCCATGGGGCAGCATCGCCGTGCCCATCAAGCTGTGATCACTGACATAGGCGAGAATGCACTGGTGCAGTATCGGGTCCTCCGGCACGGTTTCCGGCGCGCGCATCCATACCTGGCGCAACGGCGGTGCCGGCTCCGGGCGCAAAGGGTGGCGTTTCACCACCGGCCGCATCTCCAGCGGCTTTCTTCTCAGCATGGCGTTGCGGAAATTCTCCGAGATATCCTCATGCTCCAGATACTGCCGGTTCAGTTCCTGCTCGGTGAGCAGACCGTCCGGGCCCTCGGGAACCGGGGCATCGCATTGGTGCGCGGGGCCTTCCGCCGGCAGGGTGAAAGACGCGGACAGATCAAAGATCGGGCGGCCGCGTTGCTCCGCGATCACCCGGCGGGTGGAAAATGTCTGACCGTCGCGCACCCGTTCCACCCGATAGATAATCGCTTCCCGGGCGTCTCCGGGGCGTAGAAAATAACTCTGCAAGGAATGGGCGGTGCGGCCGGGTACGCTGTGGCAGGCCGCGCGCAATGCCTGACCGAGCACCTGGCCGCCGAAGATACGGGGGCCAACAATGTTGCGGCCTTCGCCTTGATAGAGATCGGGTTCCAGTTCGGTGAGGTCAAGCAGTTGCAGCAAATCGGAAAGATCGGTATGCATGGAATCGCTCTTGTTCTTTGACGGTCTGGACAGCGGCATGGCTGCCGGAAAAGGCTCAAAGTGACCGGATGCGGCGGATATTGCAAGAGGGTAAAGGGGGTTGACGGTGTTAATAAAGGGTTAAGATTCCATTCAGGGAAGGTTAAGCGGTGGTGAATAAAGTGATTCCCGTACCCCAACGGAAGTGACTCAAAGGAGATAACCCATGCAAGCCAAGAAAGCGATTCTGACCGCCCTGTTTCTCGGTACCGCCACTCTGACCGCCGGCGCCCATGCCGACGACGTGGGCCCCGACCAGGCGATGAAACTGGTTCAGGAAGGCAAAGTGAAGTCCTTCGAGGAACTGAACAAAGCCGCCCAGGCCCAGCATCCCAACGCCAAGATCGAGGAAACCGAGCTGGAAAAAGAGTTTGGCGGCTATGTCTACAAAGTGGAGCTGCGTGATCAGGACAACGTACAGTGGGACGTTGAACTGAACGCCGCCAACGGTGAAGTGATTCGTAACGAACGGGACGACTGATGTCTTTACCCCTCCGCGGGGCGGCAACCGCCGCCCTGCTGGTCTTGAGCGGTTCGGTGCCGGCGTTGGATGTGGGGCACGATGAAGCCTTGCGCCTGAGGCAAGAGGGCCGCATCCAGCCGTTTGAACGGATTCTGGCCGAAGCGTTGCGCCAGTACCCCGGCGGACAATTGCTGGAGGCGGAACTGGAGCGCGAGGATGGCCACCTGATTTACGAGATCGAGTTGCTGACCCCGGATGGTGTGGTACGCGAACTGGAACTCGACGCCCGTACCGGCAACATTCTCAAGGATGACGTGGACGACTGATGCGCCTGCTTTTGGTGGAAGACAACGTGGCCCTGGCCGACCAGCTCAACCCGTTATTGCGTGATCACGGTTACGCGGTGGATTGGCTGGCGGATGGCCGCGATGCGCTGGTGCGCGTGCACGATGACCCTTATGACCTGGTGATTCTGGATCTGGGACTGCCCGGCCTGGGCGGCCTGGACGTGTTGAAACAATGGCGCCAGGAAGGCGTCACGGTGCCGGTGCTGATCCTCACCGCACGCGACAGCTGGGCGGAGCGGGTGGACGGTCTGCGCGCCGGCGCCGATGATTATCTGACCAAGCCGTTTCATCCCGAGGAGCTGCTGCTGCGAGTGCAGGCGGTGCTGCGCCGCAGTCATGGCAACGCCAACCAGACCTGCCTGAACGTGGGTGGCGTGGAACTGGACGAGGAGCGGCAAAGCGCCGTGCTGGAGGGCAGGGAAATAGCACTGACCGGTGCGGAATTCCGGCTGCTGCGTTATTTCATGCTGAACGCCGGCAAACTGCTGTCGCGGATGCAATTGGCCGACCATCTCTATGACGGCGAGAGCGAACGGGACAGCAACGTGCTGGAGGTTCATATCAACCGGGTCCGGCGCAAGCTGGGAGCTCCGGTGATCCAGACCCGGCGCGGGCAGGGGTATGTGTTCACGGGATTGCACCGGTGACCTCCATTGCCGGCCGCCTCGGCGTCAGTTTGTTCGTTAGCCTGTTGCTGGCCGGCATTCTGGTGGGGCAGGGCGCGCTATGGTGGCTGGACCAACGCCAACGGCAAGTGATGACCGCCAGTTTGCGCGATGAAGCGGTCAGTGTGCTGGCCGCGATTTCCCAAGGGCCTTCCGGGCTGCAGTTGGAGCAGCCGATGTTGGACCCGGCCTATCGCCAGCCGTTTTCCGGCCGCTATTTCACCGTGTCTTTTGATGACCACATCTGGCGTTCGCGGTCGCTGTGGGATCAGCGCATGGCGGACACTGAAAGTCTCGGCCTCGACAACGAACTGGTGCCGGGTCCGGATGGTCAGCAGTTGCTGCGCTATCGCGGCGACTACGAGATTCATGGCCGCAAACTGGCCATCGTGGTGGCCCAGGATTACACCCCGCAGCTTGAAAATTTCCGCAATACCCGCTCGGTGAGCCTGCTGGCATGGGTATTGATCCTGTCCGGCTTGGCGGCGGCGCAGCTTTGGTTGATCCGCCGGGGACTGCGGCCCCTCAATGAGGCCCGCCGCCAGATCGAGCAGTTAGGCGACGGGGAACGCACCGAGCTGGATTGCGACGTACCCACCGAATTACGGCCGCTGGTGCAGGAGGTGAACCGACTGTTGGGCCACACCGACCAGCAGTTGCGCCGTTCCCGGCACGCCATTGGTGATCTCGGACACGCATTGAAAACGCCTCTGGCGGTGCTGCGTAACCGCTGCGACGCCAACCTGCTGCGTGACCATCCGGATCTGTACCGCTTGCTGGACGAGCAACTGGCCCAGGTGGAGGACACCGTGCGCCGGGCGCTGAACCGGGCCAGGGTGGCCGCCGGCGCCACCCCCGGCACTCTGTTTCACCCGGATCAGGACCTGGTGGCGCTGCGGGATACCATGATCCAGGTTTACGGCGATCGTTGCCGCATCGAACTGATCGGCACCGAGCTACCACCGCAGCCGGTGGAGCGGGATGACATGCTGGAAGTGCTGGGCAACCTGATGGACAACGCCTGCAAGTGGGCCCGAGGGCGGGTGTTGGTACGCTTGTGGCGGGAGCCGGACGCACTGTGGCTGAGTGTCGAGGACGACGGCCCCGGCATTGAACCGGGGCGCCGTGATCAGGTGATTCGTAGAGGCGAGCGTCTCGATCAGCGCGTGGCCGGTCACGGTCTCGGGCTGGCCATCGTCAGCGACACCGCCGAGGCCTATGGTGGAGAACTGACTCTGGGGCACAGCGCGGCGCTTGGCGGTCTGATCGCCCGTGTGTGCTGGCCGCTCAGGTAGCGTCCTCGTCGAGGCGCAGGCCGGCGATCATCAGATCCACCGCCTGGTCGCTCACCGCTTCCATGTCATCCTGGTTCAGATAGATGCCGTCCAGCAGCAACCGGCTCAGACCGTGCAGGGTGGCCCAACTGGCCTGGGCCAGGCGCAGCGGATCCATGCCCGGCGGCAGGCGGGTGGCCAGCGGCGGCCGGTACATCAGATCGATATAGCGGCGAAAACAGCCATGGGCCACCCGGGTCAGCGATTCGGTGGGGCGTCCGGTCTTCCACAGAGTACGGCCGAACATTAATTCGTATTGCTCCGGGTCCTCGCTGGCGAAGCGCAAATAGGCGTGCACGAAGCGGCGCAGGCCGCCTACCGGTTCCGTTTCCAGATCCTCTTCCTCCATCAGCGCTTCCAGCTTGCGGAAGCCCTGTTCCGCCAGCGCGCACAGCAGCGCGTTCTTATCCTCGAAATGATGATAGGGCGCGGTGCGCGAGACCCCGGCCCGTTCCGCCAGACGCCTCAGTGACAGCCCCTCGATGCCCTGTTCACGCAGTAGCACGGCGGCTTCGCGCAGCAGCGTGGCATGCAGGTCGCCGTGGTGGTAGCGGGCGGTTTGGCTCATGGGGACTCCCGGGTATCTTGACAGTGTCAAGACAGTATCCTAACTTGACGGCGTCCAGATCAAGCCGCCGCCAATTTGGAGAGCCCTGATGAGCGATTACTCGCGACTGCTTTCGCCCCTGGACCTGGGGCACACACAACTGAAAAACCGGGTCATCATGGGGTCCATGCACACCGGACTCGAGGACCGTTTCTGGCAGTTTCCAAAGCTGGCGGCGTATTTCGCCGAACGCGCCCGTGGCGGTGTCGGTCTGATCGTCACCGGCGGTTTCAATCCCAACCGGCGTGGCTGGTTCTATCCACTGGCGGGTACCTTCAACAGCCGTCTGGATGTGCGCAATCATCGCCTGGTCACCGACGCGGTGCATCGCGAGGGCGGCAAGATCGTGCTGCAGGTATTGCACGCTGGCCGCTACAGCTACCACCCGCTCTCCGGTTCCGCGTCGGCGATCAAAAGCCCGATCAATCCCTTCAAACCCAAGGCCCTGTCCACCCGCGAAGTGCGCCGCACCGTGCAGGACTTCGCCCGCACCGCGGAGCTGGCCAAACAGGCCGGTTACGACGGTGTCGAGATCATGGGGTCGGAAGGTTATCTGATTAATCAGTTCACCGCGCCGCGCACCAACAAGCGCACCGACCAGTACGGCGGCTCGGCGGAAAACCGCCGACGTTTCCCGGTGGAAATCGTGGCGGAGACCCGGCGCCGCTGCGGTGATGACTTCATCGTCATGTACCGACTGTCCGCCATCGATCTGGTGCCGGACGGTTGTACCCGGGAAGAAGTGCTGGCACTGGCGCGGGAAGTGGAAGGTGCCGGCGCATCGTTGATCAATACCGGTATCGGCTGGCATGAAGCGCGGGTACCGACCATCGTGACCTCGGTGCCCCGGGCCGCGTTCGCGGAGGTGACCAAGCAGATCAAGGATCAGGTGTCGATCCCGGTGGTGGCCTCAAACCGTATCAACGACCCGGATGTGGCCGAGAATATCCTGGCTAATGGCTGGGCCGATGCGGTTTCGATGGCGCGGCCGATGCTGGCGGATCCGGAGTTCGTGCGCAAAACCGAGCAGGGGCGGGTGGATGAGATCAACACCTGTATCGCCTGTAATCAGGCCTGTCTCGATCACACCTTCGAATTGAAACGGGCGTCCTGTCTGGTCAACCCGCGCGCCTGCCATGAAACCGAACTGGTCTACCTGAAGACCGCCAACCCGAAGCGCATCGCGGTGGTGGGGGCCGGGCCCGCCGGTCTGGCCTGCGCCACGGTGGCGGCGGAGCGGGGGCACCGGGTCACGCTGTTCGATCAGGCGGATGCCATCGGCGGCCAGTTCAATATGGCCAAGCGAATCCCGGGCAAGGAAGAGTTCTACCATACGCTGCGCTATTTTCAGCGGCGTCTGGAGGTGACCGGCGTGGAGCTGCGTCTGGGCGGGCGTGTCACCACCGAGGAACTGCAACAGCAGGGCTTCGATGAAATCGTCGTGGCCACGGGCGTGGTACCGCGTACGCCGTCAATCCCGGGGGTCGATCATGCCAAGGTGGTATCCTACGTGGACGTCCTGCAGGGCAAGGTTCAGGTGGGAGAGAAAGTCGCCATCATCGGTGCCGGTGGTATCGGCTTCGATGTGGCGGAATTCCTCGCCGAAGCCCCCCGTGAAGGCCATCAGCCGTTGCCGGAATGGATGGAAGAGTGGGGCGTGGATTTCACCTCCGACGCGCGCGGTGGCCTGGTGGAAGCGGAACCTCCGAAGCCGCAACGGCGCCTGTACCTGTTGCAGCGCAAGGACAGCACCGTGGGCAAGGGGCTGAACAAGACCTCGGGCTGGGTGCATCGGGCCACACTGAAACAGCGTCAGGTGGAAATGCTGCCGGGTTGTGATTATCAGAAGGTGGACGATCAGGGGCTGCATCTGACAGTGAAGGGTGAAGCGCGGATACTGGATGTGGACCATGTGGTGCTGTGCGCCGGCCAGGAACCGCTGAAGGAACTGTACCGGGAAGGTGAAGAGAATCTTCACTTGATCGGCGGCGCGCAACTGGCGGCGGAGCTGGATGCCAAGCGAGCCATCCGCCAGGGCGCCGAACTGGCCGCCTCGTTGTAAAAAAGTCGCGGTCCGTGGACCCGGGCTGTCCCACCGTTGAGGGAGAGCCTGCGTACACGCAACACGCTAGCGCTCCGCTTTAGCCGCGAAGGGCGTGTTGGCGTGCCGGCGTGTTGCGTGTAAGCGTGCCAGTGAAACAGTGGTCCACGGACCGCCACATGTCACTTCAGCTCTTTTGAACTCAATCCCAGCACCCGTCGGGCGATCACCAGTTGCTGGATTTGCTGGGTGCCCTCGAAGATATCGAGAATCTTAGAATCGCGGGCCCATTTTTCCAGCAGCTCATCCTCGGTGTAGCCCAGGCTGCCCGCCAGTTCCACGCAACGCAGCGTGATGTAGTTGCCGACGCGGCCGGCCTTGGCTTTGCTGATCGACGCCTCCAGTGTATTGGCCTTCTTATTGTCCGCCATCCAGGCGGCCTTTACCGCCAGCCAATATGCCGCTTCCCAATCCGCTTCCATTCTGTAGATTTCCGCTTCCACCGCGGAGCAGTTATCCACCGGTTTGCCGTGGTCGTAGCTGATTTGTTTTTCGAGCAATTCCTTGATGCGTTCCAGAGACGCCTTGGCGCAGCCGATGGCCATGGCCGCCACCAGTGGGCGGGTGTTGTCGAAGGTCTCCATCACCCCGGCGAAACCTTTCTTGGTATCGATCTCCGGGCTGCCAAGTAGATTTTCCGCCGGCACCCGGCAATCCACGAAATTGATGGCGGCAGTGTCGGAGGCGCGGATGCCCAGCTTTTTCTCCAGGCGGGCCAGTTCCATGCCCGGTGTGCCCCAGTCCACCACGAAGGACTTGATGGCGGCGCGGCCCAACTGTGGATCCAGGGTCGCCCAAACCACCACGCAGTCGGCGCGCTGGCCGGAAGTGACAAAGATTTTCTCGCCGTTGAGAACGTAGTGATCGCCGTCCTTTTTCGCCGTGGTGCGAATGGCGGCGGAATCGGAACCGCAGCCCGGCTCGGTGATCGCCATGGCGGCCCATTTGCCCTTGAACCGCTCCAACTGTTCGTCATTGGCGACGGCGGCGATGGCGGCGTTGCCGAGCCCCTGGCGGGGCATGGCGAGCAAAAAGCCGGTATCGCCATAGCACATCTCCATGGCGCCCAGGCAAACACCCATGTTGGCGCCGTTTTTCACACTGCCGCCGTCCTCCACCTTGCCGCTGCCGGTGGTGGCGGCACCAGCGGAATTGGCCGGGTCGCCTTCGTTGAAGCCGTCCAGAACGGCGGCCAGCATATCCAGCTCCTTGGGGTACTCGTGTTCGCCGCGATCGTACTTGCGGGAAATCGGGCGGAGGGTACTGCGCGCCACCTGGTAGGCGTTATTGATCAGCGGTTTGAACTTCTTCGGAATCTCGATATTCATGTGGGTTTCCCTCCTTACAGGTGCAAGCCGCCAAAGGCGACGCCAACGGCACGCAAATCACGGTACCAGCGCTCCACCGGATACTCCTTGGTAAAGCCGTGGCCGCCGAGCAGCTGAACGCCATCGGTGCCGATTTTCATGGCTTTGTCCTTGACCAGAGTACGGGCCAGGTGCGCCTCGCGGCGGAACGGTTTGCCCTGTTCGGCACGGCACGCCGCCCGGTAGGTGAGCATGCGCATGGCATCCAGTTCAATGGCCATGTCGGCGATCATGAAAGCCACCGCCTGGCGGTGGCTGATCGGTTCACCGAAAGCGGTGCGTTCGTTACAGTAAGGAATCACATAATCCAGCACCGCCTGGGCGGTGCCGATCGCCAGAGCGCACCAGGCCAGAGTGCCCAGGTCGACGAAGGCGCGATAGTCAAAATCCTCGTCGCCCAGACGGTTCTGTTCCGGGACCCTCACTTCATCGAGGCGCAGAGGACGCTGGGCGCTGGCGCGAATCCCCATGGCGGGGTCCTCTCCCACGGTCAGGCCTTTGCTGCCGCCTTCGACGATGAACACCGCCGGTCCTTCATCGGTGGCCGCCGCCACCAGAAACAGCTCGGCTTCCGCGGCCAGCGGAACCAGGGATTTCTCCCCGCTGATGACCCAGTCGTCGCCATCGCGGGTGGCGTGGGTGTCCAGCAGCATGGGATCGAACAGCGGGCGGGGCTCCGTTACCGCGATGGTGGCCAGTGGCGCTTGTTCCTCGGCGAAGCTGCCCAGGTACTTGTCCTGCTGCGAGGCCGTGCCCCAGCGGGTCAGCGCATTGGCGACGCCCATGGGCGCCAGAATCGCCACCGCCTGACCCATGTCTCCCCAGCCCAGATCCTCGGCCACCAGCATGCTGGTGACGGTGGTGCTCTCGTTGGCGGCGCCGCCGAGTGCTTCCGGGACGGCGAAGAAATTCAGTCCCAGTTCCCGTGCCTGGCTCAGCACTTGCTCGGCGGTGCCCTGGTCATGGTCGGCCTGCTCCGCCTGTTCTCTCAGCACTTCGCCGGCGAAGGCCCGCACGCTGTCGCGGATCATCTGCTGCTCTTCGGTGATATTGAGATCGAACAGGTCGATGGTGGTGCCCGGCGCGCTCAGGCGCTCGGGCCGGTCCGCTTTGCGAGTGGACTTGAAGGCGCGGGCGGAGGTGGTGAGTACCTGGAAACCGCCCTTGGTCAGGCGATAGGCCAACCGCTCGGCGGTATGGCGCATGCCCAACCGGTCCAGCAGTTCGGAGGACGCCAGACGGTTAAGGGCGGTGAGTGCGTAGCCAATAGCATCTTTGGCCATGAGAATCCCCGTGGTCGTTATCGAATGATCCGATTATGGGGCAGACGGCCTTTCAGCAATTGACTGCCTCGACCAGAGGCGGCGGCAGCGCAGTCATGATCGTGACCGGGCAGTCTTGACGGTGATGGATTTGGGGTTGCCGGGTAGAGGGATGGGGACTCCATCAGGGGCACGGGTCTGTACGGAGGCCTTCGTACAGACCCGCTTCGCTCCGAGTTTGGACTCCAATAACGTCGACCGCTGGCACAGAAGGGGGCTACGAAGCGGCTGTGGGAAGCTTGCTTGCAAGCGAATGGGCTTCAGTCCCTCCAGATTCGCTTGCAAGCAAGCTTCCCACAGCGGTGTTGTGGCTGCCTTCGAATTTATGTCTCCAAGGCCAGAAGGACATCCGCACTTTTCGGTTACCGGACAGCGGAGCCGTGTTACGCCTTTGCGGGACCTGCTTCACGACGTTCCCGCAAAGGCGTAACACGGCTCCGCTGTCCCTGATGGAAGGCAATACGATTTCCCTCCATACCGCGATGAACCATAAAAAAGCCCGGCGCGAGGGCCGGGCTTTTCCAGGAGTCGAGAGACTCTCTGTTTGAAGCGGTTCCGATTAGTCCTGGAACTGAGCTTCTTTCACGGTCGCTTTCATGATCGCTTCCACGCGACGGTTCTGAGCGCGGCCTTCGCGAGTGCTGTTGTCAGCAATCGGCTTGGCTTCGCCGTAACCTTCCACGGAGATGCGGCTGGTGTCCACGTTGAAGTGATCAACCAGTACGTCTTTCACAGCATTGGCGCGCTGCTGGGACAGTTTCTGGTTGTAGCCTTCCGGACCGGTGCTGTCGGTGTGACCTTCCAGAACCAGGTTCGCGGACGGGTACTCGCGCATGCGGGTAGCCAGACCTTCCAGCTCGGGGTAGGAGGTTTGACGAACAACCGCCTTGTCGAACTCGAACTCCACGTACAGGGTTTCTTTAATGTCTTCGGTCAGGTAGAGCTGGCAGCCCACCTCGTCGACTTTGGCGCCTGCCGGGGTGTTCGGGCACTGGTCAGCGCTGTTCGGTACGCCGTCGCCATCGTCGTCCAGCTCACAACCGCGGGCATCAACTACCGCGCCGGCCGGAGTGTTCGGGCATTGATCACGATCATCCGGAACACCGTCGCCGTCGCTGTCGGTGGCCACATCGGTTACCGGAGCCGGCTTGGCAGCGCTGGAAGCGCCGATCAGCAGGTTCAGGCCGGCGTAAACCTGGCCGTCCCAACGCTCACTGCGGAAGCTGTAGGTCGGGCGTGCGCCTACGTCCAACAGGAAGTTGCGAGCCAACGCGGTTTGCACGCCGAATTCAACACCACCAACGGCTTCTTTGAAGTCGTTGCTGCTTTCGCTGTTGAACTCAGTACGGGTTTCACCGGCGTTCAAACCGACATAGGTTTCGAACGGGGAAGCGTCACCACGGAAGTGCTTACGCAAGCTTACGAAGTTGTTGCGCAGGTCCACGCTGTTGTAGTTGTTGCGTTCCCACCATGCCTGGATGGACCAGTCACGGTTGAAGCGGTAACCCAGTTGCGCGCCCGGCAGGGTCACGGTGTCGGTGGTAACACCGGGAACGTTGTCGTCGATATACCCGTCACCCTCATAGTGATCGCCGATGTCCATCCAGCTTTGGCTGACGTGACCGCCGAGGTAGAAATACCGGTCGGGGATATCCGCGGCCGTGGCGACGCTCGCCACGGAGACGGAGGCCAGTGCAATGCTGGAGGCAAGAAAACGTTTAGCGTCCATAACTCCTTCCTTTTTATCGTGTAGGCAGAACAAACACGGGAACAGTTTGTCATGCATATTTTAGGAGTAAATGGGGCGGCGCTTATTAATAAGAAAATTTACAAACACATGTCATACAGCGACATGAAAGGCGTCACTTTGTGAATTATTGGTACTAAATGGTTGTGTTTTGTATAGGTAATGAGGGTTAGTTTTGGCTGGTGCGTTGACGGAGATCATTCCGGCTTTGATATAGCGTGTAATCGGCTTCATTCAGTAGAGCATTGAGACTGGGGCCGGTGTTCTCCGTACTGGCCACACCGAGGCGAACTTCAAACTGCAGGCCCTCCTCGATCCCCGGCACCTGTATGCTGGTGACCAGCGCACGCAGGCCCTCCGCCATGTGGAGGGCGTCGTGCTGGCTGGTATGAGGCAGTACCAGAAGGAACTGGGCGCCGTCGATGCGTCCGAACAGGTCACTTTCGCGAATCTTGTCGCGGATGCGGTCAGCGAACACCCGCAGCAACCGGTCGGCGGCGCGCCGGCCGTAACGGTCAGCCAGATCGGTGAAATCGGCCACATCCAAAAGTAAAACGGAAACCACATAATCGTGGCGCTGACTCAAGGAAAGTTCCCGCTCCAGCATGCTCAATAAATGCGGGCGATTGAACAAGCCGGTGAGGTGATCCTCGCGTACCTGTTGCTGCAGGGTGCGGTTTTCCCGCCGCAGGGAGGAAACACGCAACAACAACGGATAGCCGAGCGGCGGCAGCAACAGCAGGGGAATCAGCAACGCCAGGCAGATCGCGGACAGCCAGTCCCGTTCGCCGGTAAGCAAGACACCGATACTGGTGATAAGGGACGATAGCAGCAGACCGCAAAAAGTGATCAGGGCGGTCATGCGCAGGGCGTAGAAGCGGTCTCCGGTTCTGATCGGTGTCGGCGAATCCGAATGATCACTATGAACCGACGCCATGATATCCCCCAGAAAAAAGATTAATTCTTAGAAGCTGAGAGTATCCGGGCAGGTGGGGGCGGGTGCAAGTTCCCGGGCTTGACCCGGCATCTCCCCCTGGATGGCGCGCTACTTCGCAGAGGGAGATGCAGGACACCTCCGGCATGAGGTTTTTCAAAGGCGCCCTAATGGACCGCGCTGTGCAGCAGCACCTCGGGTTGGAGAACGCCGGAATCGAGAAGCAGGGTTTCCGGTTCGCACACCACCGACAGATCCTTGGCGGCAAGTGCGTCGAGAATGCGCGCGCGCATGCGCAGACTTTGCATTATGGAGGTTTCCGCCAGCAGCACCGCGAACTGGCCATGGCCGAGGTAGGCCACCATATCCTGTTCGCGCACCAGGGCGGCCAGGGAGTCGGCCAGTCGCTGGCGGCGGTCGCGGCGTTCCAGACCGGTGCCACGCAGACGCAAAATAGTGGCGCCGAGGCCGTAATTGCGGCAGCGTTGGCGTTCTTTCTCGAGCATCCGGGACCAGCCGGTAACATCAAGAATACCGGTATCCGGATCACGGCCGTCATCGTCGAGAAAGTCGCTGACTCTTTGCTGGTTGAGCAGCGAAAGATTCCACGACAGGGCGGTTTCCAGCAGGAACGCCTGGCGTTTCAGGGAGGGCAGTATGTGATCGGTCAGATGGGGCTGCGGTTCCGGATCCAACGCGCAAAGCACCGCCAGCAGGCGATTCTCGTCGCCATACAGCGGTAGCCGCAGACAGGCGCCCACTTTCATCGGCCGATTCAACGGGTAAGGAGGTGAATGAGCCTGGGTGTCCAACAGAACGCTTGCGTCGGCGTGGGTTGACGAACCGGTTCGGCCGCGGGCCTCCGGCCATCTGAAGTGCTCGCCAATGGTCAAGGCATAGCCGCTGCCGTTGCTGCGCAGCAGGCGCCAGTCGTCACCGGTTTTACGAATCAGCATCCACAGGGACAGGCCATAGCGTTCGCGCAGATCCCGTAGCTGAGTGTCAACAAACCGATGGAATGAGTGTGTTTTCCCCCACAACATATTTAAACACCGTTTGCTTGTGATATTTTTTGTATATTGTGGGGCGGAAGCCATTTTCTGACAACCGTCACCTTTGGTCTTCGCGAAACGCCTGGCCTGGTGGCGGCGATATTATCCCCGCCAGCCGGATACTCGAAGCCGCGTCCCCCAAAATGCGTCGCGTTCATTCTCGAAGCCAAGGATCCGCCTACCCCACAACACCCGTTTTAAATTCGGCATCGTTCATGCCGCAAACATCGCCGTTCCCGGGAGTATTTTCCTGGAACCGGACCGGATAGTGGCAAAAACGAGCGCCTCCTGCGCCGGGCGGTATCACAACTTCCACCAATTCGGAGATGCGCACCGACGTTAGCCGCTTTCCCCGGCGTTCTTACGGAAATAACGCCGCGCCGCCTGGTTCACCTTGGGTGCCAGCACGAGAGAAGCGGTCATGGTGGGAATCGCCATGAGAGCATACATGGTGTCCACCACACTGATCACCGTATTCAGCGATGCAATGGCGCCGAGTACTATTAAAAAAAGGTAAAACCATACGTAATGATGCTGATGCCGGGCTCCGATCATGAATCCCAGGCATTTACTGCCGTAGTACCAGAATGTCAGTACCGTACTGAAAGCCAATACACTCACGGTGAGTGCCATGACCACCGATCCGGCCTCGTCGAACAGACTGCCGAAGGCCGCGGCGGTCAGCGAGACGCCGTCATTGTCGCCGCTGGTCCAGACACCGCTGATCAGAATCACCAGGGCGGTGCAGGTGCACACCACCAGGGTGTCGATGACCGGGCCGAGCATGGCCACCAGGCCCTCGCTGACCGGCTCGCGGGTACGGGCGGCACCATGGGCCATGGCTTCGGTACCGATGCCGGCCTCATTGGAGAACGCGGCGCGCCGGAAGCCGGTGATGATCATCGCGCCAATGGCGCCACCGGCCACCGCCTGCCCGGTGAAGGCGTCGACGACGATCAGTTCCAGAGTGGGCAGAATCTGCTCGCTGTGGCTGATCAGCACCACACCGGTGAGGCTCAGATAGCTGAGTACCATGGCCGGCACCAGGGTGGCGGTGACCCGGGCCAGACGCGGCAGTTTACCGGCCACTACTCCGAGCACCAGGATCGCCAGCACCGCCCCGAGTCCGAGGTCGAATAAAAAGTGTTTATCATCGGTGGTCCAGCCGGCGGGAGTGGCGATTACGTCCCGTACCACCTGGGCTAGTTGATTGACCTGGAAGATTGGCATGGTGCCGAGCAGGCCGGCGAAGGCGAAAAAGTAGGCCAGCGGACGCCAGCGCCGTCCCATGCCTTCGCGGATAATGTACATCGGCCCGCCCTGAAGGGCGCCTTCGCTGTCCTTGCCCCGGTACATTACCGCCAGAGTGCAGGTATAGAATTTGGTGGCGATACCGAGCAGGGCGCTCATCCACATCCAGAAAATGGCACCGGGACCGCCAGTGGCGATGGCGACCGCCACCCCACCCACATTGCCCATGCCCAGAGTACCGGACAACGCCGTGCTCAGCGCCTGGAAATGGGATAGTGAACCCTGGTCGTCACGGTCCGGTGGCTTGAACAGCAGCCGCAGACCATGGCCGAGGTAACGATAGGGTAGCAGGCGGGAATAAAGCAGGAAGAACAAGCCTCCGCTCACCAGCAACGTGACCAGTGGCGGGCCCCAGACAAAGCCTACGATCTTTCCCAGTACCAGCTCGAGTTGTGATTGTGGTTCATCCATGAAGCTTCACTCTAAGGGCCTGTTTGCGATCTGTACACCGCGGTGCTGGCGTACCGATCGCAAACAGGCCCTTGGAATGAAGCCTGGAATCGCGGGTCTGGATCAATCGCGCAGGGCGCCGACGCGGGCGAAACGCTGCCGGTAATGGCTTGGTGACAGGCCGGTGTGGCGCTTGAACAGGCGGGAGAAACTGCTCACGTCCTGATATCCGACTTGTTCCGCCAGGGTACCCAGGTTGGTGGCGCCACGTTCCAGCATCTTGCGCGAGGCCTCGATCCGTACCCGCTGCAAATATTGCAGGGGCGGCTCGCCGAGGGCGGCGATAAAGCGCCGCTGCAACTGCCGGGGGCTCAGATGCACGCGCTGAGCCAGATCGGCCAGAGTGGTGGGATCGGCATAGTGCTCGTGCAGCCAGGACTGCACCAGTTGCACCTGCTCGTCGCGATGATAGGTCTTGGCCGGCAGGCCGGCGTAGATGCTCTGCGGGTCGTTGCGCACGTCGATGACGAACGACTTGGCCAGTTCCCGCGCCATATCGGCACCACAATAGCGTTCCACCAGTAGAATGGTCAGATCCCGCCAGGCGGTACCGCCGCCGGCACAGAAGATATTGCCATCCCGGGTGATCAGCTCGCGCTCGTTCAGGTTCACTTGCGGGTAGCGTTGACGGAACAGCGGACTGTAGCCCCAGTGGGTGGTGGCGCGGCGGCCGTCCAGAAGACCCGCCTCGGCGAGCAGAAAGGCGCCGGTGCAGTTACTGGCCAGGTCGGCACCGCCGGCATGCAGGAAACGCAGCCATTCCAGGGTGTCTTGTTCCGCTTTGAGTACGCTGGTGATCTCGTTGCCGATGGTCGGTACCAGCACCAGATCGCTGCTGTCCACCCGCTCGATGGCGTTATCCACCGCCAGCCGCAGCCCGGCGTTGCAACGCACCGGCTGACCGCCACGGGAGACCACCTGGACCTTGAATTGCCGGTCCAGAGGCAGACCATGGATGCGGTTCCAGGTCACGCCAGTGAGATTGAGCAGATCCACCACCCCTGCCAGGGCGGAGGCGAAAACGCCGTCATAGGCCAGGACGCTGACTTGATACATTGTTGTCCTTGGTAGGTTTGTCGCGAATCACCATAAATAAGTCATAGGCGACAATACCAGCCCTGGAGGAAGGGTGCCATTATTACTTCGATTACTCCTGAATCCTGTGGTCATGGCCGGGCGACGTTGCTGGAAGCCGGCGGTGACCTTGCCAACAGGCGCTGATTCAGCCGGGCCTTGCCCGCGCAAGTCGTATATCGTCATCAGGCTCGGGAGCCTGCTTCGCAGGCATGCTATGACGGTACTTCAAACCCCGGACCTCAAGGTCCGGGGTTTTTTTTGAACTGAACAGGCTGACCGTGATTTGTGGACCACTAATGTCCTGTCTCATAAATTTAAGAGGCTTTGGCGCCCGAATGCCAATTCCTTGGTGGTGGCCAGTTCGTCGGCGTAGGGGGCATGAATTCGAGCTGTCTTCGCAAGCCAGCTCGCTTCCCACAGAGGGGCTATGAAGCCTCTGTGGGAAGCTGCCTTGGCAGCGAATCGGCAAGGCGAGCCAGTGTGTTGCGTGTAAACGGGCTGGCGGATAGTAGCGGTCCGGGGCCGCGGCAGCTCACAAATTCTCATAGCGGTTCAGGTCCAACACCCCGGCCTGGATCGGCTCATGCTCCCGCAGGTAGTCCCCCAGATCGTCAAAGTAACGCCAGAATTCAGGATGGGTGCGGCGCACGCCGAAACGCCGCACCAATTGCTCGAAGCCGTCCTCGCCATCGGCCTGTTCCATCGCCTGAACGAAGTCTTCCAACTCGCCCTCCCGCAGATGGAACATGAAATTCGGATAGCTGGCGAGAACGCCGGGGTACATCGTCACGGTGTCCAATTCGGGCTGATAGCGCAGCGATTCGCCCATCATGAACGCCACGTTACTGTGGGCACGGTTGCGCAGCAGGGTGTACACCGCCAGGTCGCCGTTTTCGCCACGCACCTGCAGCAGGGACACTTCCGGCAGGTGATCGATCACCGGCAGGTCGTCGGCCCGCCGCGACGCCAGCACGCTCAGCGCCTGCTGCACGCGCTGTTCCAGACCGTTGGTGCCGGGCAGGGCGCAGTGCTCGTCCTGGCAGCGGTTCAGCGGGTCCGGGCGGGCATTGAGATGGGCGAAACGGGTCAGCAGCTCGCCGTCGAATTCCTGCTTGGGCGTGCTGGTGCCATAGTCGATGCCGGTGGGGGTGTCGGTATCGACGCTGGCGTAACTGATAAAGAGTTTGAGTTTACCAGTGTTCTGGTACCAGTCATCGAGCACCGGTTTGCGCGCCGCCGGCGGCAGGTAGCGCAGCATGTTCTGCTCGGAGCCATTGCGGATCAGGTCGAAGTACAGGCGGGTCTGGGCCTGGTGGGAAACCGAACCGAACACGTCGAAATTCACCACCAGTGCATAGTAAGTGCGTTCGAACAGCGGGTAATCCATGACCCAGGTGGTCAGCGGCAGGTCGCCGATCAAACCACGGCGCACCGAGGCGCTGTCATGGTGGCGGAAGATGGTCAGCAACGCGTTGCTGTTGTCACCATCGCCGTCCCAAATGGTGTCCCAGCCAGGGCCGCCGGGGGCGTATCGGGCATAGGCCTGTTGACGCTCGCGCAGGTAGCGATTGCGTTTGTGCTTGTACTTGAGCCACTGTGGTCCCAGCGAAATCAAATCGTCGTGCTGGCCGGGCAGGCCCAATAGCGGTGTGGCCTGACGTTGATAGTCGGCGTCGTCCACATAAAGGTCGTGGTCCGGATCCTGGAACACCGCCCAGAACTGGTCGCGGATCACATCGGTGGCGATTTGTCCCCGGCAGACCGGACCGCGAATGAAAGTACGCACGAAGTACTCGGCGTCGTCCAGCATGATCTGGTAACGGGCACGGGCGGGAATGGCCTGGAACGTTTCGAAGGGATTGGCGCGGGCATCGGCATCATAGCCGGGCAGCGTTTCCAATTCCCACGGCGTATCGAAGAACAGAGACTCCATGCGCTCGCGTTTGGCGTCGTTGAGCGCGTAGGTAATGTGGGTCTTGTGGATGATGGTCTCGGTGATCGGTTGCAACCGGTACCAGAACGGACCGCCGGGATCGCCGTTGGGTCGGCGTGTGGCCACCGGCTCTATCGGTTCGCCCGGGGGGGTATGTGAACGCACCAGAGAAAAGAAGTGTCGCGGGCGGTTGGGGCCGTGGTTATCGAAATAAAGATGGGCCAGGAACAGGTGCTCGTAAACCCAGCGGGCGACCAGACGTTGGCGCGGACGGTCACGGTTAAGCCAACCCTCCCAGGCCCGGATCCGGTTCTGTTCCTCCAGTGTCAGCTTCACCGGCGTAGCTTGCAGCGGCGCGCCCTGGGCCAGCCAGCGTGTCAGCAGATCGAATTCCCGGTCGCTCAACGCCGGCAGGCCCAGAGGCATGCCTTCCAACGGGTGTTCGCGGGCGTAGTCCGCCATGTCCTCCGGTGCCGGACAAACGTTGGTGCGCCCCAATCCCAGTTGAATGTCCTCGGGCAGTTTACCGTTTGGCTCGAAGCGCTGGTGTTGGCCCAGTACCAGCATCTGATAAAGCAGCCCCTCGTCCATGGTCTGGCTGCCTTCCAGCACCGAGAAGAAACCGCGATTGCGCCATTCACCGGAGCTGCCCGCGTCAATGAACAGACGGGACGGCGTCGCCGCCGAGGTGCGTTGGCCGTTATACACCGGTGTCTGGCTGGCGCCCCGGGCCAGCCCTTCCGGCGATTCCAGTTTCAATTGGCAGGGGGCGTCATAGCAGCCGTGGCAGGCGATGCAGCGCTGTTCCAGAATCGGTCTGACCTGCTGTTGAAAGGAGACCGGCTGAGTCGATCCGGAGGAGGGCGTGGTGGCGCCAATGCTGATCAGAGGCGCGAGAAACGCCATGGCTCCCAACAGAGCCTGTTGCAAATTTGCCACCTGGGTTCCCTCCGGTCGTGATTCGTTCGTCGCTCATCGCCAGTCTAGCGGATCGGAATATTGCCTGACCACGGTGACGAAAATGTAAATCAGCGGCGGCCCGGCCGATCGGGTGGATTGATCGCCGGCATCGGAACCGGAGTGAGCTCTTTCGGCAGGTACAGTGGGTGAGCCGGTTCCCCCGAGCCGTTCATGCGCAGACAGTGCAGGGTGTCGCCGAGGCGGTCGCGCACCTGGGCGGCGCGATTTCGGTGACGGCCATGATTGCCCCAGCCGGCCACTATCAGGCTGGCGTCGCGGGCCAGCTTGCTCAGCCATTGGTCGTTGCGCGGGCCCACCGGATCGTCGGCGGCGAACAGATCGCTCGGATAAGTGGCCCGGTAGGCGAACAGGTTGGCCACGCACAGCGCGGAATAGCCCCAGTCCCGGGCAAAACCGATACAGCGGCGAATGGTCGGGTCATCGCGGCGATGATCGGCGGTGGACGGGTTCAGCGCCACCAGCAGCACATAGTCATCGCCCTCGGCCCAGCGGCGCCAGAGGGCATAGCGGTATTGGCGGCAGCGGGAAAAATGGGCGCTTCGTTGCATGGCGGTTGGGGGAACTGATTTCCGGGCCGGCGATTATAGCGTCAGGAGTGAGCAATGCCGAATTGGCAAGTCTGCCATCCGTTGCCAAAAGCCGCTTTCCCGGACCAGACTACAACAGCCCTGTAGAGACCTCTGACGGCATGTCCGTGTGCTTTGACCTTGATGGCCTTTGGGGTTCACCCTGAAACGGAACAGATGGTGTGTTTAAGGAGGACCTTATGAGCGAGCATGTTTACAAAAAGCTGGAATTGGTCGGCTCATCCAAGGACAGCATTGAGGGCGCCATTCACAACGCCATTGCCGCTGCTGATAAAAGCGTCAAGAACGTGGAATGGTTCGAAGTCCAGGAAACCCGGGGCCATGTGGAAAACGGCAAAGTCGCCCATTTCCAGGTGGTGGTGAAAGTCGGCTTTCGAGTTGATGTCTGAGCCGGCCTGAAGCACACGCCAACGGGAAAGTCCGTTGGCGTGTGTTGGCATTAGACGGCTTCCAGTGACAGCGGTCGCTGACAAACGCGGGTGCGTTTGAGAATGTTCAACTGCTTGGCGGTGAGGTCCTGCGGCAGTGCCACGGTGCTGTGATCCTGATGAATACGGATGGCGCCGATCAGGCGGCTTGGCAGGCCCGCTTCGTTGGCAATGGCACCGACCAGGTTGCCTGGCCGCACACCGTGGGCATGGCCCACTTCCACCCGGTAAACCTGCATGTCAGCGTTGGCCTCGCCATCGCCACTGGCGGCACGGCGGCGATTGTTGGCCGGACGGCCTTCCTTGCGCGGATGGTCCTTGCGCGGGCCCTCTTTGTGGGCGCGCGGCGGTTTGCCCACCGGGGCCGGCTTGAGAATCACCGGTTCCTTGGCCACCAGCAACGCGGCCAGGCCCAGAGCCAGTTGATCGCCTTCCAGATCCAGTTGTTCGCGCAGCGCTTTCAGCACGGTCTCCGCTTCTTCGCGGTGCTTGCCTTCCAGGCCCGCCACCAGTTGTTCCTGCAACTTGGCCAGACGCTTGCTGTTGAGCGCTTCGACACTGGGCAGGTCCATGGCTTCCAGGCGCTGACCAGTGGCGCGCTCAATGGCGCGCAGCATGCCCCGCTCGCGGTGTGACACGAACAGAATCGCCTCGCCGTTACGGCCGGCGCGACCGGTGCGGCCGATACGGTGTACATAGGCTTCGGTGTCGGCGGGCATGTCGTAGTTGATCACATGGCTGATGCGCGGCACGTCCAGGCCACGGGCCACGACGTCGGTGGCGATCAGCAGATCGAAACGGCCTTCACGCAGGCGGGCCACGGTTTTTTCCCGTTGTGCCTGGGGAATGTCGCCGTTCAAGGCTTCCGCGCGCAGACCACGACGTTGCAGCTGTTCGGCCAGCTCCAGCGTGGACTGCTTGGTGCGGGCGAAAACGATGACGCCGTCATGGGGCTCGCCTTCCAGAATGCGGCACATGGCATCCAGCTTGTTGAGGCCGGAAACCGGCCAGAAGCGCTGGCGGATGCCGTCGTTGGTGGTGGTGTCGCTTTCGATGCGAATCCACTTCGGCGACTTCAGGTGACGCTCGGCCACGCGCCGGATCACATTCGGCATGGTGGCGGAAAACAGCGCAAGTTGCCGTTCTTCCGGGGTGTGTTCGAGGATCCATTCGACGTCGTCGATGAAGCCCATGCGCAGCATTTCGTCGGCTTCGTCCAGCACCAGCGCCTGCAGGCGCTCCAGATTCAGGCTGCCGCGCTGCATGTGGTCCATGATCCGGCCGGGGGTGCCCACCACCACCTGGGCGCCGTCTCGCAGCGCGCGCAATTGGGTGCGGTATTCGCTACCGCCGTATACCGCCACGACCTTAACGCCGCGCAACTGGCGGGCGAAGGTTTCCATGGCGTCGGCCACTTGCAGGGCCAGTTCGCGAGTGGGAGCGATCACCAGCAGCTGTGGGCAACGCTGCTCCGGATCGATACGGGCGAGCAACGGCAGACCGAACGCGGCGGTCTTGCCGGTACCGGTTTGTGCCTGACCGAGCAGATCATCGCCGTCCAGCAGGACGGGGATGCTACGCTCCTGGATCGGCGACGGGGTTTCAAAACCCAGTTTGCCGATGGCATCAAGAAGGGGCGCGGGCAAGCCCAAAGCGGCGAACCCGGAATCGCTATGCAACATGAAGGGGACCTTTCAGTGAAAAGGACGCAGGCCAGTATGGCGGGGGGCGTGGACTATACGGTAAATGGCGGGAGAATGCACCTTTTTATTTGTCGGCACGCCTGTCTTCGCGAGCAAGCCCGCTCCCACGGCGGCTTCGAGGGCCGCTCCGCGGATGGTTGTGAAAGCGAGCTTGCTAGCGAATGGCGCGTGAGCGCTGGTTTACAGCGGCAGCACTTCGAAAGTCCCCAGGTACCCCAGGCGCCGGCTCTCGGCCTGTTTGTCGCTGGTGTTCTGATCCGTGGTTTCCGCCTCCATGAAGAAACGGCCGGCGTGGGGCCAGTCGATCGCCACCTCGCCATTGTCGTCGCTGGTGACGGCCCAATCTTGCTGGGCGTCGCGATAACGGGTGCCGGCGGGTAGCAGGAGCACCTCCAGGCCGGCGGCGGGCTTGCCATCGATGACGAAACGGAAACGGGCGGTCTCACCGGTGTAAAGATCATTTGGATGGGTCAGCGGCACCAGTTCCAGGCCCTTGCCGGTGACGGCCAACGCGGCGGTATCCGGAGCACCGACGGAAGCGAAGGTCTCGATGCGGCTCACCGATTCCACCAGGCGCACTTTGTCCGCACCTTTCGGCACTTTCTTCAGCAGCGCTTTGATATTCTCGCCGAACACTCGCTTGCGTTCACCGTCCTGCTCAAAGAAGGCGAGGAAGAAATGGCCTGGCAAGGCAATGCGATAACTGCCGGTTTGCGCCAGATTGACGTCGAAGACACTGCGCCGGTGCATTTCCAGAAGATGGTCGGTTTCCGCCGCTTTGCCATCCGGGCCGGTGACTTGCAGATTGTCCAGCGGGTAGGCGCGATCCGGATAGAAGATGTCATTGGAAACACTGGCATCGACACTGATCCACTGCGCTTCCGAAACCACGCTATGGGTCGGCAACAGCCAGCGTTTGTGGGCCTGGGCAGTGGGAGAAAGCAGTAGCAGTGCGGAGACCGCGGCGGCGGCCAGGGAAACGGGTTTCATGGTTTGGCTCCTGTCATTGGCAGCATTCAAGGGGCAAGGGTCAGAGTGACGTCATGCAATTCTTCCGTGCCTTCGGCACGGAGCTGTTGGGCGCTGGCGGGAGGCCACTGGAACGGAATCCGCACCACTTCGCGGCCACCCACCTCGCGGGCGGCCTCCACCACCAGCTGGTAGTCGCCGGCGGGCAGTTCGGCCATCGCCGGCAGCTCGGAAAAGTCCACGCTGTGCTTGCCCGGTGAGCGGGTGGCGCCGGTGAGGCCGTCATAGGGCGCGCTTTGGGAGCGGCCGGTGCGGCGCCACCACTGGCGCAGGTCCTTGAGCCATTTCTCCTGGTCGTCGTACCAGAGTCCCAGCGGGGTGGCCACGGTGTTCTCCGGTGTCTCGATCCAGAACGCCACATAGGGCGCGTGGTATTCCGCTACCCGCAACCGTGGCACTTCCACCTCCACCTGGAATTGGGTCGCCTCGGCGGCGAGGGCCAGGGCGGACAGCATCACTATCGGGATCAAACGCATGACCATCTCCTAATGCATGAAAAAGGCAATCAGCAACCACGGCAGCACCAGCCCCAGTGCCGTGACCGGCCAGGTGGCGGGGCGCCGACGGGCGTGCAGAAACATCAGGGCCAGGCCGGTGAAGGCGAACAGCAACGTGGCGATGGCGAAAATATCGATGAACCAGCGCCATACGGTGCCGGTATCACGGCCCTTGTGCAGGTCATTGAAAAAGGCGATCCAGCCCCGGTCGGTGTTCTCGTAAAGCACCTCGCCGCTGCCGCGATCAATCGCCAGCCAGGCATCGCCGCCGGCCCGGGGCATGGCCAGATACACCTCCTGGCCGGACCATTCCGCCTCGCGGCCATCCACCCCGATATCCAGGTCCCGCTGGAGCCAATCCCGCAACGACCGGGGCAGGGCACCCTGATCCCGGCCGTTCAATTCGGCCAGCAGCGCTTCCGGCAGGGTGGCGGTGACTTCTTCCACCGCCGGTTCGCCGTCGATCTGGGCGGCATGGTTGAGAGTGATGCCGGTGACACTGAACAGCACCATGCACACCAGGCACAGGGCCGAACTGACCCAATGCCATTGATGAAGCTGCTTGAGCCAGCGCGCTTTTGCTTTCTTGTCCAAGCCGGAGATCGTCCACTGCCCTGGGATGACGGATGGTGGGCATGTTATTGCGAATGGTTCGCACTAACAATGAAAGGAATGGGTAAAGAATGTAAGAGCCTGTTCACGATCTCTACGCCGCCGCGCCGGAGCTCCCTTCTCACCTGGTAGAAAGTGTCGTCAGGGCGTGATTCCGATTGTGCCGTGTAGTCATTCTACATAAACAAGCGTAATCGCGGTCTGACGGCGAAAGGGGCCCGGCCCTTCGGGTTGCGCTTGAAAAGCCGCCAGAGGACGCTGTGGCCTTTGACTTTGGAACCACCAGAGCCTGCAGTCCCCAACGCCCTCTGGCGGCTTTTCAAGCAGCAACGCGGTGGCGTAGAGATCGTGAACAGGCTATAAGCAGGGAACCTGGCGGCCGGATCGGGGACGAACCAGCCATTCCCTTTGTGAATGATAATTCTTATTCTTTACGAATGACCGCGATATCTCCCTGTCCGGCCCGTCTGCTGGTAATCGAGGACGACGCCGTATTATGCACCCATTTACAGGACTTCCTCGCCTCCCGGCAGCACCATGTGACGGTGTGCCGGGATGGCCGGGCCGGCTTGCAACAGGCGCTGGATCAGCCGTTCGACCTGGTGTTGCTGGATATTCTGCTACCCGGCATGAATGGCCTCGATTTGCTGGCGGAACTGCGTCAGCGCAGCGCCGTGCCTGTGATCGTGCTGTCCGCCCTCGGCGACGAGCAGGATCGCATCAGCGGCCTGATGAAAGGCGCCGATGACTATCTGCCGAAACCCTTCAGCTCTGCTGAACTGGCGGTGCGGGTGGAAGCGGTATTGCGGCGGGTGACGTTGGAGCGGCGTCAGGGCCAGGGCGTGGCGCCGATGGGTGCACTGATCCTGCGCACCGAGGATGAAAGCGCCCGCTATCGGGACGCCGATCTGGGGCTCACCACCACCGAATTCCGCCTGTTGCAGGTGTTCCTGGAGCATCGTGACCAGGTGCTGAGCAAGGCGTTCCTGTATCAGGCGGTGCTGCATCGCGGCTATGGCCGTCATGATCGCAGCCTTGATCTGCATGTCAGCCACCTGCGCCGCAAACTGCGTGATGCCGGCATGGCGGAGCAACCGCTGCGCACGGTCTGGGGCCAGGGCTACACCCTGGTGTCCGAGGCGCTGTAATGCCCGGCCGTCATTCGCTGTTCTGGCGCCTGGCCCTGGTGCTGTGTCTGAGCGCGGTGGTGATCGTGGCCTGCAGCCGCTGGGTGACGATCTGGGTGGCCAACCAGGTAGTGCTGCTCAGTGATCAGGCCAAGGCGGAAATGCTGGGCTACGCTCATGAGGCGGAAGCGGCCTGGCTGGTGGGCGGAGAGCAGGGCGTGGCGGCCTGGCTGGCGGAGCTCGACCGGCGGGTGCCGGGGGAGGCCATGGTGGTGGACACCGCCGGACGTTCCCTGAGCGGCACCCCGCTTACCGAGAGCCAGATCGCCGGCTTTCGCTTTCAGCGCGAACTGGATTGGCGCATGAGTTTCCGCTACCGCGATATGCCGTTCATCGGCATGCCGTTTCCCGGCGCGCCAGACCAGGGGCGCCTGGTGATGCAGCTACCGCCGGAACACATGCCAGGCGGCGCCTGGCCGCTGCAACGCACCCTGATTCTGACCTTGCTGCCCGGCATCATGGCGCTGCTGGCGGTGATCCTGATCTTCTGGCGCATCATGGTGCCGTTGCGGGCGCTGGAAGCCCAGGTGCAGCGGTTCCGCGACGAGCCCGCGTCGCGGGTGGAAACCACCCTGACCGAACGGCGCGATGAATTCGGGGAATTGGGGCGCAGCTTCAACAGCATGGCGGAGCGGGTGTCCGGTTTGCTGGCCAGCCAGCGGCAACTCCTGCACGACATGTCCCACGAGCTGCGCACGCCGCTGAGCCGGTTGAATGTGGCGCTGGACAGCCCGCTGGACGAACCGGCGTTGCGCCAGCGGGTCGCCACGGAAGTGGACAAAATGCGCACTCTGGTGGACGACACCCTGGCTCTGGTGTGGCACGACACCGAGCAGCGCGGTTCGGAGATCGGCCCGTTGTCGGTCCGGGAAATCTGGGATCTGGTGGTGGACGACGCCGCTTTTGAAAGCGGCTGGGACCGATTGCGGTTCCGTTGCCAGTTGCCCGAGCACGCCACGGTGCTTGGCAATCTCAACGACTTCGCATTGACCCTGGAAAATCTGGTGCGCAATGCCATCCGCCACTCCCCGGAGAACGGCGAAGTGATGCTGCACGGCAACCGGGAGGGCGGTTATTGGCATCTGTGGCTGGCGGACCAGGGGCCGGGAGTGCCGGAGGAACGCCTGGAATCGATTTTCGCGCCGTTCGTGCGGCTGGATCCGGCCCGCACCACCGACAGCGGCTTTGGACTGGGGCTCAGTATCGCGCGCCGCGCGGTGATCCGGCAGGCCGGCGAGTTGTGGGCGGAGAATGGCCGCCCCGGTCTGCGGGTGCATGTACGACTGGCGGCGGCAGAGAATGTATAAAGTGTAATCCTGCCTTTTTCATCAAATAAGAATCTATATCATTCCTGTTCGCAATTTTACGTCCGGGATCGGGTCTTTGGACGCCATTGGGAAACTGCGGGAGTTCAGGAATGAAATTACGTTGTGCCTTGACCGGGGTGGTACTCGGCTTGGGGGCGGGTTCGGTGATTGCCGATGACACCGTCAACCAGATCGAACGGGTCACGGTGACCGCCGCGGGACGCATTCAGCAGTTGGAGGACGCGCCGGCCTCGATCAGCGTTATTGATCGCGAACAACTGGAACAGCGTTTCTACAAGGACGCCACCGACGCGCTGCGGGATATCCCCGGTGTCATCGTTACCGGCGGCGGCGCCGGTGACAACGGCAACGACATCGTCATGCGCGGGATGCCGGCGCAATACACGCTGATCCTGGTGGATGGCAAGCCGGTGTCTTCCCGGGAAAGCCGCCCCAACGGCAGCGCCGGTTTCGAACAGGACTGGTTGCCGCCGCTGCAGGCCATCGAGCGTATTGAAGTCGTGCGCGGTCCCATGTCCACGCTGTACGGTTCCGATGCCATTGGCGGCGTGATCAACATCATCACCCGCAAGGTCGCCGACGAGTGGGGCGGCGGCATGCAGCTGGATACCATCATTCAGGACGACTCCCGCTCCGGGGACATGCAGCAGGGTAACTTCTTCCTCAACGGTCCGCTGAAAAAAGACCTGTTGGGTTTGCAGCTCTCAGGCAAGTTCAGTAACCGTGAAGAGGATCGCTTTGCCAACGGCTTCGAAGATAAAAGTCTGCGCAGCCTCACCGCCAAACTGGCGTTCACGCCCACCGCCGATCACGACTTCACCCTGGAAGCGGGGGAAACCCGTCAGCGCCGTCGTGGCCATGTGGGTGAGAGTGTGGATCCGGACGGCTGCCGTGGCGGTTGTACCGATAGCGACGACGAGTTTCGCCGCGAAGTGCTGGCGTTGACTCACACCGGCCGCTGGGCCATCGGTACCTCGGACAGCTATGTGCAGCGGGAAGAGACCGAAAACGAAACCCGCGAGATGACCATCACCAATACCACCGCCAAGAGCAGCCTGATGGTGCCGCTGGGAGACCATATGCTGACCGTGGGCGCGGATTTCGAAAAGGAAGAACTGTCCGACAAGACATCGAATCGCATCTCTGACCGCACCCGGGTGGACGGTTCCAAATGGGCGATGTTCGTCGAAGATGAATGGATGCTGCCGCACAATGTGAGCCTCACCGGTGGCGTGCGACTGGACGATGACGAAAATTACGGCAGCCAGGTCAGCCCGCGTCTCTATGCGGTATGGGGCTTCGCGCCGCGCTGGACCATCAAGGGGGGTGTTTCCACCGGCTACCGTTCGCCGAACCTGCGTGAAATCACCCCGGACTGGGGGCAGGTCAGCCGGGGCGGCAACATTTACGGCAACCCGGATCTGGAACCGGAAACCTCACTGAACAAAGAACTTGGCCTGTACTTCAATGCCGGCCGGGTACTCACCGCCAGCGTTACCGTGTTCCATAACGACTTCGAGGATAAAATCACCCGGGTAGCCTGTCCGATCACCATTTGCACCGATGGTCCCAATGATTTCGGTGCCGACCCGACCTACCGTATCAATGTGGATGAAGCGGTGACCAAAGGGGTGGAAGCGACCCTGGCCACCACCCTGTGGCGCCAACTGGATCTGACCTTCAGCTACACCTACACCGATTCCGAACAGAAATCCGGTGAGTACAAAGGGCAGCCGCTGACCCAGATTCCGGAACACCTGGCGTCCCTGCGGGCGGACTGGCGCGCCACCGATCGGATTGCCCCTTGGACCTCCGTGCACTATCGCGGCAAAGAGAGCCAGCCGGTGACCGGGCCGTCCAGCAACACCACGACCGCGCCGTCGAATACCTTGATGGACGCTGGTGTGGCTTTCCGTCTGTCACCGCAAACCACGCTGAACGCCGGTATCTACAATCTTACCGACAAAGAAATCTTTTATGATGAATACGGCTATGTGGAAGATGGCCGCCGTTACTGGCTGGGCATGAGAGTGACGTTCTGATCGAAAAGCCGTGTCTCTGAAGGCGGAAGAAAAACAAAAGGACCGGCATTCGCCGGTCCTTTGGGGTTATGGACGTTGCTTTCCGGGCAGAGCCGTTACTGGGACTCGATGCGCTGGCGCAATTCGTTGTCGTACTGGGCCAGTTGAGCGATCTGGTTGTACTTCTGAACATCCATACCGCTGTCCTGCACCGCCTGCACCATCTCCTGTTGCGCCTCCTGCTGTATTTCCATGGCTTTCCGCGGATCCTGGGCACTCTCCTGCAATTTGCCCTGGTACTCCTGTTTGATGTCGTTCACCTTGCCCTGGGCTTCGGCGAAGCGCTGCACGTCCTGATCGGAAATATCGGTGCTTTGCGGCATGGCGCCTTGCTGTTGCGGGGCCTGCTGCGCGGCGCCGGCCGGTGGCGCCGACGGGTTTTCGGTGGTGTGCTGTTGCGCCAGCGCGAGGCTGCTGGCACCGGTGGCTAGAACAAAGGTGGCCACTGCGACCATCGGACCCTTTAGCGAAGCTTTCATGGTGTTTCCTCCTGATTGCTTCCGTGACAACGGCATGCTTTCCAGGCATGCCACAGAAGAATCCGACAGCGATCCAGAGGAAGGTTCGCGAGTGGTTTCCGGAATGTGATGGGTTTATCTTTTTATATTTCAGTTGAGTATAAAAGTAGCACTATTTATTTCTTTATAATGTTTACAGCGTCCTTATCATGGCCTCTCCAGTTACCTGAAGCGACTCGAGGTACAGCGACGTCATGGGCAATGCACAACTGATTACACGGGTAGGCGACAACAGCGCCGGTCTGTCCCGGGAGACCCTTGCCGACCTGAACCGGGTCTACCGTTCGCTGAGTTTCGCCGAGCGCATTCAGCGCGTGTATCAGGATTTCGCCCCGGACCGGATCATGGTGACGTCGTCCTTCGCCGCCACTTCCGCGTATTTCTTGCATATCATTTCCACCATCCGGCCGGAACAGAAAGTCCATTTCATCGATACCGGGTATCACTTCCAGGAGACCCTGGAATACAAGGATTACCTGGTCGAGCGTTTCAATCTGGACGTCATCGATGTGACCCCGGATCCACAGCACCATGAGGTATCCCAGCAGGAACGCATGTGGCAAACCGACCCGGATCTGTGCTGTCAGGTGAACAAGGTGACGCCGCTGGAAGAGGCCAAGGAAAACTACGACCTGTGGATTTCCAGCCTGATGTCCTGGCAAACCGAGCATCGAGCCGGCCTGGAGATCTTCGAGGAGCGTCGCGGCATGATCAAGTTCAACCCGATGATCGATGTGACCCGGGAAGAACGTGACGCCTACATCGCCGAACACGACCTGCCGTTCCACCCGCTGGTCCAGGAAGGCTACCACTCCATCGGTTGCAGCCATTGCACCTGGAAAGGCGAGGGCCGTGAAGGCCGTTGGCAGGGCAAGGCCAAAACCGAGTGTGGCATCCACCTGTAACCGCGTAGAGGTGGTCGCGTACCGACCGCCGCTGTCCCTTCGTTCGCGGGCAAGCCCGCTTCCCACGATCGCTTCGTAGTCCCCTGTGGGAAGCTGGCTTGCCAGCGAATTCATACCCTTCGTATTCTCGCACTGGCAATAGCTACCATTTTCCCTTCCTGCGAACGTTTTTTCTTGCCAGGATCGACGGGGCGATGACCGGAGCCGATCCGGGTTACCCTGTTTTACGGTTCTGTCTTCCGTTTTCAGGCAACTTGTTCTGTTCCCGTGGGTCTATGCCTGAGTAGCACACGGATGAACGGAAAAGGATGACGATGAGACGCATTATTAAGCCCTTGTTGGCGTTGTTGTTGCTGGCGGGGCTGGTGGCGGTGTTTCTGTGGCGCAATGCCAGCACCCCCGAACGGGTGGACGGTCTGGCGGTGGCCCTGGATCGGGACGGCGACACCGAGGTGATGCGGGTGATTCTGCATGACGCCGATCAGCGGGTCCGTTGGCAGGGCAAGGGCGATAACTATCTGGTGGACGCGCGCCGGGACGGTGGCGATGTCTACCATCTGATCGTGGTGATGGTGGACGAGCGCAAACGCTACCGGGTCAACTCCACCGTCCGTTTGGAACCCGGCAGCCACACCGTGGTGGCCAACTTCGGCCCGGAAACCCGGGTCAGCCAGGATGGCAAGGTCCAGATCAGCGGCGGCCGCCGGATCATCGTCGAGCTGCGCTGATCCGGGTGGCGCGGCGCCGCGACAATATGCCGCATTTTCTTCTTCCTCCGTACCGCTAGGCTTGCGCGCCAAAGTGTCCGCGTTCGCCTGGAGGTTTTCTTGTCGCTGCCGTTCCCTGTTTTTCCACGTTACCCCTCTCCACGACGTTATATCTCTCCGCGTTACGCCCTGTCCGGTTGTTTGTGCTGCGCGGTCCTGTGGCCGGGAGCGGTCTGGTCACAGCCGGAGCCCCATGTATT
Source organism: Alcanivorax xiamenensis (assembly GCF_009846745.1). Lineage (NCBI taxonomy): Bacteria > Pseudomonadati > Pseudomonadota > Gammaproteobacteria > Oceanospirillales > Alcanivoracaceae > Alcanivorax > Alcanivorax xiamenensis. Next base: position 12,794 of record NZ_AQPF01000005.1, on the reverse strand, counting down.
GGAGTCGGTGGAAGTGGGCGCGGACATCGAGGCCCAGCCCCGGCCGACCACCACCGCCGGGCGGCTGGGCCTGGAACCCCGGGAGGTGCCGGCCACCGTTAACCGCGTGGACCGCGAGGACATCGAACAACAGGGCCTGCGCAACCTGATCGAGCTGTACCGCAGCGCCCCCGGCGTCAGCGCCGGCAACATCCCCGGTTCACCGGCTTCCGCCGTGATGCGCGGCCTCACCGACGTGGGGTATCTGTTCGATGGCGTGCGGGTGGCGGATCCGGGCATGGTGGCGCGCAACCTGGACACCTGGAACCTGGAGCGGGTGGAAATTCTCAAAGGGCCAGCGTCGGTGTTGCACGGCACTGGCGCGCTCGCCGGCAGCATCAATCTGGTGCCGCGCAAGGCCAGCCTGGCAGGGGACAGCCGCGAAGGGATGATCTCCTACGGCAGTAATGACACCGTGCGCCTGGGTGTCGGCGGCAACAAAGTGGTGAGCGAGCGGCTGGCATTGCGCGCCGATCTCAGCCACGGCGAGAGCAACGGCTACATCGACGACACCTCGTCCCGCACCAACGCCCTGACCACCAGCCTGTTGTTCCAGGCCACCGAGCGGCTCACCCTCAGCGCCGCCTTCGATGTCTACCAGGACCGGTACACCACGCCCTACCAGGGCGCGCCGTTGCTGCCGGCCTCGGTGGCACGGGATCCCAGTGACGTGGTGTCCGGTGGTGATCTGGTGCTGGACGAATCGATCCGCGACCACAACTACAACGTCCGTGACGGCGCTATGACCGCTGACAGCCAGTGGCTGCGCACCAAGGTGGATTACCAACTGACCTCCACCTGGCGGCTGATCAACGAACTGGGGCTGTACAACGCCAACCGGGACTGGGCCAACTCCGAGGATTTCACCTACGAGGCAGACAGCGGATTGCTGGAACGCGGCACCACCCGCATTAACCACCATCACCGCTTCGCCTCCGAGCGGGCCTACGCCGTCTATGACGGTTACTGGGGTGAGCGCCGCCATCGCTTCACCGCCGGCGTCGAATACCAGTACACCGACTTCGACACCCGCCGCCGCTTCGGCACCACCACGGCGGTGGACCCGTTCAACCCGGACCGGGGCTATCTGCCGCCGAATTCGCCGGCGGATGACACCAGCCGGCTCAACTACGACAGCACCGTGTCCGGCCGCGCGGTGTTCATGGAGGACGCCCTCAACCTGACGCCGCGCTGGCTGATGGTGGCGGGGCTGCGTTACGAGTATCTGGATCTGGACCGGGGCATCGACGATCTCGACGCCGGCAGCCGCGAGACCTTCGGCCAGACCTTCGAGGATCTGTCCTGGCGATTCGGCACCGTCTATGACCTCACCAACGCCACCCAGGTGTTCCTGCAATACAATCGCGCCTCGGCGCCGGTGGGCGGCCTGCTGCTGAGCAACGTCACCAATGCCCGTTTTGACCTGACCTCGGGCCGTTCCGTGGAAGCCGGGATCCGCGGCCGGTTGTGGGGTGACCGGTTGACGCTGATGACTTCGGTGTACCGCATCCGCCAGGACGACATCGTCACCCGCGATCCCAACAACCCCGGCCTCTCGATCCAGGGCGGCAGCCTGGAATCCAGGGGCGTGGAAGTGGACCTGACCCTGCGACCGCACCCGCGCTGGTGGTTGAACCTGAACGGCGCCTTCAACGACGCCGAGTACACCCGCATGACCAGCAGCGGCGGCGCCGACCAGTCCGGCAACCGGCTCACCAACGTGCCGGAGAAAACCTGGAACCTCAGCAGCGCCTATACGCTGGCGTCGTTGCCGGTCACCGTCGGCGGCGCGGTGCGCTACACCGGCGACTTCTTTACCGGTACCGCCAACCAATACCGGGTGGCCAGCCGCACTCTGCTGGACGCCTGGGTGGGCTACCCGCTGGCCGGCGGCACCCTGACCTTGCGCGGGCGCAACCTCACCGATGAGTTCTACGCCGAGTGGTCCGGCTACAGCCCTACCCAGGTCTACATCGGTGAACCGCGCACCGTGGAACTGGGCTGGACCGGCCGCTTCTGATGGCGCGCAACGGCTACGCCACGGTGTGGCGCTGGCACTTTTACGCGGGGCTGTTCACGGCCCCGTTTCTGCTGATCCTGGCGATCACCGGCGCCCTTTATCTGTTCAACGACGAACTCAACGATCTGATTTATCCGCAGCTGCGTTTCGCCCCCAGCGGCGACGCCGTGCTGCCCGCCGGCGATCTGGTGGCGGCGGTGCGCGAGGCTTATCCGCGTGGCACCGTCACCCGTATCGACATGCCGGTGAGCCCCGGCCGCACCGCCATGGCGTTCGTGACGCCGGAGCAGGGCGAGCCGCTGCGTGTGTTCGTCGATCCGGGGGACGGGACGATTCTGGGTGACGTCATTTATGCCCGCACTTTGGTGGGCTTCGCCGATGTCATGCACGGCTCGCTGCTGCTGGGACGCGGCGGTGACGCACTGGTGGAACTGGCCGCCAGTTGGGCGCTGGTATTGGTGATCACCGGGCTGTATCTGTGGTGGCCGCGCGGACGCCGGAGCAGGGCGTTTAGGTTTGACCGGCGTAGCCGGGGCCGCAAGCGCTGGCGGGAAATTCACCGTCTGGTGGGTGTGTACACGGCGGTGATGATCGTGTTCCTGATCATCACCGGTCTGCCCTGGGCGTCGTTCTGGGGCGACCGCGTGCTGAGCCCGGTGAGCAACGCCCTGGGGCTGGGTTACCCGCCGCAACTGCGCCATCACGGTGGTGGGGAAGTACCTGCCGAGACCACCCTTTCCGACACAAACCTCTCAAAAACAATGCTGGAGACTCTCGGTGACGCGCCCTGGGCTTTACAGCAAGCGCCGTTGCCGGACGGCCGCCGCCGCACCACAGTAGCGAGCCAGCCCACTGATGCGCGACACGCAGGCATGCCCACACGCCCACCCGCTGCTGAAGCAGCCTCCCACAGCGGCTGCGTCGTCTTCTCCGTGGGAAGCTGGCCGGGCGGCGCTCCGCTCGCCGGCGAATACGGCGTGAACTCATGCCCCCAACACCAACAGACCGACCACCGCCACTCTCATGAGGGCCTGGACACCTCCACGGCGGCGATCAACCGTGTCCATGCGCTCCTTGCCGCTCAGAGGTTGCCTTACGGCTATCGGCTGTCGATTCCCGCTGACGCGGGGGATCCCTACAGCGCCTACACCTACCCGGACCGCCCCCAGGGCCAGCGTACCCTGCACCTGGACAGCGGCGGCCACCGGTTGCTGGTGAACGTGGGCTTCGACGATTACGGCGCCATCGCCAAGGCGGTGGAACTTGGCGTGGCGCTGCACATGGGCAACTACTTCGGCCGCGCCAATCAGATCGTCATGTTGCTCACCTGCGTCGCCATCGTCGCGTTGGTGATCACCGGCACTGTCATGTGGTGGCGCCGACGGCCCGCCGGTGGCCTCGGCGCGCCAGACTCGCCGCCGATCCGCAAACGCTATTGGCTGGCGGTCACGCTGACGCTGCTGGCGCTGTTGCCGCTGGCGGGGCTCAGTCTGTTGCTGGTGTTGGCGCTGGAAAAAGGAAGGGCGCTGGCGCGGCGCCGGTCAGTGGCCGGCTAACCGATCCTCCTTGCGGACATGGACCAGCAGGGCGTCGAAAGCGACCTTGAGCGCCTTGAAGTCCCGATAATCCGTCACCGGCTGATGCGAAAACCAGTGGGCCTCCCGCCGCTCCCGCTGGCGGCTGTCCGGCCAGATACGGAGTTCACAGGCGTCGCCGATCACCACCAGATAGAAATCGCGCTGTCCATCGGTGAAGGCAATGTGCCGTGGAATGTAAGCCTCCACATCGCAGGGCAGGGTGTAATGCAAGGCCTCACTACGCCACATGATGTTGCCCATGGGCGCCTTCACCGAGCAGCCGAAGGAGTTGTGGTGGTTGTGGAGCACGCGGTTGATGTCGTCCAGGGGAAACGCTTCCCAGGTCCTGGCCCGGCGCGGCCGCTCGAACAGCCGGTCGATCCAGTTCTGCTTCTCCCCGTTTCCGGACAGGCCGCCGCACAGGCGCTCCTCTCGGTAGTAGATGTTCATCGCGGTGATGCTCTCCTGGCCGGGTGTTCTGGCTTCCGTCTAAACACCGGGGCAACTTATAAGGGCCGGGAAAGATTGTCCACGGACATCGAGGTCCGTGAATCGTTGCCGCGCCACGATTCGCTGCCAAGCGGAGCGCCGCCCGGACAGCTTCCCACGGAGGGAGGCCACGGAGCCGCTGTGGGAAGCCGCCTTGGCGGCGAATACACACCCTGGCGGTGTGACCCGGGCCGGCCTCTGTGCCATAATCCACGCCGCTTTTTCTCTCTTTCCTCTCCATTCGCTCTTCGATCCGGAATCCGACCTTGCTGACCACCGCCAATATCACCATGCAGTTTGGTGCCAAGCCGCTGTTTGAGAACGTCTCCGTCAAATTTGGTGACGGCAACCGCTATGGACTGATCGGCGCCAACGGCTCCGGCAAGTCCACCTTCATGAAGATCCTCGGCCGCGATCTGGAACCGTCCGCGGGCAATGTGTCCAAGGACCCCAACGAGCGCATCGGCAAGCTGCGTCAGGACCAGTTCGCCTACGAGCAGTACTCGGTGGTGGACACGGTGATCATGGGCCACGAGGAACTGTGGAAGGTCAAGGAAGAGCGCGACGCCATCTACTCGAAAGAGGAAATGACCGAGGAGGACGGCATCCGCGCCGGCGAACTGGAAGCGGAGTTCGCCGAAATGGACGGCTACACCGCCGAGTCCCGCGCCGGCGATCTGCTGCTGGGCGTCGGTATCCCGGTGGAGCAGCACTTCGGCCCCATGAGCGAAGTGGCGCCGGGCTGGAAACTGCGCGTGCTGCTGGCCCAGGTGCTGTTCTCCGATCCGGACATCATGTTGCTGGACGAGCCCACCAACAACCTGGATATCAACACCATCCGCTGGCTCGAAGACGTACTCAACCAGCGCCAGTGCACCATGATCATCATTTCCCACGACCGCCACTTCCTCAACAGCGTGTGCACGCACATGGCGGACCTGGATTACGGTGAGTTGCGCGTCTACCCGGGCAATTACGACGAGTACATGACCGCCGCCACCCAGGCGCTGGAACGCAAGCGCGCGGACAACGCCAAGAAGAAGGCGCAGATCGCCGACCTGCAGCAGTTCGTCAGCCGCTTCTCCGCCAACGCCTCCAAATCCAAGCAGGCGACCTCGCGGGCCAAACAGATCGACAAGATCAAACTGGAAGAAATCAAACCCTCCAGCCGCCAGAACCCGTACATCGTGTTCGAGCAGGAGAAAAAGCTGTTCCGCAACGCGCTGGAAGTGAAGAGCCTGGCGAAAAGCTTCGACGAGGAATTGTTCTCCGGACTGGATCTGCGTGTGGAAGTGGGCGAGCGCATTGCCATCATCGGCCCCAACGGCGTCGGTAAATCCACCTTGCTGCGCTGCCTGGTCGGCGACCTGGAACCCAGCGCCGGCGAAGTGAAATGGTCGGAAAACGCCACCCTGGGCTATTACGCCCAGGATCACGCCGCCGACTTCGAGGAAAAGCTGAATCTGTTCGATTGGATGGCCCAATGGGGCAAACCCAGCGACGACGAACAAGTGATTCGCGGCACCCTGGGCCGGCTGCTGTTTTCCTCCAACGAGATCAACAAAACCGTGGACGTGATTTCCGGTGGCGAGCAGGGCCGCATGCTGTTCGGCAAGATCATGCTGCAACGGCCCAATATCCTGGTGCTCGACGAACCCACCAACCACCTGGACATGGAATCCATCGAGTCGCTCAACCTGGCGCTGGAAAACTACCCCGGCACCTTGCTGTTCGTCAGCCACGACCGCGAGTTCGTCTCCTCCCTGGCCACCCGCATCATCGAACTGACGCCCACCGGCATCGTCGACTTCCACGGCAACTACGAGGACTACCTGCGCAGCCAGGGCGTGGTTTGATCCAGCAGGTACCCCATTCGCTGCTGAAGCAGCTTCCCACAGCGGCTACGTAGTCCGGTCTGTGGGAAGCTGCCTTGGCAGCGAATAGAGCGTTACTTCGTATCTCCAAGACTAATGGACTGGTGACGATTCTGGACCGCACCCTCAAACCACATCCACCAGCACCACCTCGCTGTCCGCCTCGGCGCTGACCGTCAGCCGGGTTTCGTCGTCGATGGCGAGACCATCCCCGGCTTCCGCCAATACCCCGTTGACGCGCACCCGGCCCTTGGCCGGCACCAGGTAGGCCTTGCGCCCCGGCGCCAGCTCGTAGACCGCCTCCTGGCCGTGATTCAGGGTCGCCGCCACCACCCGGGCGTCGGCCTGGATCGGCAGCGCGCCGTCTTCCTCCGGCTCCCCGCTGGCCAGCGTCACGAAGCCGCCGGCCCGATCCCCCTTGGGAAACGGCTTGCTGCCCCAGGTGGGCGGCAGGCCCGTGGCGTTCGGGATGATCCAGATCTGGAAAATCCGTGTCTCGGTTTCCTCCAGGTTGTACTCGCTGTGGGTGATCCCGGTGCCCGCGGACATCACCTGTACGTCCCCGGCCTCGGTGCGGCCCTTGTTGCCCAGGCTGTCCTGGTGGGTAATCGCGCCTTCGCGGACATAGGTGATGATCTCCATGTCCCGGTGGGAATGGGGCGGGAAACCGGTCTGGGGTGCGATGCTGTCATCGTTCCACACCCGCAACTCGCCCCAGTGCAAATGCTCCGGGTCGTAGTAATTGGCGAAGGAGAAATGATGCTTGGTATCCAGCCAGCCGTGCCGGGCACCGCCCAGTTCATTGAAGGGTCGCAGTCTGATCATAATGTCCTCCTTATGTCCTCCTAAGTGGACACAGGCGTGGGTGCCTGGCCACTCGATGACGTCACTCTAGGATTGGATCGGCCGATAAAAAACAGGGAAAAGTGGTGACATTGAATCGGATTATTCGATGAACAGGCTCGCTGCGCTGCCGTTGTCGAAATGGCCGGCCGGCAGCCGACTAACCGGCATTCAGAGATCAAAAAAGGAGAACACCCATGTCCGGCAACACCGTTCGTCTGCACCGCGTCCTGCGCGGCACCCCCGACCGCGTCTACCGCGCCTTCATCGACCCGGACGCCATGGTCAAATGGCTGCCGCCCCACGGCTTCACCGGCAAGGTTTACGACATGGACGCCCGCGAAGGCGGCGGCTACCGCATGACCTTCACCAACTTCACCACCGGCAACAGCCACGCCTTCGGCGGCCGCTTCGTCGAACTCAAGCCCAACGAACTGATCCGCTACACCGACCAGTTCGAGGACCCCAACCTGCCCGGGGAAATGCAGGTCACCGTCACCCTCAAGCAAGTGCTGTGCGGCACCGAAGTGCACATCACCCAGGAAGGCATCCCCGACGCCATCCCGCTGGAATTCTGCTATCAGGGCTGGCAGGAATCCCTGATCCAACTGGCGCAACTGGTGGACCCGGAAATCCCGGACGAGGGCTGAGTTGAGCAACCCGTCCACTCGCTCCCACGGATTACTCTACGAAGCCGCTGTGGGAGATTCTATGGTGCCCTGCAATGCTTAAAAGAGCTTTGCGGGGCAATATTCTTGTTGCTGCTTCATCAGGGCGAAGGCGGTGCGGGCGATCTTCCGGGCCAGGATGACCAGCCTGCTGGCAAATTTCCTTCCCGGAGAGCTGTGATTCGCCAGCAAGACACTCGCAGCTTCGTACCAACCTCTCCATCACTGTGGGAAGCTGCCTCGGCAGCGAACGCCAAGCGCATCCCGCCTCAATGCCGTCCCGAACTCCCCATGCCTGCCCTCCCACTGGATGTGATAGCGTTTGTGAAGCGCCCGCTCACAGGAGGCCCCATGTCCAACGCACAGCACCCGCCCAACGCAAAAGAATGGCTTCAAGCGTTCATCGGCGGCTTCATCGCCACGCTGCTGTTCCACCAGGGCGTCATCGCTTTGTTCTGGCTGGCCGGATTGATCCCGGCGGCGCCCTGGAATATGAGCCCGGTGCCGCCTTTCGGTATTCCCAAAGTCCTGTCCCTGGCATTCTGGGGGGGTGTTTGGGGGCCTCCGATCTGGTGGCTGATCCGCCGCTGGCAGGGCCTGCGTCATTGGCTTGGTGCCCTGATCGCCGGCGCCATCGGCCCCACCCTGGTGGCCATGTTGGTGGTGTTTCCCCTCAAAGGCCTGGACGTCAGCGCCAACACGGTGGTGGGCGGCCTGATCGTCAACGGCGCCTGGGGGTTGGGGCTGGCGGTGTGGATGCGGCTTGTGTTCTCTAGAACAGAGGTTTGAAAAAGGCGATTTTTGCGGCGATAAACGCCGCAAACTAGTTGATTTTCAAACCTAAAGAGAGCCTCCCGGAAATAGGACAGCAAGATTCCACTTTGCGGATAATCGCCCCCAAAATGGGGCTTGAAGGCAGGGAAGGGCCCCGGCACCAGACGATACCTACACACCGCCCATGCCGGGCATGATCAAGGAATGACCCAAACAGCCGCTTGCATTTATTTTCGCCGCCGGTAAATTCGGACTTAGATCACAAAAAAGACGGCGCACCAGCGGCGTCCTGGAAGGAGACCGCCTTGGAAGGCGGCCGCCAGAAACCGCCGGCCCGAAGAGGCACGGCGTAAAACCAAAAAGTGGGGGAAGGGATGTCTTCCTATTGCTTCATCCAGAGGCCTTTTGAGGGGCCTCGAAGTACTACTGACCATGCTGGCGCTAACGTCCAGAGAATTGTGTGTGCCGCTGTATTTAGACCGAATTACTCAGGCCCCCTCAAAATCCTCAATTATGTCTACGACTTTGCCAAAGACTTCCTGCAAGCCCAAGACGCCGACGATGACCACATCCCCCTGATCGCCCCAGACGTGGCTGGCGCCAGCGGGCCAGAACCGCAGCCTCACAAGTTCGATGCCATTAACGACGAAGGCCACTATATCGCCTGCTGCATTCACAAATGGTACCAGAACGACTTGCCCCTTAATTCCACCGCCGTGATCTACGGCCATCACTGGCTGGCCGAAACGCTTCAACGGGCTCTTAAAGCCGTCGATATCCCCAATGCCTGGCTGAAAACCACCGCTGACAAAAAAACTACGACGACAACGCCGAAAGCGTGGCCCTGCCGATCCAGCAAAGTAGCAAGGAGCTGGAGTTCGGTACCGTATTGCTGGCGGGCCTGGATGGGCTAAAAAATGATGAAGAAAATCTGGAGAACGAAGTGCGGCCATTGTATGTGGGGATGATATGGGCGCGGTAACAATTGTTGCTGACGGATAGTGGAGTTGTGTTGACGTTTGGTGGGTAGTTGGAATATGCGTGCGGGACAAGACCTGGCTCCGTTTTGCGGACTATAAGAAGGAGGTGGCATGGGGAAAGAGACACCAAGAAGCCTAGCTACTGAGGGGGCGGGCTTTCTGGAGGCTGTACGAGGAATATGTACTGATAATGGTAGTCCCAAGAGAAACTGCTTGTTAGTGTACTATTATTTGGTCTGCCATTCGATTGAGCTTTCCTGCAAGGCTGTTTTACTCAAGGGAGGGTTTTCTACCTCGAGGTTAAAGGGAATAGGGCACGATTTGAGTAAACTGATAGTGGAGATAAAAAGAGGAGATCTTGGGAAAGGAATCAGCGAAGCTGATTGTTCTATAGTGAGAATGATGAGCGTTGACTATAGAGATAGAAGATATAGTTATGCCTTGGGGGGGTATAGATATAGTTTGGTGTTACCACCATGGCCGTTTGAAACCGCTGAAAGGATATCAATGTATGCCCTGAGTGCTTGTAAAGGGGGCGAACGAAATGGTGAGTAATAGAGATGAGCTATTAAAAATTTATGATGTTGCTCCTTTCCTAGAGCATCCTCTTTGGAAATCTATTATTGCTGGTGAGCTTTCTATTGATCAGATAAAGAAGGCTGAGCTACAACATGTGTACCGGACAAAATGTGGAAGGGAATTGCGTCGGGAGGCTGTAGAGAAGTCTCTACAATACGGAGAAAATTTTTTTCAAGCACTTTTTCAAACATTCATAGAAGAATGTACTGAACAGTCAGGACCTGATCACTTAGAAATGGCTGAACGGTTAGTGCTTGCGGCAGGTGGGACGCCGGATGAGCTGAAAGATATCCATCCAACGCCTGGGAACTCTGCTGCGATAGCCCTTTACAGAGATATTTCTGAGAGAGGAGCTGCATTCCACTTTTTAGGTGCCGGCGTAGTTGAGTATTTTTACTCCAAATTGAGTCCAAAAATATATAGTGCCTATACTCGCCTCTATGGTTTTTCGGATAAACAAGCAGAAACCTATAGAGTGCATGGGCCTATGGATTATCAGCATGGAGAGAGAGCATTAGCATCCTTGGACGAAGTCCTGTCTTCTCACGGATGGTATGAGATCAAGCTTGCTGTCCGCGATGCTTTCATTGCAACAAGTTTGCACTATGACGGGATGTACCAGGCTGCGATAGGTGAATTAAGCTATTGGAATGCTGGAGAGTTAATATGAAAGGTTATATTTATACGATGTACAAAGGTGCTGACCCCGGTGCTGGTTGGAAAATGAGCGATCCAGATATATATTCTGCAACCCCTTCATTAGGCGCATGTGTTCCTAACGTTAGGAGGGCCGTAAATGAAGGTGACTACATTTTTATTGTTTCTGGCCGAATTGCATCGATGAGGCAGTTTGTTGTTGGTGGCTTTCAAGTTGCTGAAAAAATTGACGCTCTTTCAGCCTTTGATCGTTTCCCAGAAAAAAGGCTTAAGAGAGATGATGAGACGGGGCAAATATTGGGGAATATTATCGTAGATAAATATGGAAATCATTCCGGTCTTGATGACCATAAAAATTTTGATAGAAGAGTGGAAAATTATATTGTTGGTCGAAATCCTGAGGCCTTTAAAGATGCTCTGGAAATAGAAGTGGCCCGGGATCAATCTTTAGGTATGTTGAAGAAAGTGTTTCATGTGGAAAATGCGAATAAAATGCATGATGTTATTGCTAGATGGCGGAAACTTGATAAAGAGCAAGTAGAGGTCATTCTTGCTTGGATAAGAAAAATTAAAGGTGGATGACTAGCATGAATAGCCTTCAGGATGTCCTTAATTCTTACGGCTCGACTTACGATGAGATATCCGCGAGCCTTGGTGTAAAGGTGGAAACTATCGAGGCTTTGCTAACTGGAGAGAATGTGGCACTAGGAGAAGCAAGGAAAGTTGCTGAAGCCTTAGGTTTAAGTCTTTCAGTACTTGCAGAAATGAGAAAGTCTGATTCTGCTAGAGATTTTGAGTTTTTTTTTAGAAGAGCTAATCCTAAAGCCCCGCCTAAAGAAATTATTGATATAAAGAGATATGAGAACCTAATCGGGGCTGCATCGGCTTTTTTGGATGATGGTAATAACGCGGATTGGATAGGCTGCTTTTATGAGGATAGGTTGGCTGACTATGAAGAAATGGCAAGCTTTATCCGAAATGAGGTTCTAGAAGTTGATCTTGTTTCTCCTCTTTCAAATCTTCCTTTTTTGCTTGATAAAATTGGAGTTTATAGTTTTGTAACTAGGTCAACCTTTTTTGAAGGTGTTTCTGTTTATTACTCTAGGCGACCTTATATTTTTATATCTCCTCGTTTTTCTGGCAGGATGCTTTTTACTTTGGCCCATGAGTTCTCTCACCTTTTGCTTCATGTTGATCCTGGAGAGGATTCGGGGGTTTTCGATGAGTACCGTGAAAAAGATATGCCTAGTTTCGCTGAAAGTAAAATGATCGAAAGAGAAGCTGATATTTTAGCATCTTCACTGCTTCTGCCTGCTCGAGGTGTGGGCCTGTGCCTAAAAAAAATCAGGGAGGTGCTTAAAAGTACGGATTCTGAAAATATTGGTGATATTGAGATACTTTACTTGGCAAATATCTATGGAGTAAGTTTTGAGGTGGCTGGTTACCGGCTCGAAAGATTAGGTGTACTCCCTGCCGGTGGTACTATGGCACTGGTTCAGCATATCCGAAAGCAACATGGTAGCCCAGAAAAGCGAGCAGAAGCTGCAGGGCTTCCTGCGCGACCTGAATTTAAGATGCCACAGATTCCTATTAGCATTGTAAAATCTGCAATTGGGAAAATATCGGCCGGAGAGTTTTCTTTGGGGTTTGTTCGGGAGAAACTTGAGTTGCCAATTAAGTCATTAATGGCGGCTAACTTGGGTTGACGTGTATGCATTATATCATTGATACATGCACGGTAATTAATTTTCACAATGCAAATATTACCTCTTTAGTATTGAGTAGATGTGAGGATGCTGTATATATCGGTGAGATTTGTTTGGCAGAGGTGGATGAAGAACAGAAGGCTACACTAACTCCTTATATTAATTCTGGTAGAGTGGAGGTGCTTTCTGCTAATGAATTAGATCTTGACGCTTTCATTGAAGCAAAAACGGAGATGATTCTGGGGGATGGTGAAACTGAATGTATAATCTGGGCCATGGCTGCGAATCTTTGTATTTGTACAGATGACGGAAGGGCCAGAAAAAAGGCAAAGGAAGTGTTAGGAGACGATCTGGTGACTGGCTCTCTAGGTCTGCTTAAACGGTTGGTTGAATGTGAAGTGATAACAGTTGAGTCTGCTTTTCTTATGTATTCAATGATGATTGAATCTGGAGCTTTTCTCCCAAGCTTTTCTAAAATTCAAGACATGACTGAATATTTGGCTATCTGAACATAAGAACTCCTGTATGTGGGATTACTTTCGAATCCGGCTTTTTTTTGTACAGTGATGGTTATTACCTGACAGTCCC
>NZ_AQPF01000049.1:0-28549 GCF_009846745.1 Alcanivorax xiamenensis | reverse complement strand
CCACGATGACCGTCGTGGCGGCGGGTGATGGCATATTGTGACATAGAGCGGCGGGTTTCCGCCAGAAGGCGTGTGGGAATAGGGGTGTCCGTTACCTGGATCGCCCTATGGATCCAGCGAATACAACGCCTGGTGCCGTGAGCCCTGCTCGGCCGCCTGCCGGAATACCTGTTGGGGGACGGTAATGCCTAATCGCTTCAGCTCCCGTTGATAACTCAGCAGCTGCCGCCGGAAAGCACTGGAGTACATGGCGTGCCGGCGGCCCTTCGCGTCTTGTGACTCCACGACCATGTAATACCCCCGCAGGCTTTCTCGATACCCTATGGTGACCCACACGGTCTGGCCGTTGCGGTCACCTAAACATCGCGCTTGAGACATGGGACTCCATCCTCAGTTCTCGGAATTTTATCCCTAAAGTGGCCATCGCATCCTCAATGGGCACTGCCAGACGTTATACGCCTGAAAGGTAAGTCAATTCAATAGGTTGCGTATCAACGTCTTGGGCAAATATGTCTACCTTGACCAAGTGCCCCAAACGAAAACGCCCCGCAAAATGCGGGGCGAGGGCTAGAGAAGGCCGTGTCGGCTGAAGCTGAACCATTGACCGTGGCCGACAATGATGTGGTCCAGCAAGCGAACGCCGATCAACTCCAAGGCCGAGTCGATTCGGTTTGTTGCTGCGCGGTCACCGGCACTGGGCTGAGGCACGCCGGATGGGTGATTGTGCGCCAGTATCAGGCTCGTGGCGTTGCAGGATAGCGCGGCCTTGACGATCTCTCGCGGATGCGCCGCACAGCTGTCAACGGTGCCCTGGAAGAACGCCTCGTACCGTAGCATCCGGTGCTTATTGTCCAAGAGGATGCCGACAAACATTTCTTGCTCTTGACCGGACAGCTTGAGTTGAAAGTACTTCGCCGCGTCATCGGGTTTGTCGAACACCTCGGTGTGTCGATGATACTGTCGGCGCAGTCGACGCTCCAACAGCCCGCAGGCCGCGTCGATGATCGCTTGCTCCGTCTCACGGAGTGATGGGTGACGTTTCATGATAAATCCCGGAATACGGGGAGTCCCTCCATCCGGGAGGGGCTCCCGGGTGGAGAGGAAAAGTCGAGGTCAATCAGTATTCGGAAGGCAGAAGTAGCGTGGTGACGCTCCTATCCGCTTCCGTAATGACCCAGATCGTGGTGTGAGGGGCGATGGAATAGCTCGACATCAGTCGGTATCCCTCGGTGAGTGCTTCTTCATTTGATGCCTGGTCTTCTGGCGGCATCTCGCCCCAGTCGCCGTGACGGTGACGTTGAAGATAGTGGGCGGGGTGAACGTTGGTGTCGGCAAACGCCGCGGCGGCACCCGGAGTGATGACAGTTGCTCCCAAAGGGAAACGGGGTTGGATCGTAGGCATGGTGCGTCTCCTGAATAAGCACGGAGAAACACGCGCGGATGCGCCCCATGGGGAAGTGTTTCCCCGTGGGGTGAAATGATTGAAAGAGTGCCATGGAAGGCGAGGTTAGAGATTGGATCGAGCCAAGCGGCCGCGCCCCGTTTCACGATCCGGCGGGGCGTTAAGGCAAGGGACCACACGGTTTGTGCGGCGAGAGCCACACCCATTGTTGCAGGATTCAAGGACGGGACTCTATACTGTTATTATGGACAGTAATCGAGTGTTGATTTGTGGTGGTGAGGCAGGCGGTTCCCCCCATGCCTGTCTCAAGGCGCTGGGGCAGTTGTTGTCGCTCCGGAAGATCGATGTGGCGCTGATTCACGGTGGCCACCCGCATGCGGAGACTGCGCAACGGTGGGCGGCATCGAACGGGGTTGACCACATTGTCTACGCCTTGAATGTACGGCGCCATGGTGACAAAGCTTGGCGGCACCTGAATCGCCTGGTGATTGAGCATGGTCACCCGGACGGCATTGTTGCTCTGAACGGCGGGCAAGGCATTGATCATTTATTAAGACTGGCCGTCAGGGAGGGCATTCCGATTTGGATGCCGTATGGGAATCGACATCAACCCAAAGCCTGTTAGAGGGTTAGTTCCATCAGTGCTGATGATGCAGAGGCTCTGTGGGGAAAAAGCTTGGTCGCGGCGCTAACGTCGTGGATGGCCTGATTGACCAAACCCCTATCGGCTGAAGCCTTTTACTGGTGGCTGATATAGGCGTGCCGCTGAAGCAAGAGAAGCCTCGGCCCACCTGTAGGAAATAACGGAGGCAGGAAAAAAATGTCATAAAAAAATCATAATAAAGAGCAGGATGTTGCGGCTTTCTGCGGGGGAGAGCGGAGTATAAGTGTCATTAAGAAGCCTTAGCTTGGGATGAAACAAGGCCCTATGGAGATTGGGCCTCCATAAAGAATCCTAAGGGAATAAGGCTATGCGACGCATTATGCTGCCGTTTATGGTGGTGTTTTTATTGGGGGCACCGTTATCCGCATCCGCTCTTTACGAGAGTGCCATTGAGCAGGCCCGTTCCTGGCTGACACAGCAACAGAATGCGGACGGCAGTTGGGGTGTGCTCGAAACGGAGCGATTTATCGCGACCACAGAAGTGGTCAAGGCTCTCCATGCCAGTGGCGCACGTACAGAGGCTTATTATCGGGGCGTGACCTGGCTACAGAATCGCGCCGGCAATAATGTGGACTATGGCGCCCGCCGCGCGGTGGCTTTGTCTGCTTCTGGTACCAATACCGCCAGTCAGTGGATACCTCGACTTAGTGAGATTCAAGACCCAGCCCTTTCCGGACACGAAGGTTGGGGCCTCAGTTCACATTACCTGGAATCCCCCTTGGACACCGCACTCGTCTTGGAAGCCCTGGCTCGCATTGGTACTGCAGCCGGGGGGTCGAATGTGTCCATCCAACCCGCGCTGGACTACCTCAAGAACGCACAGATTGGTCAGGACGGCTGGCCGTTGGGGCAGCAGAGTGGCTCTGACCCCTTTGTAACGGCCCTGGTGGTAAAGGGGCTTGCACCGTGGGTCAGTCAAGACAGTGCCTTGACGCCGCTCATAGAGGACGGAGTGGCTAACCTGGTTGGCCAAATGAATAGTGCCGAGCCAATAGTGTTGCAGGCGCTGGCTGCTCACGCGGCGCTGCTGGTCGGCAACACCGCGGCCGCAAGTGCTTGGCTGTCTTCCATGGCCTTGAATCAGGCGTCGAATGGGAGCTGGGAAGCGCGGGCGTATGACACGGCCTTGGTGGTTCGCGCCATGGCGGCGGCCGACGGGCTGGACTCAGGAAATCTACACACCGTGGTGAGCATCCCGGATGCCAATTTGAGGCGGGCGATCAACGTCGCCCTTGGCCGTGGTGCTCTGGATGCACTGAATCGCGGTGATCTTGCTCAGTTGACGACCTTGGATGCCAGCAATTTAGGGATCACAGACCTCACGGGTTTGGAGTGGGCCGTTAACCTTGTCCACCTGGACGTATCCGACAATCAAATCGTATCCCTCGATCCCATCGCATCATTGAGCCTGGAAACACTGGATACATCGGGCAATCCCGTTGGCAGTAGCCGAAAGGGGGCAGAGCAACAGTACGCCGAAAGCTCCTCCGGCCCTGGCCGTGCCGGTAACGGCAGTACCTTGAGCGTCACGGATACCGGGTTGGTGGAAGACGCCCCAGCCGTGGGAGCCGCGGATCTCGACCCGACAATACTTATCCCTCTCATGTCCTCTATGTAGAGACAAATGGAAGATGTGGGTTCTTTCTACAAGGAAAAAAAGGAGAAATGACGATGAAACGGACGATCCAGATTTCCGCACTGGGACTGGTTGGCGTATTTGCCATTGGGGCCGCCCATGCGGCGTCGCAGAGTGCTCTGATTACTGAAGTAGTGGTCGAGCCGGCTTCAAATAAGGTGCATCTCCACTTTGATCAGGACGTCGGCCCTACTGGGTGTATCGATAATCAGGCGGTGTTCGGTGGGGACGGAACTGAGGACGGTGGTACGAAACTACTCGCCTCGCTGGCCTATGGCGCAATGCTCTCCGGAAAACGCGTGACGATCGAGGCAAATGCCTGCGATTACGATGGTGCGCCGATTATTGGCCGGATGGGGATCAGCCGATAGCTACTCCGGCCTCATGAGGCGAAGCTGAACCGTTTTGAAGCATCGATACAGGGATGAGAACCATGAAGAAAACACAATGCATTGCCGCGAGCGCGCTCATGGTCGTGGCGGTGGCTTCGGTAGGAGACGAACGGCCCCACAACGCGCCACTGAGTGCCACTGACCGGGCGGCGGTGCAGGCCATTGGCACTTCAGTCATTGACGCTATCCGCCTTGAAGAAAGACCGGAAGAGTATGAAGCGATCAAGGCACAGGTGCGTGCGGTAAAGCGCGAAATTGAACGCCTGGCCGTTCCTTCGGGTTCAACCTTGACGCTTCAAGACTCCAACGACCAGAACGTCGCGCCGACGACTCGTACTCAAAATGTGGCAGTGGTGGATTCGGACAAGGCGGCACTGACAGCCTTGCGTAATGAAATCAACACGCTCAAGGGCATGACCCACCATCTGAAGCCTCAGGATCAGGAAGAGGGCTCAGTATGGCGGCGACTGACGACGTTATTTAATGGCTCAACCGCACCGAACCGGGGCTCATCGATCATCCAGCCCATCACGCCCGCAGTATTTGAGGCGCTGGATAGTCTGGAAGAGGACGTGGGCACTGCATTGACCCTGGCACCTGAAGACCGTGCCCGAGCAATCGAGAGGCTTTCAAGGGGCTTCATCCTTGGAAAACAGCCCCTGCCCGTTGAACCGATCAAGACGTCGGAGGGTAGTTCGGCCTTTGTTGAGACGAAGGCGGAGCGATTCCCCTCCACGCCGACCTTTCAGACTCGCACTCGACACCGCCGAACGTTCAAGTTGAACCCATAAAAATCAAGGACGAGATCATGAATCGCCTGCCGAATTTTTCATTAGGGGGGAACCGAGAGTTCCTAGTCTATCGTCGGTACGTGAGTGCGATGGCGTACACCATTGTGCTGTGCCTATTTGCGTTGTTTGGCGCACGGAGCGCGCATGCCGACCCACTGGCGCAAACTCGGGAGATTCTGTTCGAGTGCCCTCCGGAAGAGGGGGGCTGCGAGCAGGGACTGATCGCCCAGAAGGCCGAAGCCTTGGAAAGTGTGGCCGCGATGTATGAATACGTTCGCAACACTCACGAGTACGCGCTGTATCACGGATCCCGTTCAAACACGATCAATACATTCATGGGCCAGCGGGGCAGCGATGTGGACATCGCATCCGTATTGATTGCCATGTACCGGTCGCAGAATATTCCGGCTCGTTACGCCAAAGCGATAGTGAGTGCGCCTGCCGAAGATGTGGCCAACTGGATCGGTGTGAAGAACATCGAACTGGCGGCGGCGATCATGGATGACCAGGGTATTCAAAATGTGAATCTGGTTGACGTGGACGGTACCCCGACCATCGAGTTCGAACATGCCTGGGTTCAGGTGAGTGTGCCATTCTCTGATTATCGTGGTGCCTTTCCGCCCAGAGTGGACTGCTCCGCCACACCAGGTCGTTGTCAGTGGATCGATGTCGACCCGTCCTGGAAGCTAAGAGAGTATCATAATAAAAATATCGACATCTATGGGCAGATACCATTTGAATATGATTATTATTATGAGGCAATTAAATATAACGATTTTTTCTACAGTGATAAAGGTCCGCTTGAAATCTATGAAGGACTTATCTCCTGGTACACGGCTTACAATATAGAAGATATCATCGATCTTGGGACTATCATTCCGGTCCATGATGGCATTCTGCCTGCATCCCTGCCTTATCAGATACTGAGCGCTGTCGAAACTTTTAATAGCATCGAAGAGCACGATGATGTCAACGATCCTGATTGGGCAAAGTATCTTGTTATCAATTATGACTTGGGAAATTGGGCACCGGATGACTCTGTTTTTTCCTCGGACCCGATAGCGCTTTCTGATCTGTCAACAAAGCGAATTACCCTAAGTTACTTCCCCGGAAATGGTATTGAAGGTGACCCGTTTGAACACCATCAAATGCTTCTGCGATTGGATGGTGAAATCATTGATACCCCGATTGTCGTCGAGACCTCTAATGTGGAGGTCGATTACATCGGATCGCGCTTCAGCGTGATGTTCGAGATGGACGGGGCTCCATCCACCACTGGCGAGGAAGACCACGTTATTGCCGCTACCTACCGGAACCTGATATTTGGTGGCTACTACCTCATTGGCACGGGCGGTGACACCTCAAACTGGTCCCAGGTCAATCGGGCTGCCGGTCGGCTCCTGAAAGCCAATGAAGAGTTTTCGATCATCAACGATAGCGAAGGTGTGCCCTACGTGGATTCCAATGGTAACGGTGCCGTAGATGAGGGTGAAAGCCGACTAATTGATGATCGAGTAGCACAGGATGAGCTGACCGGTGGGTTATTGAATGTTGCCATGACCCAATACTTTACTCGTTTTACAGAAAATACCCGACGTTTGGATGCGCTCAATCACGTCATTTCTCCCATTGCGGGCTTTGTGGGCATGGTGAGCTCCACTTATGAGGTTGACTACTTGGGAGACACGGCCTTCTCGGTTATGCCTGGTGGCTTGCTCATCGACATGAAGGGGGTTCAATTCAACGGCTCTTGGCGGATTGATCAACCCGCTTTTTTTGCCAATGCGCACTTCGAGCTACTGGGACACGAAGGCTCCTCCCTGGAACATGAGATCTGGCAGGAACTAACCGGCTTCGATGCCATATCGACCGTTCGAGGAATCCAGATGGCCTTGGCTGGTGAAGATGCAACACTTATGAGGTTATACAACGGCTCTGAAAGCACGCTGCAGTCCATGTATGAGCAATTTGGACTTGATGAAGAGCCCCCGGCTGGATTCGATGGAAAGCAATGGCCTATCTACAACACCGCTCCGTATTTTTGGAAGTACTTTAATACCAATGGCGATAGGACCTTTGGTATTATAAAAAAAACGGTCTCTTCGCCTACGGATCTTCGCGCCCCGATTCTTTACTACTCCAATGACAACTGGGCCAGCAACATTGAGAGCATGTATCAGTGTGAGCGGCAGATACGAGGTCTGATTTCGGAGCATGGCGGTGGTGCCACGCTCAATGCAGGAAACCTTTGTGGGTATAGCTATGTAGGGGGGACGACCCTGAGCCAGCTCTTAAACGGTTTTGAGCAGTATTTTAGGGCCTTCTTCGGTGTGGGATCACGCGGTAAGTTTGATTATCTCAACTTGAATTCGGGGGCGCATTGGTCACCGATTAATGATCTCGTCTTTCAGGTAGGCTTCTATGATTTCGATAAGATCCTGCATGATCTGTCGACGGTTCAGCGCATACGTAATAATTTGCTTTTCGGTGGATGGGTTGGGAACAACCCCGCGCGGTGGGAGTACGCAATTCCTAGCCGAAAAACCCGAACGGGGTTTAATCGATTCACGGTTTATGTTGAGAAAGTCTACGACGACGTTGAAGGGGACCTGGTCAGTCAGACATACAGTATCAGTAATGACAGCTTTTCCGCAGGCGGCGGTTGGGTTGACGGCAGCATAAGGTTGACTCAATCTGATGTCGGCGATTCCATCCTTAAGCCGAAGTTTGATAATGAGGTCTTCACGGATAAGAACTTGGTATCGGTCACCAATAACGATCTCGTTCGCACGCCGTCCACCGCGGATCCCGTCTCCACGGTCACCGGCAATATGTACCATGATGAGACCGACTTGGTCATTAAAGGGCGAGGTCTGCCCTACGTTTTCACCCGGTCTTATAACTCCCGAAAAGCCCAGGTGGAGACAGACAGTCCTTTGGGGTATGGATGGACCCATTCCTACAATATGAGTTTACGGTCCAACGACTACGGGAAGTGCCCTAACTGCGATCAACAGACGGCAGAGGAGAATGATAATCAGATCCCGTCCTCCATCAGCTATGTCGATGAGCGGGGCGGGGAGCATACGTATATCCTCAACGAGGATGACAGTGCGGAACGTGTGATATCCGAGAACCCGCCTGGGGAATTTGACACGCTGTTGCTGAATACACCGGCTTCAGGTCAGCACACCTTGCAGTTTAGGAACGGCGTAAAGTATGTCTTCGAGGAAGCGGGAGCTTCGGATTTAGTGACTACACCGGATGAAACCGCCAGGTTGAAGTACATTCAGGATCCTTATCAGAATCGAATTTCCTTAAGTTATGACAGTTTGGGTCGGGTCATATCGGTGGTGGATAATTTGGAGATCGCTGGCCGTACCGGATTGACGATGAGTTATTCCGGGGACTCGCACCATATCCAGACTATTAGCGATTGGACCGGTCGCGCCTGGACCTTCAACTATGATGATGGCGGCAATCTGGAGCAAGCGATTGACCCTATGGGCAGCGCGATGGACTACACCTATCACCCTGACTCGCACCTCCTCAACGAAATCATCCACCCCCAAGTGCGTAATGGAAAGCGTAAGCAGATGGCCTTTACCTATTACGGAAATAATAAAGCGTTTAATTATACCAATACCTTGGGTGAAACCGAGACCTTGAACTACGATCTGTATCGGCAGCGCACACGTGTCACGGATCCCAGAGGCTTTGTCAGAGAGCATTTTTACGACAGATTCTACGGCTCATTGCGTACACTCAAAGAGCCAGACGGCAATGTCATACAGTTCCAGTCCACACCGGATGGATTACGTTTTGACAAGACCGATGGCCTGGGGCGTCGCTGGAATTACTCTTACAGGGCAGATAGGGCGCTCGGTGGCCTCAAGTCGGATAACCATGGTTTGCTCTCCCGAATACGAGATCCACTCATGAATGACATGGATTACAGCTATGGCATTTATGACCAGCTCACTACCGTGATGGACAAGCGGGGGAACGAAGTCACGCGCTCCTACTACGAGACCACTGATGCGGCGAGTGGTGCGGTGAAAGGCAAGCTGCATGAGGTGCGGGCCACCGTCAACGGAGCGCCCAACGTACTCCTGGAGCGGTATACCTATTACGCCAGCGGCGCGCCGTTTGGGCAGGTCAAGGAACGCATAGAGTTCATTGATCCTGCTGTGCCGGCACGTCAGCGTATTACGACATATACCTACGAAAGTAATGGCCTCAATGTTCAAAGTAAGGTTGTAAAGGGGGCAACCAGCGGGGGTAGCATCTCGACGACTTATACTTATGACGCTCTGGGGCGTAAGGTGACGTCGACTCTCCGCCGACGCACCTCAATGATTGACACGTCGATAATGGAGCTCACCACGCAATATGCTTACGATGTGCTCGGTCGACTCACCAAGGTGACCACGCCGAGGGGGGATATCCACGAGAAGGTTTATGACGATAACGGTAAGGTGACCGAAGAGAAAGTACACTATCTTAGCGGCACCCCCCGAGAGCATTGTGCCTCCAGCAGCGGGGGCTATGTGACTTGTACCTATGTGACGAACGCCTATGATGCAGTCGGGCGGTTAATTCGAACGACGGATATACGTGGGAATAGCACCTCATACACCTACGATGCGATGGGGAACAAGCTGAGTGAAACCGACGCCAATGGTCACACAGTGCGGTACGAGTACGACAGTATGGGGCGACGTACAGCTCGAATTGACGCCAACGGCCACCGTTCCACCTTCAAGTACGATTTGGCAGGGCGACTTATCCAGGTTACGGACCCTAATGGCCATCGTGTCCTGAACACCTATGACGCCCTGGATAATCTGGAGTCAGTAACCACCGAAGCAGGTCGCATTACCTGGCATGCCTATGATGCTAATGGCAATCTGACGAATACGTGGGATGCAAACGCGACTGCCGACACCAGTTTCCCCCTTAACAGTGAACACAGCAGTCTTCATCGAGAGTACGATGAGCTAAACCGTCTGATACGGGAGCTGGATGCGCTGAATGGCAACACGCTTTATAGCTATGATCTTTTAGGTAACATTACCCGCATTACGGACGCTGAAGGACAAGTAACCACCTTTGTTTACAATGATCTTGGACGTTTGATTGAAACTCGGGACCCTATTGTGGAAAGTGGCTCGGACAAGACCGACCGAGTTCTACAATATGACCAGGCTGGCAATGTGCTCTTGACGGAGGACCGATCAGGCCGTCAGCGGCGACATACTTATGATGTAATGAACCGACTGGTTCGTACCGAGTACCTTCAGGATAGTACGTACGACGCTTGGCAATACGATGCCTTTGGTGATTTGGTGGCGGTCAGTAACGAGGACGTCACATACACCTACAGCTATACCGCACGTCATGAGCTGGCCAGCAAGACCGACAGTCGACTGGGTAAGACATTAAGTTGGACGTACGATCCGGCAGGTAACGTCGCTACCAAAACAGATTACCAGGGCGAGGTGACGACGTACCAGTATGACAGCATGAACCGGCTGGTTGGATTGAGCAATCCCGCGTATTTACAGGTGAGTTACCATTATGACGGCGCGGGTCGCTTGATTGATCGTCTATTGTCAAATGGCGCCAAGACCCATTATCTCTACGATGATGACGATCGCTTGGTTCAACTTCAGAACCTTTCCGCAGATGATACCGTGGTGGAAGATCTAACTTATCAGTATGACCACGTTGGGAATGTCACGCAGATCAGCGATTCGGTTAACGATCAGACAACAGCGTATAAATACGATGCGTTGTATCGACTCACTACCGTCGATAGCAGCATTGATGCGGAGGATCGAGAATACACTTATGACGCTGTCGGTAATCGGAAGAGCGAGACTCGTAATGGCACTGCCTATTATTACTGTTACAACACCCGTGACTGTAGTGGCGCTCCCTCCGGCAATCGATTGATCAGCATTAGGACAGGCAGTGCCACGGGGTCGATATACCGACGGTTCGATTATGATGATAGTGGCCGCGTCACTCACAAACGGGATGGTGGCGGAAGTCCGTTGTATACGGTGACCTATAACGGGAAAGGCAGGGCCTCCGAAATCAATGGGACGTTGTTCGAGTACGATCCTAACGATTACCGTATTCGCAATGGTGACCATCTCCACCATTTGGAAGCCGAACACCTTGAGGCGACATACGATCTTGCCGGGGTGTTGGAGAATAAATATCTCCGTGGTGTGGTGGTGGATGAGATCGTGAACGGTTTCGCCTACCATTCCGCGGATGAGAACGACTGGACCAACTATACCTTCCATCACGACCACCTGAATAGCGTATCCGCATTGACTGGACACAATGGCTCGGTTGAAGAGACGACCTCCTTCGATGCGTTCGGCGCTCCCCTGACTCAAGCGATGCCGGGTACTGGGAATACTCTATTGTACACGGGGCGTGAGTACGATGAAGATACTGGTCTCTATTATTATCGTGCTCGTTACTATGACCCTCAGATTGGCCGATTTATCAGCGAGGATCCGCTCGGGTTTGAAGGGGGGCATAATTTTTATGCTTATGTTGACAACAACCCCATTAATTACAACGATCCAACGGGGCGATGCCCCTGGTGTCTGGCAGCGGTTGTCCCCGTCTTGGAAACTATGGGCATTGGGGCAGCTACTAGCGTAGCGACAGGAGCTGCGATCAGAGGTGGGGCAGCAGCTTACCAGGGAGGTGATATATCTTCGGCCATATTGGATCCTAGTGCTATCGTAACGGATGCCGGTGTTGGGGCTATCGGAGCAGGCCTGATTTTTAAGGGTAAGCAACTTTACCAAGCGAGACACATAGCAGCACCAGCTTCAACGAAGCTGTTGGCCGGTAGTGGCTCCCGCGCTCAAGCGGAGATTACTAGTGGAATTTATTATTTTGAGCAAGCAGGATTAAAATATACTGGGCAGTCTGGTCAAATTGGAACGCGATTAGGGGCCCATGTGACAAACCCATCAAAACCTATATCATCAATTGATGATGCGGTAAGAGCTGCTGTTGATGGATCTAAGACAAGCAGGGAAGTCGCTGAGCAATTGACATTGTGGAATATGGGAGGGGTTAATGGCCGCGGAGTCCTAAACCATGTCAACCCTATCGGCTCTTCGAGGGCAGGCTTATTAAGCGATAGCACTTTAGGGAATATCAGCGCCATCGCTACTCCGGGCCAATCATTGTGGAATCCAGTTGCATCAGGCTCATTGCTGGGGTTGGGTGTGAATGGCGCGTCGGCGGGCGGAGGGTTTGTGTTATATCCATCGAAGCCCAATACAAATATGATGCAAAGTGTTTATAGGAAATAGGTCGATTATGGGTGCGTGGGGAGTTGGACCATTTGACTGTGATGAAGGATTGGATATAAAAGATAGATGGGAAGACTGGATTAATGGATATAATGCCGTTGGTTATGATGAGGCAATAAAGCGATTTTTCAGTCGTTGGGGAGACGCCATAAGATATGGTGACTCGATAACGAACAACGAAATCATCGCTCTTGTTGCATTGCATTTTGATAACCAGATGCAGCCTCCGAGGAAATTGGTGAAGGCTGCAGGTGAAGCAATCAATCGAGAGCTGGAACTTTCTGAAGTCGGTAAATGGGAACATGATAAAAGGAGGCTTCGGGAAGAGTTTTTGTGCGACTTTCTTGATAGGCTTGGTGCTGTAAGAAAAAAACCCAAAAGTCAAAATTTGTTCATGGATCCAGCGTTGAACTATCGTTCTTTGAATGTAGCAAAAAAGGGGTTGCTGAGATCTTTTAGAAAAATCAAAGACCGGGAAAAAAGAGTTGGTTTTGATAGGGCGGGGTTTCCTACTTTTTTCAATACGCTTTTCAGATTTATGAATTATGGAGTTTGGGAAAAAGATTCTAAGGTGTTCATGCAGGCAAATACGGAACGCTTGATGATGTTGGCAACTTACTTAGCTATCGGTCTTGACTACTCCGAGGATGAGTTGAAGGCGCTGCTAGATGAAGTCGAAAGAAAAAAATATCGATCTTAAAGGCGTATCGCGCTGCTGATAACGTTGGGAATAAAAGAGAGAGGATGGGAAAAAGACGTCCATTATACGGAAAGAGTATGATGGTTATAGGGTTTGTCTTGTTCTTGGGTGGTCTTTCTTGGAGTCTTTATTGATGCTCTTAAGCGGTAGATTGTAGTAATGGCGCGAGTGATGATTAAATACAATGCAATCGGTATATAAGAAATAATGGGCTGGAAAATGTCTGCTGTGTTTGTTATGGAAGAGGGGGCAGGTTTAATGGTCCCTGGCCCGATACAGGAACCTCAACTTGAGGAAATTGAATCTATACGATTGCTGAAGGGATATAATAAAATTCGATACGCACTGTTGGATGAAGTTATTTACCCGGACAAGAGTGAGATCGCGGTTGGTGTATATGAAAATAATGCCATATTGTGTCACTGGGCTCTTCCTGTTGCATTAATGGGCGATAGATCAATGAGGAAGATTGTTGGGAGAGTAAAAGGAGCAGAAGACATTAAGCGTGAATTTTTTGAATTATTTTCAAGCGCGCAGGTGTTGTCTCTTGTCCTTCATAGTGCGGTTAATCTTTGGGGGTATTGCCTTTATGACAAAGGAAGACTAAGGCGTTCGGCAGCTGGAGCTTCTGATATCGGGCTCGTCGTAAATGAGGGGGTATTGTTGCCTGAAGAGAGAGTCATATTAGAGAATGCCACGATAGACGACTATAATAGTAAAGGGCAAGGCGTGGAGTTGGTCTTTGAGATGAGTCGACGTGTCTTTGGGGAACGTATTGACGAGATGCGCAGTCTTGAACATCCAATGGTAATCTATCAGGCGAAAAAACGGCATTTTTTTGAAAGGCTTTGCGGTAACCGATAGTTTTTGTAATGGCATATTGATATGCTGGTGCGCCAGATGGTGAGGTTTCTGTCGTACTCTATTTTTATGTGTGTGGGCGC
Organism: Alcanivorax xiamenensis; assembly: GCF_009846745.1. Taxonomy (NCBI): domain Bacteria; kingdom Pseudomonadati; phylum Pseudomonadota; class Gammaproteobacteria; order Oceanospirillales; family Alcanivoracaceae; genus Alcanivorax; species Alcanivorax xiamenensis. Next base: position 14,668 of record NZ_AQPF01000049.1, on the reverse strand, counting down.
CACATTGTCGGGATTTTCGCGGTCTTTTGAAGAAGGTTCGGCAAGCGTTCTGGACCTCTTTTTTCAGGCTTTTCTTTTAATGGTTTTGTTCGCATTCTTTTTTGAAGTTGGATATAAAAAATTTTTAAAAATAGGTGAAAGACAGGTCTATATTTTTATCGTCCCTCTTCTTCTTGCTCTTTTGGGCTATTTCTATGGGGTTTTCGTCTTTCTCCAGGGAGGCTGCTAGTGTTCATAATGTGCCGGAATGGAAATAGGCATCCTTTCTTGATTTATGGGTGGTCAGTCAGGGGCAGGCGGAAGCTTTCTGCTTTATCCAAGCAATCCTAATACTAATATCACTGAGTCAGTATATAAAAAATAGAGAGCTTTGTTTATGGGGTATCACGTATACATAATTCGTGAAGATGGGCAGTTAGAGGCCCCTATAGAATGGGAAGAGGTTGAGTCGGCGATTGCAGGGGATCAAAATTACTCATGGGAGCGGAAAAGCGATTACGTAAACATCCAAAAAAGAAGCGCTTCAGGATCTTTTTATTTTATATATCAGTCGGGGCGGCTATATATAAAAAACCCTTCTAAAAACCAGATTCGCGAATTTGTGGGGCTGTCAGAACTCCTAAAAGGCCGAGTTATAGGCGAGTATTTTGAAAGCTATAGGCCCTCCGGCGAAATATACGTTCATGAGGATGATGCCGAGGCGGCTGCTCAGTATGTCGCTAGACTCCAATCGAGAAGAAGGAAGGGGAGACGGAAAAAGGTAGTATGGCGAGCCGCTATCGTTGTCTTGGGTGCAGTTTTAGGTGTTTTGATGTCGATTTTTACCAAGGGTAGTGGGACTTAGCTATAACTGCTGGAGGAAGTCCGCTGTATACGGTGACCTATAACGGGAAAGGCAGGGCCTCCGAGATCAATGGGGCCTTGTTCGAGTACGATCCTAACGATTACCGTATGCAATGGTGACCATCTCCATCATTTGGAAGCCGAACACCTTGAGGCGACATACGATCTTGCCGGGGTGTTGGAGAATAAATATCTCCGTGGTGTGGTGGTGGATGAGACCCTGAACGGTTTCGCCTACCATTCCGCGGATGAGAACGGCTGGACCAACTATACCTTCCATAACGACCACCTCAACAGTGTCTCAGCGTTGACGGGACACAACGGGGCAGTGGAACAGAGAACAACTCGGGATACCCTAAGCCAGTCGATGCCAGGGACTGAAAACACACTGCTGTACACGGGGCGTGAATACGATAGGAACTCTGGTCTTTATTACTATCGAGCCCGCTATTATGACCCGGAGATCGGCCGTTTCATTAGCGAAGATCCTGCACGCGTCGAAGGCGGAATCAATTTCTACGCCTATGTTGGAAATAATCCGATCAATTACAATGATCCAATGGGCTTGGTGAAGTGGAATGATGCCTTTAGTTCGGGGCTTGGCATGATTACAAGTGGGGCCGGTGTATTCGTGGGCGGAGCGACTGCCGTTGGAGGTGGGGTTATGTTGGGGCTCCCAGAGCCGACGTTGATTACAAAGGCTGCGAGTGTGGGGGCTATTAGTTTCGGAACGACAACGGTTGCAAAGTCCTCATTTGATTTTGGTCTGAACTTCCGAAATTTTGTCAGCGCGGTTAGAGACCAAGAACCGGGCGTACCATCGAGTGGATTCGAGCTGGGAGCACAGGTTTTGTTTCCCGGCAATCAGGATGCTCAGCTTGCAGCGGTGAGCGGTAATTTAATGTTTGACCTGGCTAGTGGGCGTGTCCCGGTTGGACGCATTCCAGACGTGGTGTCGGCCGGAAGCGCTTTGGCAAGAACGAAGTTCGCTAATATCACTGAGATGGCTGATTATTCTTCGGCCAATAGAGCCATAGGACAGTTGCCAGTTAGTATCGGTTCATACGGGGCGTCGGATATGTCTCTGGGAGTGTCGATTCTTCAGGGATCGGCGTTCGCTCAGACTACCCTCAATAACTATGGATCAGTTACAGACGCACTGTTTGGCGGGGCAGGGGGAGGGTTTGTACTTTACCCAGGAAAACCAAATACAAACTTGATGCAGTCCGCCTATGCTAAATGAATGGCTCAATAATCTGTATGGCTCTTTTGATGCGATAAGGCTAACAGGGCTGGGAGTAGGGCTGGTGCTATTCGGTTTTATCTTTTACCTATTACCGCAGGCTGGAGATCTTCAGTTTAATTTCCGACTTCAGGAGCATGTTCTCAGGAGGCAAAAGGCGCATCGCGCTGCTGATAACGTTAGGAATAAAAGAGAGAGGATGGAGAAAAGACTTCCATTATACGGGAAGAGTATGATGGTTATAGGGTTTGTCTTGTTCTTGGTTGGTCTTTCTTGGACTCTTTATTGATGCTCTTAAGCGGTAGATTGTAGTAATGGCGCGAATGATGATAAAACCTGTTTTTCTGGTCTTGCAGGTGATTTTGGTCTACTTCTCGGCTATTCGATCGGGTGCTTGGTGGGTCTGGGTCGGCCCGGATCGAGTCCTAGATATTTCCAGTGCATTCTTTTTTCTTTTGATTTTGGGTGCTTTCTTTTATGACGCGGGCTATAAGCGCTATTCAAGGGGCGAGATGGGAAGGAATGCCTTTGTATGGGTTTATGTCATTCCCGGCGTTCTGGCGCTGATTGGGTTCGTGTTTGGGCTGATTTTTGTCGAGCGGTTCTACTAGTAGATGGGCTTGAGCGTACTCATATGCGCCAGTTTAACGGATAAGATGGACTGAGAAGGATGGTCGTGGGGGCAGAAGGGGAGGCGGCCCATGGGGCCGCCGAAGGTCATTCACGTTGTGACAAGCTGTTTGGCCAAGGCCACTTCCACCGAGTCACCGTCCTGGTTCAGAACGTCGAGTCCGGATTCCGGCACGTCCCCCGAGGTGCTCTGGGCCACGGTGATTTTCTTCGCCATGAGCCCCAGGCAAGTCATCTGTGAGGTTCGGGCGTAGCCCAGGTAAATGACCCGCACCGGTTGCGTTTGACCAATCCGCCAGGAGCGGCGGGCGGCCTGTTGCAGCGAGTAGACGTTGTACCCGGATTGCATGAACACGATCGTGGGAAAGGCCAGTAGATCCAAGCCGGTTTTCACCAGTTCGGGGTTGGTGATGAGCACATCGGTGCCCCGTTCCAGTTGATCGGCGATCCAGTCTTCCCGCCGGGCCGCGTCCACGCTGGCGCGCAGTACCGCCACCTTGAACCCCTCCCGCTCCAGGATGCCCTTCAGGCGGGCCGTGGTGTCACGGTGGCCGGTGTAGACGGTGTAGACCAGGGTGTTACGGCCTTCTGCCTTGGCGTCCCGGCAGATCTCAACGAGTTCCGCCTCTTTGGGCATGACGTCGGTGTCGGAGAACTGTGCCGGCACAAAGGCCAGCGGTTCCCGGGTCCGAGGATGCTTGACCGTCTCCGCCCGAAAGCAGGTGTCCGGCCAGGCGAGCAGGACGTTCAGCACCACGCCCAGCAAGGTCGTGTCGCGGCGCGCCAGAGCCCGCTTTAGATCGGCGGTAAGCTGGCAGGCCAGAGTCTGGTGGACCCTTTCCTGTTCCTCGGTCATCGCCACGTCACGAAATTCCTCGTCATACGGGGGCAGCACGCCACCGATGTCCCTCAACTTCAGGAACACCGTGAACGGCAGCACGTAACGCAGTACGCCCTTCGGGCCAAAGCCGGGGGACTTGGTGGTCCGCACCGTGACCTTGTTGCCCTTGGCGGTCTTGTGGGCCGCGGAGGCGCTCTCGGAGTAGATATCCTTGAGCACCCCATGGTCCCGCATGAACGCCATAGCGGCGGAAGACAAGCTGCCTCGCTGTGTCGGACGGTAGCCGTCCTCGATCATCCGAGAAGGCAATGCCCGAAACAGCAAGAAAAACAAGTCGTCCGCGTAGCCCCCCATGAGGGTGCCGGTGAGCAGCAGGACCTTGCGGGCCTTCGCCGCCAAGACGCCCATGGCTTGGCCCTGGGCGGAGCCTCGGTTCTTGTACTCATGCGCCTCGTCGGCGATGAGCAGGTCGAACGTGTTTTGAGGCAAGTAGCGCTTGACGAACTCAGATGCTTGAAAGCCGCCTTCGCCAAAGCCGAACTCCATATTGGCCATGGCGCGCTCCATGCGCTGAGCCTGCCGGTCGGAGAAGACCAACTGGCCGTTGGCGTCCATCAGGTTGATGAACTCGTAGAGGTTGTCCCCCAGCATGGACGCCAGGAAGGCCTCGCCGAACGTTTTCATCAGCCGTCGGGCGGTCACTTCCCCGATGGTTGGGATCCGCTTCAGGGCTTTGAGCACCGCCGCGGAGCGGTCTGTCGCGGACAGCCCCCTGGGGCGCACCAACGTCCAAAGCGGTGTGCCGCACCCGTCGCATTTGCGGCGGGTGTCCTCGGCGTCGAGGGCCGCGGGCCGGATCGGCTCGCCGTCCGGGTTAGTGAGGGTCCGACCGCAGTCCGGGCAGACCGCCTCCTCACCGTATTGGCGCCGCCGGCGCTGAAACGCCGGCTGCCAGTGGAACCCCATGCGCATCCGCACACGGCCCAGAACAAAGAACTCCGGCCCTTCGATGGGAGAGCCCAATGTCTCCCGCAGTTTTAGCAGCTTGGACAGGGTGTCCGGGCCATTGAGCACCCAGACGCGGGCGTCGGGAACGGTCTCCAGGATTTCCCGTCGCCACTTATAGACCAGGTGGGGTGGGGAGAGCACCAGCGTGCGCCGGTAGCCTGCGGTCCGGTGCAACACGGCCGCCGTGGCAATGCCCACGGTGGTTTTACCGCAGCCCATTTCCCCGTTGACGATCGCGGCGGGTTCACCGCGGTTGATCAGCAACTCAGTGACGGCGTGTACCGTCCGGGCCTGAGCCGGAAACAACGTCCGGGAGAGGCCTGCCAGGACCTGTTCACGTTCCTGGCGGGGCTGCCCGTCGAAAACGGGCGGGTTCGCCTGATTCAGGGCGGCCAGCAGTTCGTCGCCAAATTCCTCGACGAAGTCGGACAGACCCACGGTCAGAGCGGTCAGGGTAGCCTCGTCACGGTCGCTGGAAACAACGGACGAAGCCGGAGTGGAGGGGGTAAGTGTCTTCATGGTGAAGCTCCTCATTGAATGACGGGCCCACCACGCCCCTTTCGGGGCGGTGTGGCCCCGGTGGGGTGGCTATGTGGAGTGGATATTCCGGCGTGACGCGCCGAAATGGGGTTAGCGAATAGTCAGGATCTGCCCCTGCGTCGCGGAGCCGGGTGTCATGTCCCAGGCCCGAATCACCGGAACAAACCGGTCGGTGAGAATACGCGTTTCCGCGATGGAGCCGTCTTCACGTTCGGCGAACTCCGAGGTCTGTGTTTTTTCCTTGTGGGTGTCCCCCTTCACAGCGAGGACCTTGCCACTGGGGGCGGTAATCACCCCGGAAATGGCGCCGGCCGCCAAGGCCAACGCCAGATGCCACTGCGAGAGCGCGCAAGCCGGCGGCCGGGCCGGGCGGTGTGTGGCGCCGAAGCAGGCGTCCGCCGTGGGCCACAGCCCTCGCAGACGATGCACCTCTTCGGCCAGTTGCTGAGGTTCGAGCGTGACACGGTAGAAGTGCTCGGGCAGAACCCGGGTACAGGGGACGGTGTAGCGACGATGGGGCCAAGTGGGCGGCAGCGTGTCCGCGGCCGCTTCTCCTTGGCCAATACGCAACAGGTGATCGCGGGCCGCTTTGGCCTCGGCAGGCACGGTGTCCCGTTGCCGAACTCGGCGCCCGAGGATCACCACCTGTTTGAATTGCGTCTCCACCGCCTGGTGGACCGTCAAATCCGTGAAATGGCGGGTCAGCCAGCCCACCAACTCTCGGTCGAGCACGTAGGCAGGGACGATGAACACCAGAATGCCGTCGTACTGCAGTAAAGGAAGGGCACGCTGGTAGAACAGCTTTTCCAGCCGTGCCCGGCCTTTGCCGGCGTAGTCGGTCACCCCGTCGGCGTTCTTGGCCAAATCACCATAGGGCGGATTGAGCCAGAGCAGTCCGAAGGATTGGCGTGTGATCATCATGTCCATCAGATCGCTGTGAACACACTGATCCACCAAGGTCCGGGCGTGTTGAGCGCGCTCGCCGTCGTACTCCACGGCGTAAGCCGTGACGGCGTCGCGGCCCAGGGCGTGTGCCGCCTCGGCGAGGGCGACGCCTTCGCCGGCACAGGGGTCGAGTATCGCCATGGGACCGTCGGCGGGGCATAGAGCGGACAAGGTCCGCTCCAGTGTGGGCTCGTCCGTGGGGAAGTACCCATTGCGGGCGAAGTTGCGCGCCAGGCGCGGGAACATCAAAGCCATAGGGCTCTCCTGATTTTGATAAGCGGTGTGGAAGTCAGGCAGGGAAATCCCTGCCCGGATGGGGTTTGAAAGGCGGTTGCCGGAACCCAGGCCGCTAGGCGGCCCGGGCTTTGCCAGGCTGTGGTGACGCGGTCAGCGCCCCGGCCCGAATGCGTTCTCCGAGCAGGTCCGTCAGTCGCGGCAGATCCAGCGTGAGTCGAACCCCTTCCAGCGGCCCGAGGGTCATTGGAAGGCGTCCCAGCATGTCGAGGTCCCACAGCAGCGTCAGCACGGTGTCGCGCCAATGATCCAGCAGGGGCAGGGCGCAGGTCTCGCGCACGCCGTGCCACAGTCGTGGATCGGTGTTGGGGAAGCCTCGGGGCAGCAGTGTGAGCGTGGTGCCGTTGGTGCGGTCCGGCGTCAGGCAGCGTGTGTCGAACAGCCACACATGGACCAGGGTGCCGAACAGAGTCTGGCGATAGGCCCGGGTGGTGCGTTTTTCCAGGTGATCCGTGTTGGGCACGAACACCGAAACGCGGCTGTCCTGCTCCAAAAGCAGATGAAAATGGTCCAGGCCTTGTTCATCGCGCCCCAGCGTCAGCCGGGCGAGAAAGGATTGGATGGCGGTGTCCCGGCCCCAGAGGGACAAGAACACCAGGTTGCCGCGCTCATCGCCGACGTGCCCATCGACCATCAGATCGGGGCATTCTTCGATGCGATAGAGCGCCTGCGGTGTGCAGTGAGTAGAGGTAGACATGGTGGTTTCCTGATTATCCGAGTGAAAGGCAGTGCGGGCCGACAGAGGCCCAAGACACCGAAGGGTTAGCGCAGCGCGCAAGCACCACAGGACCGTGGTGCTGATGACGTGAGAAGGGCCCTCAAGGGCTGACGCGATGCCAGTCCTGAGAGAGGGGCGCGAACTCGTACCCCAGTTGATGGAGCCGGTCGCACTGTTGGCGGAGCCGGCGCCGGTCCACGGTGGCGTCGAGTTTCACGGCGTCCGAGAGAGGCCACAGGGGGCCAAACAGCTTGGCGTCGTCCCCGTCCGCGTTCGTCTGACCCTCGGACGGTGCGTCCTGGGGCGCGGAGGAATCCGCCGACGGTGCGGGTGTGTTGCGTGATGCTGAGGGTTGAGGGACAGGGGCCGTGGGCTGAATGGGCTCGTCGGCTGGATCGGGTTCCTCCGTGCTGAGACGGCTGGCGTCGTCGCTATTCAGTTCGTCGATTCCCGACAGCGTCATACCGTCCAACTGAGCGCGAATCTCGATCACCAAACGCCCGTTAGCGAGGTAGTGGGTGGGACGGATGGCGGTGATCAGAAAATCACCGTCGTACTTGCCTTCGTGGTACTGATCCAGCTCCGCATTCTTGACGACAAAATCGCCGATGGAGGTGGAAAGGCGACCAACGTTGAACGCGCCGTTGCGCCCGTGAATGGTGCGGATGGCCAATTGGCCGGACAAGGAAATCATAGGACAGACTCCAGAAGGAAAGGAAAAGCCCTGGCGGCCAGGGCAGAGCTTGGAATGGAAAACGGGGAGGGCCGATGAGGCCCGGGGGTTACAAATAGCCTTCTTCGGCGAAGGACAGGGGCGTGCCTTTGCCGATGATGAAATGGTCCAGAACACGGACATCCACCAGGTCCAGGGCCGCTTTTAAACGAGTTGTTGCATCCCGGTCGGCCCGGCTGGGTTCAGTGTCGCCTGAAGGGTGGTTGTGGGCGAAGATGACCGCGGAGCAGTTGTGCTCGATGGCCCGTCTGACCACGGCGCGAGGGTAGATCGCAGCGCCGCTGATGCTGCCTCGAAACAAGGGTTCGTAGGCGATGACGCCATGGTGATTGTCGAGGAAGACGATGGCGAACACTTCCAAAGGCTCGCTGGCCAGTTGCAGACGGAGATACTCGCGAACAGCCACAGAGCTGGTCAGCGAGGCTTCGCGTTTGAAGAGCTGGGCCTCCAGGATACCAATCGCTTCGCGAATAACCGGGTGCGTTTGGATACTGGTGTAGTCGATGGGGGTGCGGAGAGCGCCGTCATGGACGACAGGGACGTCATTGAACGACATGGAAACCTCCTGATCAATAATCTAAGGAGGCACTGACCCCGTGGGGCAAGGCCCCCGGGACGGTGGGTGGAATGAAAGGCCCCGAGAACGGGGCCTGGATTGAGGATTAAAAAAAATCAGGCGGTGGCCTGAGCACTGTGTGCCCAGTCTTGGGCGTTGGCTTGGCGTTGCGCCTCGATGGCGGCCTTGGCTGCATCTGTGGGCAGGCGCCACACTTTAGCCTGACCGTCGAAGCGATAGCCTTGCTGTTTCAGTGCCGCCTTGCGTTCCTGGAAATCCGGTGCGTCCTTGGACAGCTGGACGGTTTCAGGCAGCGTTTTTTGAGCAGGCTGACGCAGCGTTTCCTTCGGTGAGGGTACATCCTCGGCAGTGGGTGCCGGGGCATCCTCGGAAGGGACCGCTTCAGCCTGATCGTCCTGGCCACCCTGATGGGCTTGCCCGGACGGATCCTGCTCCAACTGCGGCCGCTCCGCCTTGTAGACCAACTGACCGTTTACCTTGATCCAGCTGATGAACAGCAGACGGGCCTTGAGGCTGACGCCAGTCTGGCCGACCTTGTCACCCTTGGTGTAGGTGAAAGTATCGGCCCACAGGTCGCCGATTCTGAAGCTGATCAAGACCTTCTGATCCTGCTTCACGGCGTCCTCGTACTGCCGGACCAACGCCTCGGCCTCTTTGCCGCTGACACGGCAGTCGAAGCGGGTGTACACCACATCGTCGGCGGCACCGGACAGCGCCGCGATGTTGCACGCCAGGAAAGGCTGGCCTTTCTTGGGAGACACTTCGCGGATACGGTTCAGGTACCCGATGCCGGTGGTGTGCAGATCGAAGTATTGCTTTTCTTGAGTAGATTGAGTCGGTTGAGTGGACTGAGCTGGGTTCATGGTGATTCTCCTTAACGTTAAGAAAATACGGAGAAACACCACGCATAAGCGTGCCCCATGGGGATGTGTTTCCCCGTTGGGGTGATATGGAAAAAGGTGTCGAAGGTTGCCGGCTGGCGAGGGTTGAGAGTGGATCGAAGCCCGAAGGCTGCCTCGTTTCACGATCCGACAAGGCTTTTTTCAAGGGGCCGCTTATCCCAGCGGTAGGGGTGTTCGATCAATATCTAATCAACGATGGCGACGGGGTGTCAAGCTTTTGGGGCCAGCGCAACCCTTCGCACCGGAGTAAGGTCACGAATTGGGGCGATGCACGTGATAGTACAGACTACGGCGCCCGCTGATGCGTCGTGGCTTTGGTATGGGTTTTTCGCCGTTGACCCAGGTCGAGGCTTCCACCCAACCGGTTGCCTCCAGGGCTCGGGAGATCCGCTTGAGTGTGAATTCCGGAATGGCCCTGACCAGCGTGTCGGAGGTGAACAAGTAAACCGGGCCTTGCGGGGTCTCCTCTCGATAGCCGTATTCCCCCATGGGGATGGCGGGATTCTGCTTGGCGTGCCGCAGGTCGGTGAACCCGGTGTCGGCGTGGTGATCCAGAAACATCACCATTAGTTGGTTTACCCTCTGGTACTCCCACGTCCGGTTGGTGCCGGGTTGCGTTGGGCCGACCAGCCGCTGGTGGTAGGCCTTGACGGTGTCCGGATGCACGCCGTAGCAGCGAGCGAAAGTGTCTATCGGCAGGGTTTTAAGGCCATCAATACGGTCCCGCCACCAGCGGTCCAACTGGTCCCGGTGGCGCATGGCCACGCGTCGACGTAACTGATTCAAGGCGGTATGGCCGATCCCCAAGGCCGCCTTGGCCTCATTGAAGATAGGGAGGTCATGCAGAGCCTGAGCCAATACCGGCGTGAGGATCAGGCTGACACCCCGAGAGGGGATGCCGGGGCCGGGCACTTGGTCCATCCGCCAGCCGTATTCAATGAAAATACCGTGGGGGGAGCGCACCCGCTTGCGGACGGCCCAGTGTTCACCATCAATGTCCCAAGCCTCACCGATGATCTGGGTGCGGTGCCGATAACCGCTCTTGCAAGGACATGCTGGTCGATTCATCGCTCAGGTCTTACTGTCCCTGCCTGGCATCCCACTGCCAGAACGTATCCCCGTAAGCACTGCCCTCGAAACTCGGCATGACCTCTCCCTTCTTGAAATAACGGCGGGAGCCCGCTTTTGCCGGGGTGAACCACCAGCCGGACTCAGGGCACGGCTGACCACCGGGGGTTCGGGGAGGGCGGGCTGGTACATCTTCCTGTTCGACAGCGTCGTCGTACTCGCCTTCAATCTGTTCGACGAAGTACCACTTGCAGGAGTTGAGTGCCATACCTTCGTTTCTCAGGAAACGACTGGCCATATTCGGGTTATCCAATTCCGAAGGGGAGAAGTTGCGCCCTCTTAGGTTGCGCACAAAAGTCTCGTATTCCGAAGGTGCGTATTGTTTGACCGCGTTAACAAGCTCGGGGCCTTTGACCCAAAAGTTATCCCTTCCCGCTGCTTGAATGATCTTTCTTCCCAGATCATTGAAAGTGACGCATTTCCCAGGGCTGCCGTTGGTTTCCCCTCCTGTCCAACAAAACTGGAGCGCCCCTAGCGGGTCGTCTTGAGGTACATACACGCCTGTGCGTGGCGGCTTCTTCCCCGTCTCCGCTTCGACAGCCATATGGACGACATACTTGGGGAGTCGGGGGAAAAGGTGGGCTATCCCCGGGTTGCTCGGGTCAGTGTGGGAGCCGTACCAATACGAATTAAAGGCGCTTTCCGTCATGTTTTTTGGTGGTCCAATCAGGCTGTCGATATAAGTGGCATAGCCGTAAACTTCGCTGAAAGCCTCCTCGAACTGTTTTTCCTCCTCGGGGGTGGTCCAGCCCATGGATAGGTTCCGGAGCATGCCGGAGCAGTTTTCTGCGCCTGTGCTGCTATAAGCCTCAATGGCCCGCCGGGCGATCTGATGAATCACACTTTGCCGCCATTCCTTCAACGCTGGGAAGCCGTAGGTGCTCCAGTTGGCGGCGGTGTCCCGCCATCCCCAGCGCGGATTGGCGATGTACTGGTCCCGGCTCTGTCGAAGCGCCGTATCAAGAGTGATTTCCGTGTCACCGATCAGCACATCCAGCCGGTCCTTCAGGCCCTGTAAGTACGCCTGCGAGGTGTAGTGATACAGCACCGTGGCCTGACGCTTTTGCCATACGTTCAGGGTCATAGGCGAGCCGCTCATGCGCTATCTCCCTGTTCCGTCATTTGCCTAGGCAGGCATCTTCTCGTGATGCGTGATTTCCGGTAGAGGATGAAGGGCGCTCATAGCAACCCTGCTTTGTACTGATCCCCAAGGCGTTTAATAAAGTCGAGAAGCCCTTCGTTATAGAGATAGCTTTCGGGGAACTTCATCTCCTGAGGATCTTTGAGTTCTGGTTCGTCATCGAAGTCATGCTGTAGCCGGCTTCTGTTTTCGATGTAGTACCCTGGCGGCGGCCCCTTTTCAGGCCATGCCCGGTCCCCCATTGCCCTGGAGATACTTAGCTCTTCACCTTCAACTATTTGTGTGGGGGAGACGAGCTTTCCCGCCTGCAGGCCGCCTTCTGAAGGGGGCTTTCGGAAATTCTCTAATGCATTGGGAAACCAATGTAGGAAGCCGATGGGTAAATCTATTTGCCCACAGATATAATCGGGTTTGCCGTCAATGACGGCATCCCGAGAGGTATGGATGATCAACCTGTTGTCATACTGAATAAAGGTATAGAGCTTTTTGGGGTGACGCATTTGTATTCGCGCAATCTCTTTTGCCCCAGGAGGCAGTTTCTCGTGATGAGTGATTTCCGGTAGAGGCTGAAGGGTGCTCATTGCGTGGCAATCTCCGTTATTCCTTCAATAATTTCGATGGCATCATTCTCTTTCAGCTTGGCCAAGGTGATTTTGTTCTCTATCCCTTTGCGCTCGAAGTTGAACGTTTCAAACGCGCCACTCTGATTGGGGCTGTCTGGGATGCTGTTCTTAGTCAGACCTGTACCCTTGAAGTCTTCGTTATTGCCTAATTTGTCATGCATTAAAAAACGCTTTTCCAGCATTTTTTTATTGCTATTGTCCAAATCAACGTTTCTTAGGTAGTGGCTCCAGCCATCTGCATCCCATTGTCCTTCGATGAATTTCCTCTGCATGGCCATCTTGTAATGGTTCGCGTAGAACTGTTGAAAGTCTGGCGTCATCGTTCGCTTGACCATGCTTTCGGTGAAGCTGTTAGGCAGTTCGTTGCTGGCAAATCGTCCTAATTCCTCGAACGTCGGCACGATACTAGCGTTGCCCGTCAGCGGTGCGGCTTTCTCGGTGTCGATGATGACCAGGGCATACTCTCGTTTCGGGTCGTAGGCGCCTTCAAGACCCAGCTTCTGGTGTATCAACTTGGGATCGGTGTCCACGTCCAGGATTTGCTCCCAGGTGGTGGACCAGTATTTGGCGCCGGCACCGTCGGGCGTTTCCATGACACGGCCAAGACCGCCGCCCAAGTGGGAACCGTCCCCGTCGTTCAGGTAATTGGCGTCCATGATCCGTACATGGAACCGCTCACTGGCGGCTTTGCCGCTCTTGACGAGCTCTTCCAACTCGGCATCGGTGAACATGGGGCTGTAGCCATAGCGTTTGATGTAACTGCGGGCCAACAGCAGGTGCTCGCGGGCTTCCTGCAGGGTCTTCGGATAGGGCAGACGGCGCAGGGTTTGCCGGATGTCCAAGGTCTCTGGCAGCGCGGTCTCTTCCTCGATCCGCTGGCCACCTCTCTTTTTCTTGTGGTCCCTACGCAACCGTTTCTTCTTGAGCAACGCGCCCAATTTCGAAAAGGGGGCCTGGAGTTTCTTCAACAGGGCCGCGTGACGTAGCTTGCTGCCTATCTGAGCCACGTTACCGGCGCCGCCGGTGGCTGCCGCGAACAAGATGCCGAACAGAATCTCAAAAGCCACGGCACCGGCCACGTAGTAAGAGAGTTCCGCTTTCTCCAGAGCATTTTGGGCGTCGTACCAGTCCGCCACGAAATCCAGGATCAACTGTCGGCTTTCCTCATCTTCCATGATTAGAGTGGCGGTTTCCCAGGCCTCGGCCAGTTGTTCCCGGGAAATGGAGGAGGGGTCAAAGCCGAGGGCTTCCACCAGGTGGTATTTGTTGTCTTCGCTGAAATTCTCCAGGAAGCGCTGGCGGAACTCGGCGTCGCTTTCACCTTCTTCCCGAGCGGTTTTCCAGGCGTTACGGGCAGCCCGTGTCAGCAGATTCTGAGGCGCGAAGGCCATGACATTACTGGTGAATTCCAGCAAGCCAACGGCACCGTCCCAGGCGCCGCGCAAGGCGGCCCATTGAGTGGAGCGCCAAAGTTTCCAGGCTTTCCCGGGCAGGCCGGATTCTTCCCATTCCTTTTCGATCTCGGCGGCTTCTTTCTTCTCCGCTTCGATGATCTCTCCCAGGGTGGCCTTGATCTCCTCGTGCAAGGCCGCCATCTCGTCGTCCAGCTCTTGGCCGGGGCCAATTCGCACATCCACCAGGGTGTCCACTTGTTCTTCGCGGGCCTCGCCAGTGCTGACGGTGCCAGAGCGGACGGCGTTTTTGGGCGTCGCGCCCGGAGCGCGGGGCGGTGACGGCGCGGTGGTCGTGGTGGTGCCGGGGGACGGCGTCGGAGCGGAAGGCGAGTCTTCCGACTCTTCCGGCTCATTCAAGGAATAGGGCACGTCCTCCACCGGTTTGCCGTTGGGCCAGCGGTAGGCGATTTCCAGGGCGTCCGGCGCACTGGCCTTGGGGGCCGTGGCATCGGCCAATCGTGACAAGGCCAAACTGGGGACCGCGCTGAAGGCAGCAGCAGCGGTCTTCGCCAGAGAGGCAAGCCGTGAGGTGCCGGCCGGCGTGCTCGGAATGCCAACACCTCCGGCCTGGCCCGGCTCCAACGACTTTATGGAACCTTTGATGGTGAAGGTTCCGGGGCAGCGGAAGAAGATGTTGGCGCCGTCCAGGACGATTTCCACCTCACCGCTTTGCAGGGTGATTTTTTCCTTGGCGAGGACGCTGACCTTGCCCTCACTGCTGGTGGCGGTGATGGCCTGGTCGGCGAGCAGTTCCAGCGGGCCGCCGTTGGCCTGCAGGGAGACCGGACCGTTCTCGCTGATGATCTTGAGCGGGCCTTTGTGGCTGTAGAGGCCGGCGCTGCCGCCGCTGGCCAGGGCGAGGTTGTCGCCGGCAGTGATGTGGCCGTCGCTCTGGGTGGTGATGTGCAGGTGCTCGCCGGCCATGGCGGCGGCGCTTTTGTCGCTGTTGAGGACGATGTGGTCCGGGCTTTCCAGTACCAGTTTCGGGTCGGCGAAGGTTTCCACCGGCTGGTCGCTGTCCTGCCGGCTGCCGGGCTTCGGCTTGAAC
>NZ_AQPF01000048.1:0-29653 GCF_009846745.1 Alcanivorax xiamenensis | reverse complement strand
CCGTGCCCATGATTGAAGCGCCGTGGCCCTCAAGCCGCGATGAACCACAAAAAAAGCCCCGGCATTGCCGGGGCTTCTGGTGTTCGGGAAGGTGATGGCGTTTACAGCCAGTACACCACCACGAACAGGAACAGCCACACCACATCCACAAAGTGCCAGTACCAGGCCCCCGCTTCCCAGGCAAAGTTGTTCTCGGCGTCGAAATGCCCCTTGATCACCCGGATCAGCGTCACCGCCAGGAAGATGGTGCCGATGGTCACGTGCGCGCCGTGGAAACCGGTGAGCAGGAAGAACAGGCTGCCGTAGATGCCGGCGTCCAGGGTCAGGCCCATTTCGGTATAGGCGTGGATATATTCTTCCACCTGCAGACCAAGGAAGATCGCGCCCAGCAGCACGGTGATGGCCTGGAAGCCGATCAACTTGCCGCGTTTACCCGCCAGCAAGGCGTGGTGGGCGATGGTCAGGGTGATGGAACTGGTCAACAGGATGGCGGTGTTGATCGCCGGCAGGCCCCAGGCGCCCATGGCTTGGGTGGTGGTGCCGCCCGGTGTTTTCACCAGAGGCCACATGGCCTGGAAGTCCGGCCATAGCAACTCGTGGGTCATGGCGTTACTGCCGGCGCCGCCCAGCCACGGCACGATCAGCCAGCGGGTGTAGAACAGGGCGCCGAAGAAAGCGCCAAAGAACATGACCTCGGAAAAGATGAACCAGAGCATGCCCTGGCGATAGGAAATGCCCAGTTGATGGCTGTGCAGCCCGCCACGGGATTCCTTGATGGTGTCACGCCACCACAGCGCGATGGTCAGCCACAACCAGGCCAGGCCGAAGAAAAACAGCGGCCGGCCCCAGGAGCCGGAGAACGTATCCGGGTCGGTGGCCTGTTGAATGAAATGGGCGCCGCCGAAGGCGGTCATGAACAGCCCCACCGAGGCCACCAGGGGCCAGGGGCTGCTCTCGGGTACGTAGTACTTATCGGTTGCCATTGAATTGGTCTCCTCTGCCACCGGGTTTAGCGCACCACGGTGTCGCTTTTGTTATCAGTCCCGGTTACGCGTTCGGTCACATCGAACATGGTGTAGGACAGGGTCAGGGTGGTGATGTGCTTGGGCAACTCCGGATCCAGGTAAAAAATCATCGGCATTTCCTTCATTTCCCCCGCTGTCAGCGTCTGCTGATCAAAGCAGAAGCACTGGGTTTTGTGCAGGTAGCGTGCCGCCTGCCCGGGGGTAATGGAAGGAATGCTCTGGGTGATGATGTCGTGGTCCTTGGGGTTGCTCGCGTAGAAGTTCACCAGCGTGATCTCGCCCGGATGCACCCGCACCCGGTGAGTTTTGGCGTAGAAACTGCCGTTCACGCCGGCCCCGTTTTGGGTAATGAACTCCACTGTCACGACCCGGTCCTCCACCACGGTTTCCGGCGATTGGGTCGCCGCGGTGTTGGATGTCTTGCCGTTCAGGCCGGTGATGTCACAGATGACGTTGTAGAAAGGCACCATGGCGAAGGCGAAGCCGAACATCGCCACCGCCCAGATAAGGAGCTTCTTCAAAGTGCGGGCGTTGCGGGCCTGCAGATCGTCGTTGCTCATGGTGCCTCCCTCTTTCCGTCGGACCCGTTACTTCACCACCGGCGGTGTGTCGAAGGTGTGGAAGGGGGCCGGAGACGGCACTTCCCATTCCAGACCCTCGGCGCCGTCCCAGGGCTTGGCTTCCGCCTTTTCGCCTTTCTTCAGCGCGCACTGCAGACACACGGCCAGGAAGAACAGCTGGGAAAGACCGAACCAGAACCCGCCGATGGAGATCCAGAAGTTGTAATCGGCGAATTGCAGAGCGTAGTCGGCGTAGCGGCGCGGCATGCCGGCCAGACCCACGAAGTGCATGGGGAAGAACAGCAGGTTCACGGAAATCAGAGAGTTCCAGAAGTGCAGTTCACCCAGCACCTTGCTCGGCATCACACCGGACCACTTCGGCAGCCAGTAGTAGGCGGCGGCGAACATGGTGAACACAGCGCCGGACACCAGTACGTAGTGGAAGTGCGCCACCACGAAGTAGGTGTCGTGGTACTGGAAGTCCACCGGCGTGATCGCCAGCATCAGACCGGACAGGCCGCCGCAGGTGAACAAGATGACGAAGGTGATGGCCCACTTCATCGGCAGCTCGAAGGTCATGGAACCGCGCCACATGGTGGCCACCCAGTTGAACACCTTCACCCCGGTGGGGACCGAGATCAGCATGGTCATGTACATGAAGAACAGGGTGCCGGCCAGCGGCATGCCCACGGTGAACATATGGTGGGCCCAGACCACGAAGCTCAACAGCGCGATGGAAGCGGTGGCGTACACCATGGAGGCATACCCGAACAGCTGCTTGCGCGCGAAAGTGGGGATGATCGCCGACACAATACCAAACGCCGGCAGGATCATGATGTACACCTCGGGATGCCCGAAGAACCAGAACACGTGCTGGAACAGAACCGGGTCGCCGCCGCCGGCGGCATCAAAGAAGCTGGTGCCGAAGTGACGGTCGGTGAGCATCATGGTGACGGCGCCGGCCAGTACCGGCATCACCGCGATCAGCAGGAAGGCGGTGATCAGCCAGGTCCATACGAACAGCGGCATTTTCATCAGGGTCATGCCCGGTGCCCGCAGGTTGAACACCGTCACGATCACGTTGATGGCGCCCATGATGGAAGAGATCCCCATCATATGCACCGACAGAATGAACAGATCGGTGGAGGCCGGGCCGTATTTGGTGGACAGCGGTGCGTAGAAAGTCCAGCCGAAGTTCGGCGCGCTCGGGTTGCCATGGCCGAAGGCGCTCAACAGCACCGAGCTCAGCAGAATGGCGAACGCGAACGGCAGAATCCAGAACGACCAGTTATTCATACGCGGCAACGCCATGTCCGGCGCGCCGATCATCAGCGGAATCATCCAGTTGGCCAGACCCACGAAGCCGGGCATGACCGCCCCGAAGACCATGGTCAGACCATGGACCGTGGTCATCTGGTTAAAGAATTCCGGATCAACGAATTGCATCCCGGGCTCGATCAATTCCGCCCGAATGATCATCGCCATGAAACCGCCGGCCAGGAACATGGCAAAGCTGAACCACAGGTACAGCGTACCGATGTCTTTGTGGTTGGTGCTGAACAGCCAGCGCTTCAGGCCGGTCGGGGCGTGGTGATGATCGTGATCATCGTGTGCTGCGGCAACAGTGCTCATCGCGGTCCCCTCCCTTACTCTTCTTCGTGTACGTCTTCGGGTTGGATCAGATCGCCGGAGTCGTTGCCCCAGGCGTTCCGCTCATAGGTAATCACCGCCGCGATATCCTTGGGCGTTAATTGACCTTTGAAAGCCGGCATGGCGTTGCGGCCTTCAAGCACCACATGAATGTGCTCTTCGCGGTGCTCCGGTTTGATGGCGAAATCGTCGCCGGCGAACGGCAGGCCGATGCCGCCTTCTCCGTTCTGCCCGTGACAGAGAGCGCATTGGGATGCGTACACTTTTTCGCCCGCCGCCATTGCTGCCTCAAGATTTTCGAAGGGGGTCAGATCAGGTGCCGCGGCGGCCTCTTCTTTCCTCTGCGCCAGCCACTCCTGGAACTCACTTTGGGAGACCACCTTGACCTCGATGGGCATGAACGCGTGGTTCTTGCCGCACAGCTCGGCGCACTGGCCGTAGTAGGTGCCTTCCTGGCCTTCGGGAACCAGCGCCCAGGTTTCGTTGACAAAGCCCGGGATGGCGTCCTTCTTGCCGCCGAAGTCAGGAATCCAGAACGAGTGGATCACATCATCGGAAGTAACCAGGAAACGAACCTTCTGGCCGGAAGGAATAACCAGCGGGTTATCCACTTCGAGCATGTAGTTGTGGTCCTTGTCCTGGGAAGGCGCTCCGACGCGGTCCTTGGCGGTACCGTAGGGGAACAGGCCACCGGAGAGCACCGGGTTCTGGTACTGTTCGGGCGGCGTGGCCAGGGAGGAGATGAACGAGACGCCGACGTCGTTGTCGTCCTGGTAGGTGAGGTACTCGTAGCCCCATCTCCAGCGATAACCGGTCACCTTGACGGTCAGTTCGGAATCGGCGGTATCGTCCAGTTCAATCAGTACCCGGGTGGCGGGCACGGCCATGGCGATCAAGATGATAAAGGGAATGATCGTCCACAGAACTTCCAGGAAGATATTTTCATGGAAGGTGGCTGGGGTTGGGTGTTTGGATCGGCGGTGACGGATCACCGAGATCAGGATCAGCCCGAAAACCAGCAGGCCGATGATGGATACGATCCACAACACGGTGTTGTGCAAGCCGTGTACTTCCTGGGCGACCGCGGTCACGCCGGGCCGTAGGTTGTGGTCGGAACGTTCAGCCCAGTCGCTGGCCGTGGCCAACCCGCTGATCATCAGCGAGGTCAAACCGACCGCCATGCGGTGGAACAGAGTTGACTGCATGCGTTTGCTCCCTGTTTTCCCCGGCTAGGTACCCCCAGTAAGGAGTCCAAGCCCATTCTTCGCCTTCTTAGCCGTCACCGGCACCTGGAACCGGGCCCAGGTTTTTCTTGAGGATGCTGTGGAGCCGTTGCCGGATTCCAGGCCCAAAACGGGGCGGGACAGACCAAAAAAGCGGCTGTCCAAACGTCTCGAGAAGGGGGAAATTCCAACCAAATCAACAAGTTAACTGAATGAAGATGGTTTGGTTCGAACTTCCAGGGTGCGGCAAAATGCCCCACGGCATACGGCCGGTAACTCTAGACATTCAAGGGGGCAAAGTCCAGCCGGAATGCCGCATGTCACGTGGCTTGGGGAGGGTGTACCCGGGTCGATTTGTGCTAGACTGCGCGCCCCGTTTCGACCCCTCCGCAGGGATTCAGGAATGTCCAAAAGCCGTCAGATTTACAGGGTTATTTTCCTCAACCAGGGGCAGATCTATGAAATTTACGCTGCCCAGATCTATCAGAGCGAACTCTACGGGTTCATCGAAGTAGAGGAATTTTTGTTTGGTGAACGATCGCAAATGGTGGTGGATCCGTCCGAGGAACGGCTGAAGAGCGAATTCGCTGGCGTCCAGCGTTCTTTCATTCCGATGCACGCCATTATCCGGGTGGATGAGGTGGAGAAGGAAGGAGTAGGTAAGATTACCGAGGCCACCGGCTCCAACGTAACCACTTTCCCCATGCCATTCGGGCCAGGCGGCAAGAAATAGCGCACAGCTGGCTAAAAGAAGGTTCATCACGGATAACGGGAATGAGGGTCTCCATCGGGGGCACGGATCCGCACGGAGGCCTTCCGGGATCGCCGTAAATACGTCCCTGTAAGCTCCCGGTTTTGACGTCCCTGTCAAACAGGGTCGCTCCGGCGGGGGCTCCGTGCAGCCCGATTCGAGTGAACCGCCGCGTTCCGGACTCCCACAACGACCAACCTTTCCAGGAGAGGAAAGGATGCCCGTATTGCTCGGATACCTCGAAGACATCCATTCAGCGGTGGCTACAGCGCCGCTGTGGGAAGCTTGCTGGCAAGCGAATCGCCAACGGCTCAGGGCATTCGCGGCCAAGGCCGCTTCCCACAGCGGCTTCGTGGCAGATCCGTGGGAGACCAGCTTGCTGGCGAATAGAGCGGCTTGGTAGCCCCTTCCGTTACAGACCCGCGCCCATGATTGAAGCGCCGTGGCCCACTAAGCCGCGATCAACCAAAAAAAAGGCGCCGGCGGTTCGTGCCGCCAAGCGCCCCGAGGGTTGCCTGATTATCTACAAGGGAGAAACTGCACAAGATTAGTCAGTGCGGGTGACGGCAAGTTCCCGGCGGAACCTCCAAATTCAGAATTTTTCCTCTTCGTTTTCTCTGGCTGGTGTTTCGGTGGCCGAGGTGGCGGCCGGTTCCAGGGTTTCCACCGTCGGTGAGTCGATATCGTTACTTTCCACCCGGGCCAGGGCGGGTTGGGACAGCCAGAGCGTGGCCGTGATCGCCAGCAAACCTTGAATTGCCAATCTGGGCATGGGAACTCCTGGTTTTTCGTGTCGGTGGTTCCAAAGTCGCACTCTCAATGTGACGCCGAAGAAGAGCAGGGGTTCCCCGTCGTTTCGTTAGCGGGTCAGTTGGAAAATATCGATGATGGTCTGGGTGGCGTCCAGAACGCGAACCACCTCATTGTCGATGACATAATCGGAGTACCCGTAGCCGCCGCGATAGCTGTCCCCGTAGTAGCTGTTGGGAAGGCGGTAGCCGAACCGGCGGAGGTCATCGGACAGGCGATGGCCGGATTGCAGTTTCTTGCGCCATCCCTGCGGCAACTCGCCGGTGCGGGCCAGCTTCTTGCGCAGTCCTGGCGGCAGGTCCGAGCGGGACGGGTAGCGCTGATAAAAGCGGCCAAGCCGATCCCGCTCGTCCCGGGAGAAGCGATAGTCGCGCCAGTCCCGGTCGTTATGGTACTCGACCCGTTTTTCCACTTTATGGGGGGTGCCGTTGTGCTTGTTGCCGTTCCCGGCCCAGGGGGGCGGATCCGCCTGCGCCACGCCGGTGGCCAGCAGGGCGCCCACAGCCAGTGTCGTAATCAGTTTGCGGCGCATGGTTGCGTCCTCTTCATGGATTCTGTGCAATGTCCGTTTCTTCAATATAGAGCCGGGTGATGTTCGGGAAAGTGGGCCAGAGCCCGGGATTACGAGATTTTATCTTTGCCGCGGTGTTATCACGCCGTTTGATATGACGGGAGAGGAATATGTCAGAAGTTGAAGTGCGGACCGTGTCCTATGAGGTGAACGGAGCCCCCTTCGAAGGGCGGCTGCTGTATCCGGCGGAGGGTAAGCCTGACCGGGCCCTGCTAATGGCGCCGAACTTTTACGGTGTCAGCGATGCCGCCGAGAAGCTGGCTCGGGAACGAGTCGGAGAGCGCAATGTCATTCTGGTCCTTGATCCCTACGGTGTGGAGGTGCGCCCCGCCAGCGCAGGGGAAGCAGCGGAGGCCATGGGCGCGATCCGCAACGACAACGCCGCGCTGCGTGCCCGGTTGCGGGCGGCGCTGGCTGTGTTGCGCGAAGAGGCGGGCAAACTGGGCGTGGCCGAGGACCGGGTGGCGGTGTTCGGTTTCTGTTTCGGTGGTGCCTGCGCTTTGGAGTTGGCCCGCGACGGCGCCCACATCCGGGCGGCGGCGTCGTTCCACGGCCTGTTGGAGACGCCGGAGCCGGAGCAAAGCGGTCCGATCCGCGGGCCGGTGCTGGTGATGAACGGCGCCGACGATCCCATGGTCAGCGCCGAAGCGATCGCCGCCTTCAAGGTGGAGATGGACAACGCCGGCGCCGACTGGACCTTTATCAACCATGGTGGCGCGGTGCACTCCTTCACCGACCCCAACGCCAGCAACCCGGGCACCAGCGAATACAACGCCCAGGTGGCGCGGCGTGCCTTCGCCGCCATGGACGACCTGTTCGATGAGGTGTTCGCCGACTGATCCGCTGCCAAGGCAGCTTCCCACAGCGGCTCCGTAGTGATACCGCTGTGGGAGCGAGCTTGCTCGCGAATCAGTGGGGCAGCAGTGGTCAGTCGAGCACGCTATGCAGGAATGCGGCGATGTCCTGGATCTCCTCCAGACACACCGCGTGCTCCATGGGGTAGGTTTTGTAGTCCGTGGAGTAACCTTTGGCGGTCAGTGTTTCCGCCGCCCGGCGGCCGCCTTCCTCGGGCACCATGGGATCGAAAGTACCGTGGGCGATGAAGATCGGCAGGGCCTGATTGGCATCGCTGAAGCGGATGCTGTCGGCGGTGGCGAAGTAAGTGGACAAAGCCATCAGGCCGGCCAGACGTGCCGGATGGCGCAGAGCCACCTCATAGGCCACCGCGCCGCCCTGGGAAAAGCCGGCGACAACAATGCGTTCGGCGGGAATGCCGCGCTCGATCTCACGTTCGATCAGGGCGTCGATCCGGGCCGCCGAGCGGCGGATGCCGTCCTCGTCGATCGGCCCGCCGCCGCCCAGACTGATGATGTCGTACCAGGCCGGCATGACCATGCCGCCGTTGACGGTCACCGGAATTTGCGGTGCGTGCGGAAACACGAAACGGGTGCTCTTGCGTGCCAGCTCCGGTACCACCGGCTCGAAGTCATGGCCGCTGGCACCCAGGCCGTGCAACCAGATCACGCTGGTTTCGGCGGGCTGCGGCGGTTCGATTTCCACACAGGGCAGATAGCTCATTCCGGCACTCCTTAACTCAGTTTCCGGCAACGATCACACGGACCGCTTCCAATTGCACCCGCGCCTGGTCCAGATAAGCGGCCAGGGCCCGGGTCTGCGTTTCCAGGAACTCGATCTCTTCGTCACGCACTGCCGGATTCTTCTCGCGCAGTGCTTTGAGCCGGGCCAGCTCCGCTTGCTGATGGCGGTTCATCGCTTCGCGGGCGCTATTGATATGCTCTTCCGCTGCTTCCTTGGCCCGGGTTTCATTGGCGCGCAGCAGTTTTTCCAGTAACGCTTTCTGGCTGCCCACCACCTTGCGGGCCAGCGGTTTTTCCAGTTTGTGGCATTGCCGGCACAGACCCGGGAAGTCGATGGCCTGGGACAGATCGCGCCCCTTGGGATCCAGCAGATGGCGGATCGTCACCGTCGGCAGGAAGCGGTCCAGCTGCAGATGCCGGGGGGCGCTGCACGACACCGTATAGATGGTTTCCACCAGCAGGGTGCCGGCGGGGATTTTCGGATTCTTGAGCAGCGCCACCGAGGCTTTGCCCCGGGTTTCGGTAAGCAGGCGATCCAGCACCCCGGTGACCATCGGGTGCTCCCAGGTCAGAAACTGCATGTCATCCCGGGCGATGGCGGTGCCGCGCTGGTCGGTGACGGTGATGCCTTCTTCCGGCAGGCCGGGGAAAGGTTCGCGCAAATGCGGTGCCGGCTTCAGTACCCAGGCGTGTTCGGAATGATCTTCCTGGTCGACGCCGTAGTGTTCGAACACCTCGCCAAGGAACGCCATGGGGGTTTGCTCGTCTTCCCGGGCCAGTTGATCGCGCAAGCCGTCGGCCTGTTCTCGGTCGCAGGACGCCATTTCCAGCAGGCGGTCCCGGCCTTCCTCCAGACGCTGGCGCAGCTCATCGGTGACCTCCCGGGTCCGTGCCAACAGGGAGGAGACCTTGGCATCGTCGGCCGGGGCACGCAGGGCCTGTTCCAATGCTTCCCCGCAGCGCTGGCCTATCTCGTGACCGGCGGGATTGGTGTGCTCGAACGCCCCCATGCCTTCGTGGTACCAACGGAACAGGACTTGCTGTGCGTGGGCCTGAAAATGCGGCACGTGAATCTGAATGGTGTCGGTCTGGCCGATGCGGTCCAGGCGACCGATGCGTTGCTCCAGCAAGTCCGGATTGCGCGGCAGATCGAGCAGCACCAGATGATGGGCGAACTGGAAGTTACGGCCTTCGGAGCCGATCTCGGAGCAGATCAGGGCCTGGGCGCCGTCCACGTCATCGGCGAAAAAGGCGGCGGCGCGATCCCGCTCGATCAGGTCCATATCTTCATGGAACACCGCCAGATTCAGTCCCAGCTTGTAGCCGCAGTGGGCGTGCAGGTCGATGGCGGTATCGCGGTGCGCGCAGATCACCAGCACTTTTTCACCACGATGCTGCTTGAGGAACTGCTCCAGCCAGTCGGTGCGCGGGTCCTCGGCGCACCAGCGATCGTCCCGGTAGGCGGTCTCCGGATACAGAGCCAGCTCCAGATCCTCGTCCTCGTCAATGCGATAGGCATCTGGCAAGGGCAGCGGATAACCCTGAACCCGCCGCTCAGGGAAGCCGGCCACATTGTGCCGGGTGTTGCGGAACATCACCCGGCCAGGCCCGAAGCGGTCCAGCAACTCGCCAAGAATGGCGTCACGGCGGCTTTCGTCGATGTCTTCGCCGGGCAGCCAGTGGGCGGCACTTTCGCGCAGCGACGCCGACCAGCTGGGTTCGTCATGCAGGGCGCCAGCCAGTTCCGCAACCTGCCGATACTGCTGCTGTTCCTCGATGAAGGCGTCCAGGCTCGGGTAGCGGTCCGGGTCCAGCAGGCGCAGGCGGGCAAAGTGGCTTTCCAGCCCCAACTGCTCTGGTGTGGCGGTGAGCAACAGCAGACCGCGGGCCTGACGTGACACCTGTTCCACCCGGCTATAGGCGGTGGAGGGCTGTTCCGGGCTCCAGGCCAGGTGGTGGGCCTCGTCCACCACCAGCAGGTCCCATTCCGCTTCGGCCAGCAAGTCGATATCGCAGCCTTCCAGGAAAGTGGTGCTGCACAGGACCAGTTGTTCGGACAGAAAAGGATTGTCCTGGGTGGCCGATTCCTGACCGGTTTCCTCGGCGATGATATCCGCCAGCATGTTCTTGATGCTGGCGGCGCTGGAGGCACCGAGCGCCTCCAGGCGGCTTTCATCGAAAATGCTGAAGCGCAGATTGAAGCGCCGTGCCATTTCCACGAACCATTGATGCACCAGGGCATCGGGCACCACCACCAGCACTCGCTGCGCGCGCCCGGTATAGAGTTGCTGATGCAGAATCAGGCCCGCCTCGATGGTTTTTCCCAACCCCACCTCATCGGCCAGCAACACCCGCGGTGCGTAGCGGCGCGCCACCTGCTCGGCGATATACAGCTGATGACCGATCAGATCGATACGGGCGCCACGCAGCCCCTGCAGGGGAGACCGTTCGCTCTGGGCCTTGGCCTGCAGCGCCTTGATACGCAGTTCGAACCAGCGATTGGAGGAGAGCTGGTTGGCCAGCAGGCGTTCCTGAGCACCATTGAGGGCCAATTGATGGCCGAGATGGGACTCGGGTACCGGCTGCACATTGTCCGGCTGATCCACCGGATGGGCGTGATAGACCAGCAGCCCGTTGAGGTCATTGACCGCCTGAACTTTCAGTTCCAGGCCGTCGTCGGTGGTCAGGGTCTCGCCCACATCGACGGTGACCCGGGACAGGGGCGCGTTGTTTTTGGCGTAGGTCCGCTCTTCCTCCACCGCCGGATAGCTCACGGTGACCAGGCGGTAGTCCACCTCCTTGATCACGCCGAGGCCCAGCTCGGTTTCGGATTCACTTAGCCAGCGTTGCCCGGGAACAAATTCGGTCATGGATGTGCGATCGCCTGGATGATTGTGGGGGCGGGCGATTATACGGGTTTGTGGCGCCGTCTTCGATGCGTGTCGGTGAAAAACGGATCAACCGCCGCCGTTCCCGCCCGCCTGTGTCCCGAACCACTGTGCCGTCGCCTCATCGGCGGGGAAATATTGCTCTATACGTAATTCTTCCATCACCACGTCCACGGCGGTGCCGAAACTGGCCAGGGTGGAGAAGGCGTTCAGACGTTGCCCGCCGATATTGAGCACCAGTGTCAGCATCGGGTCCGTACTCACCGGCATGTCCACTGGAATCCGGCTGAGATCGGCCAGCGTCGCCAGACGACGGTGCAGGCGGTGCAGCACCGGGTCCGGTCGCGCATGCAGATCGCGGCGCAGATGGCGCAGCAGAAACGACGCCACCACCGGCCAGTTCTCGATGAACGGGCGGAAGCCGTCGGGATGGAACGCCAGTTCCATGATGTTGGTGGTCTCCGGCAACGGCCCGCGCTCCGCCACCATGGCCGCGACGATGCGGTGCTGGGCCGGATTGGCCAGCAGCAGATTCCAATGCGCGTCCAGCACCACCGCCGGATAGGGCAGGTGGTTCTCCAGCATCAGATTCAGCGCCTGCCGTACCGGAGCCATGGCGGGCTCGTCCAGGCGGGTTTCGCCAAACGCCGGCGGATGGCCGGCGGCGGTGAGCAGGTAATTGGTTTCCCTGAGGCTCAGATCCAGCGCCCCGGCCAGCCGTTTGAGCATGTCCGCGCTGGGGCGGGAGCGGCCATTTTCAACAAAGCTCAGATGGCGACTGGAAACGCCGGCGTTATTGGCCAGTTCCAACTGGCTGATGCGCCGGGTGCGGCGCCAGTCCGCCAGTATCGTACCTGCCTGCATGTGATTACCTCCGAGGTAATTGTTTTGATTACCCCTGGCGGGGATTCTGACTCTATCAGAAACCACGAAGGAGAAGGATCATGCCTTGGCAATCCCTGAAATCCGCACTGCTGTTCAATGCTATTGTCTGCGCCGTGTTCGGCGTGCCCCTGGTCACCGCCGGCGCCTTCTTCGCCGGTCTGGCCGGTGCCCATGCCGGTGCCATCCCGGTGTGGCTGGCCACCGCCGCCGGTGCCGCGCTGCTGGTGCTGGCGATGGATCTGGCCTGGGTCGCCACCCGCCGTCCGATCCCGCGTCTGCTGGCACGCCTGCTGACCCTGGCGGATGCCGCCTTTGTCGTCGCCATGCCAGTGGTGATGCTGGTGGCTTCGCCCTGGCTCTCCAATATCGGTCAATTGCTGTTGGCGGACCTGGTGCTGATCACCGCGTTCTGCGTGTGGTGCCAGTGGCGGGGCCTGCGGCAGCCGGCGCATGCCTGATGGGAGCGGCGGTGGCTGAACGCCACCGCCCGCTGTTTGGTGGAAGGGAACAGACCGCTTACACGCACACGCCGGCACGCTAACACGCCAGTCGTGGCTCGTGAGCGCAGGGCCACCCTATTGCTCCCGTAATGGGAACTACACAGCCGTTGTGGGAAGCGAGCTTGCTCGCGAATCGGCGTGCCAGCGTGTTGCGTGTAGGCGTGACAGCGAATTGTAGGACAGCGATGGTTACCGGTGGCGGTGTTTCTGCTGCTGGAACTGGTAATGACGGCAATGCTGGCGGCTGTCGTGTGGTGACCGCTATGCTGAAGGGCTCTTAACCTCACGAGGCCCGGTCATGGCCGATATCCTGCCCTTCAAGAAACCGGCGAAAAAGAAAGCCGCCAACAAAAGTCTGTGCCGCCATGGCTTCCATAAATGGGTGGTGGCGAAGGACACCACTTTCGATTCCAAGCAGGGACGTCTGGTCACCCTTTACCGGTGCCAGCGTTGTGGTAAGACAAAAACCGAAGCGCGCTGAGGAGGCCCCCTCCCGGCGTGGGGAGAAAGGGGATGAGCGAAGCACAATGGGTACGGATCGATAACGGGAAGGGCTATTCGGTGCCGGTCACCTGGGTGTCCGGTGGCGGCCCGGTCTTTCTGGTCATGGGTGCCCTCGGCGTGGCCGCGCCCTTCTACGACAAACTGGTGGCGGAGCTGGCCGCGCAGGGCTGGTCGGTGGCGCTGATGGAGCAGCGGGGCCTGGGCAGCAGTGCTCTGCGTCCCTCGAGACGGCATAACTGGAGCTTTCGTGACGTCGTCGAGGACGACGTGCCGGCGGTGCTGGACTGGATCGCCAGGGAGGCGACGCGGCAGCCGGTTTACCTGTTTGGCCACAGCCTTGGCGGCCACTATGCGGCGATGTGCGCGGGTCTCTACCCGCAGCGTTTCGAGGGTATCGTCATGTGCGCCTGCGGCAGCCCCTGGATCACCGCTTATCAGGAAGCGGACCGCCGCCGGGTGCAACGGCTCACCCGCCTGATTCCGTTGTGCCACTTGCTGTTTGGCTATTACCCCGGTGACCGCCTCGGTTTCGGGGGGCGGGAGGCGCGTGGCGTGATGAGTGATTGGCGTCACCTGGCACTGACTAATCGTTATCGGCTGGGGGCCGATGACCGCCGGGTGGATCAGTCGCTGGCGGATTACACCGGCCCCGCCTTGATGCTGCGTATGGAGAACGACCCTTTTGCGTCCGCCATCGCGGTGGATTCGGTGTTACGGCGTTTTCAGCGTCATCGTCCGGAGGAACAGGTGCTCAGCGCCGGGGAACTGAACGACAAGGCGGACCATTTTCGCTGGGCAAGGCGGCCGGCGGCGGTGGTGGCGCGTCTGGCGCGGTGGCTGGAGGAGGAAGGTGTCGGACGTCGGACGCTCGACGTCGAACGCTAAAGTCAAAACCCGGGGCCGCGCGACGGCCCGAAGGGTGACCGCCATGGACGGCGCTCATAAAAAAGGTTCATCGCGGTTTAGAAGGCCACGGCGCTTCAATCATGGGCGCGGGTCTGTAACGGAAGGGGCTACCAGCCGCTCTATTCGCCAGCAAGCGGGTCGCCCACAGATCATGCCACGAAGCCGCTGTGGGAAGCGGCCTTGGCCGCGAATGCCCTGGGTCGTTGGCGATTCGCTTGCGAGCAAGCTTCCCACAGCGGCTTCGTAGCATGATCTGAATGGATGTTTTCGAGGTAACCGAGCAAAAGGGGTCTCCTTTGCTCTCCTGGAAAGGTTTGTCGTTGTTGGCGTCCGCAACGCGGTGGTTCACTCGAATCGGGGCTGCACGGAGCCCCCGCCGGAGCGACCCTTCCCGCCAAACCGCGATGAACCATAAAAAAGCGTTGCTTAGTGCCTGCCAGGGCGTTGGGTCTGGTTTTGCATTACCGGCGTCCGGCGTCGCGCGCCAAATCTGAGACCACCTTCCCACAATGAACTGCCGCATACGGTGCGGTTCTCGTCTCGCACGGCTAACATGTCCCTCTTTTTTAAAATGGCAAGGGGAGAGGGGAGCGTGCAGCAGGGAGTCACCGAAACCACGGATGCGTTGTGGCAAGCGCGCCAAAAGTACCAGCAGGGGCTGTACCGGCAGACCTTCGATATTTTGTGTCGCGAACACGGTGAACC
This sequence comes from Alcanivorax xiamenensis, assembly GCF_009846745.1. Taxonomy (NCBI): domain Bacteria; kingdom Pseudomonadati; phylum Pseudomonadota; class Gammaproteobacteria; order Oceanospirillales; family Alcanivoracaceae; genus Alcanivorax; species Alcanivorax xiamenensis. The sequence goes on along the minus strand of NZ_AQPF01000048.1, from coordinate 15,077 downwards.
GGCCCGATGGCGAGACCCGGAATTGCAATTGCTGGGCGGCCGCACGCTGAACCATCTGGGCCGCTCCCGCATCGCCCTGGCACTGATGCAGCTTGCCTGGCGCGGCGCGCCTGAGCGGCCGCGCCAGCGTTATTATCGCGGGTTCCAGTTGCTCGGCCGGCGCGGGCCCTGGGCGGCTCTGCGTTTCATCCACCAGCACGGCGAGATCCTGTGCGAGGACGACCCCCATCTGCAGGGGCTGTGGCTCGGCCATTTCGCCACGCTCTACAGCATCTACCGCGATTGGGAACGCAGCCACGAATTCCTTGAACGGGCCCAGGCCCTGCATCCGGGCTCCTCCTGGCTGGCGCTGGAACACGCCGTCATTCTGCAACGGCAAGACCACTATCCGGAAGCAATGACGGTATTGGAACCGTGGTTGGCATCGCCCACGCCGCCGCGTCCGATGGTGGCCGCCGGGGCTGAGTTGCTGTTATTGCTGGATCGCCGCGACGAGGCCCTGGCGCTGCTGGCGGAACAGGCTCCGCGACTGGAATCCGTGGACCTGTGTCTGCGCCGTTATGATCTGTTGCTGGAAAACGGTGAACGTGGGCCCGCCGCCGAGGCGTTGCAACGGGCCCGCTCGTTGGTGCCGGAACTGCCGGGCACCGTGGACCGGGAACTGGTCTATCGGGAGTTCGAGCTGCACTACGAGCGCGGCGAGCTGGATCAGGCGCTGCGGGCGGCGGATGAGCTGAAGGACCCGTTCGTGGTCAGTGTCCGCGAAAGCTTGCGCGAACGTCGGGATCAGCCGGCGGAGGCATTGCTGCCGGTGGCGTTCGTGCGCCAGCACCATATGACCTGCGCCCCCGCCACCTTCGTGGCGCTGGCCCGCTACTGGGGGCACCAGTTCGACCACCTGGAAGTGGCGGAGCAGATCTGTTACGACGGCACGCCGGCCTCCACCGAACGGCGCTGGATCAGCGAGCTGGGTTGGCATGTGCGTGAATTCGAGATGGATCACGACATCATTCGGACCCTGGTGGATCGGGGGGTGCCGGTGGCGCTGTCCACGGTGGAGCCGGGCAGCGCCCATATGCAGGCCATTGTCGGTTACGACTTGCGCAAGGGCGTGTATAAAATCCGTGATCCTTTTTCGCCGCTGATCAGCGAAATGCTGATGGACGGTGCCGCCAAACGCTACGCCGCCACCGGCCCGCGCTGCATGGTGATGGTGCCATCGGATCAGGCCGGGCGGCTGGATGGCATCGAACTGCCCGCGGCGCGGCTTTACGACCATTACCATGATTTGCAATTGGCGTTGGAACGGCACGACCGGTCCGCGGCGGTGACGGCGCTGGAACGGTTGCGCCAGGAAGGCTCCGAGCACCGGCTGGTGCTGTGGGGGGAGCGCAGTCTGGCCGCCTATGATCACGACGCCCCGGCCTCGTTGAAGACCCTGGACGCGCTGCTGGAACGCTATCCGGAAGACCTCAATTTGATCGCCTCGCGGGCCGATATGCTCGGCGAACTGGGCCGGTTCCAGGAGCAGCGTACCTATCTGCGTGAGCAATTGGAGGCTGGCCACAGCCACCCGCTGCTGATTCAGACGCTGGTCCATGCCCTGCGCCATGACTATCGAGTGGCGGAGGAAACCCATCAGTGGCTGGAGCGCTTGCTGCGCCTGGAACCGACCCGCGCCACCGCGTTGTATTCCCTGGCCGGGCTTAACTGGGACGAGGGCAAGCGCGAACAAGCGTTTGAGTTGTACCGCCTTTGCGCTTGCCTGGAAGACAAGGTGGAGCGCTACGCCCAGAGCTACTTCAAGGCAGCCCGCTTTCTGCGTCAGACCGACCAGGCCCTGGATTGGCTGCGTCGCCGGGCCGACCGGCTCGGGCCGTTGTCCGCCGATGCCCGGGTGACGCTGGCGTTGATGCTGGAGCAGCTGGATCTGAGCCGCGAAGCCGGGGAGGTGTTCGAGCAGGCGCTGAACGAGCATCCGCGCAATGTCTGGCTGGTTAACGAAGCGCTGATTTTCTATCAGAGCCGGTCCGATCTGGAACGGGCCCGGGTGTTGCTGGCCCAGCGCCGCGACGATCTGCCGGAAGCGATGGTGCTGGAGTTCGAGGGGGATATCGCCCGCCAGGCCGGAGACCTGGAGCAGGCGAGTGTTCACTTCCGGGCGCTGCTGGCGCTGCGGCCGTTCCACACCGGCGCGCTGCGCTTCGTTGCCGGACAACTGCGACGCGAGGACAGCCTGGAGGCGGCGCTCGCGTTCATCGACCGCCAGGGCAGCCTGAATCCTCATGATTATGGTATTCGCGGCGTTAAGCTCGACTTCCTTGAAGCACTGCCACCGAGCCAGCGCTGGCCGCAACTGGAGGCCCTGGCGGCGCAGGCCGGGGACGACAGCCGGGTGGCCCGGGCAATGGCCGATTGCGCCCTGGAGCGCGGCGATTACGCTCAGGCCCTGCGTTTCGCCAGCAGGGTGCTGGCGGAAGCCCCGGACGACCACCAGGCACTGGTGATCAGCGCGCGAGCCCATCTGCTGGCCCAGGACAACGACGCCGCGGCACAGGCGTTCCGTGCCGCGATCCAGGCCAGCGTGGACCGGCCGGACGCCTTTCACGGCTTGCTGGAGTGTTACCCGGACGTGGCCGCCAAGCGCGAGGCGCTGGGCTTCATTCACCGGCAGTTGCTGGAGCAGGTGACGTTTGGAGATGGTGTGCAGGCCTTCGTGGAGCTGGCCCGCCGGTTCCTCCCGGATGATGAGGTGGCGGCGTTCGTGGACCAGGTCATCGCCGAACGCCCGGACCTGTGGCAGAGCTGGTTGGCGGCAGCCCATTTCCACCGCGACGTGCGCCGTCTGGACCGCGCGCTTGGGTGTATTCAGGAGGGGTGCCGGCGTTTTCCTCTGATTCCGCGCCTGTGGCTGGAAAGCGGCCGTCTGCGTCTGCTGGCGGACGATACCGAGGGCGCGGAGGCGGATCTCACCGAGTGCCTGCGGCAATCGCCGGACTGGGTACAGGCGGTGATTTCCTTGTCCGATGTGTTGGAAGTGCGGGGCGACTTCGACGCCTCCGAAGGGCACATCGACCGCGCTTTGCGGCGCCTGCCCCGGGAAGGGATGCTGCTGGGTTACAAGTCCGATCTGCTGTGGCGGCGCGGGCAGCGCGAGGAGGCCTTCGACACCATGGTCCGTGCCCTGGCCGAGACCCCGGATTACCACTGGGGCTGGGACAAGCTGGGGGAATGGGCGCGGGAAACCGATCGCCGTGGTGAGGCGCTGGCGCTGGCGGAACGGCTTGCCAACGAGCAGGAAAGTAACGCCGACCTGTGGCGCCACTGCTATCTGCTCACTGATGAGCAGGATCAGGAACTGGCGTTCATCGAGCGGGCACGGACACTGCGTCCCCACGACCCCTCTCTGGTGATCGACCAATGCGAGGTGTTGCACCGGATCGGCCGGGAAAAGGAGATTGAGCCGCTGCTGTCGCGGGACTACTGGCGCGGGCCGCCGCCCACCGAAGTACTGGGCTTCACCGCCTGGCTGCGTTATCAACAGGGCGATCGCGACACCGCCATCAGCATGATGCGGGATCAGGTGTTGCGCGATGATCCGGCGTTCTCCCGTGGCTGGCGTCTGCTGGCTACCTGGTACAAGGACGCCGGGGAAGTGGAACCCTGTCTGCACGCCAGCCGCCAGTTGGTGGCGCTGCAGCCGGGGCATGCCGGCGCCCTGGTGGAAGCCGCCGAGCTGATGCTGGAGGTGACCGAGGGGGAGGCCCGGCGGGCCATCGAGGACGAAGTGTCCGATTACCTGGAACGGGCTTTGGCGCGGGATTATTCCGATACTTATATCCAACTGACCCTGCTGGATCACTATATGGACAGCGGGCACCCCGAGCGGGCGCGGGAGTTGCTGACCCGTATCCTGGTCGACGAGGGCAATGTGTTCGTGCGCGCCCGTCAGTTGAGGCTGGCGCTGGAGTCCGCGGAGCTGGGCGCGGCCTGGCCATTGTACCAAAGCGTGATCCGCGACTGGCGCGATAACAACTGGCTGCTGCTGGAGCCGCTGGTATGGGTGGCGGCCGCTGGCTCCGATGCCCGCCAGGCGCTGTGGCGGGCAGCGCCGGACTGGCTGGCTGACTCCGACATGCCCGACGCCGTGGTAGTGGTCTGGGCCCGGGCCCAGGCCCTGGCGGGTGTGTCCGCTGAGCAACTTCTGGCTAACGTTGAGCGGTTACGTCGGGATCCACGGCGCGGCGGGCTATTCGGGTTTGCGCTGGAATGGCTGCTCGACAGTGACGAGATCGATGCGGCGGTGCGTCTGCGTCTGGTGCGCCGCTACTGGTGGCGACTGCGTGGCCAGGAACGGACCGCCAGCGCCGCCAGACGCTTCCTGGCCGGTCAAAAGCACTGGTTGTGGTGGCTGTGGTTGCGGGTGGTGCTGTGAGCCGCCCGGTATTGGTGTTCGATTCCGGTGTCGGCGGCCTGTCGGTGGTGACGGCCCTGCGTCAGCAGGTGCCGGGGCTGCCGCTGGCCTATGTTTGCGACAACGCCGCCTTGCCGTACGGCACCAAGCCGGATTCCTGGCTGCTGCGCCGGATCGTCGACGTCTGCGCGGCGGCGGTGGTGGCCAGTGACGCCCGGGTGCTGGTGGTGGCCTGCAATACCGCCAGTACTCTGGCGCTGGAGGCGTTACGTGAACGGCTGGCGATTCCGGTGGTGGGGACGGTGCCGGCGATCAAACCGGCGGCGCGGCTGAGCCGCTCCGGGGTTATCGCCCTGTTGGCCACCACCGCCACCGTGGCACGCCCCTACACCGATCGTCTGATCGCGGAGTTCGCCGGCCACTGCACCGTGGCGCGTATCGCCGCCGATCCTCTGGTGGCCCAGGCGGAACGCTGGCTGGCGGGAGAGCCGCTGGACGCCCGGGTGCTCGCCGAATGCCTGGCGCCACTGGCGGCGATTCCCCAACTGGACACCGTGGTGCTCGGCTGCACCCATTTCCCGTTGTTGCGGGAATCCCTGGCATCAATGGTACCGGGCCCGCTGCACTGGATTGACTCCGGTGACGCCATCGCCCGACGGGTAGTCCAGGTGGTTGGGGAGGTACCCCAACCGACGGTGTCTTCCGGCGCTTTTCTCAGCTGGGCCACGGCGCCGGAAAAACCCGGCCTCGCCCGCGCCTTCTCCGGATTCGGCTTCCAGCCACCGGGAAAAATCAGTGAATAGTTAATAGTGAACAGTTAACAGCGAAAGAAAAAACAGGTCATCTTTAGCCGCTGTGGGAAGCTTGCTTGCAAGCGAATATTGCTAAACGCCTGAGCGAACCCCATTCGCTTGCAAGCAAGCTTCCCACAGCAGTTCCGTCCCTTGTTTTCGCTGTCAACTGTCCACTATCAACTGTCCACTGCCTTTCTCATTCCCCATAGTCCCGCAGTGCTTCCAGGTCCTGGATGTTGATGCGGCCGTATTCCACTTTCAGCAGGCCGTTGGCTTCCAGTTCGCGCAGGGCCTGATTGGCGCGCTGGCGTGACATACCACACAGTTGCGCCACATCTTCCTGGGAGACCTTCAGGCTCAGGGAGCCATTGGGGTAGAGGTAGGAATTGAACAGCGTGGCCAGACAGCGGGCCACCCGCGCTTCGGGGCGCAGCATGCGATCGAAGCTGACCATGGAGATGAACAGGCCGAGGCGCTCGTTCAGTTGCCGCAACAGGAAACGGTTGAAGGCGATACTGTTGTCCAGCAACCAGGTGAACGTGGCCCGGGGCATCAGAGCCACCCGGGTCTGGCCCACCGCGATACCGTCATAGCGACGGGGTTCGTCCTTGAGCAACGAGCCTTCGCCGAACCAGCCGCCGGCATTGACGCCGGTAAGGGTGATCGCCTTGCCCTCCGGAGACAGCACGCTGAGTTTCACCAGCCCCTGAATCACGCCGATCCAGTGGTCCGCCGGGTAGCCCTGATGACAGACATAGTCTCCCGGGCCCACTTCTCGCTCGGTGATCTGGCTGCGCACGTGGTCCAGCGCCACGGAATCCAGGTTCTGGGCCCAGATCGAGTCGCGCAGCATGCTCTCCACGTCGCCGTGGGGGGTGCTGATGTCATCGCTATGATCTTTGACGGACATGGTGTTGTAATCCCGTACTCCGGTCTGAAAAAGAGCTTCTTTCCCAGATTGTCGCGGAAACGACAGCTTGGTGCAGCCAGTCGATGATATAGATGGTCATGCGCTGATGCGCCGGCCCTGGATGATCCCGCGGACGCCGTTGTGCGGACCGCTTGCAAAAGGCCGTCAGGCGGGTAGCCTGAAACAGAAAAGAGTACGTATAAAAGGAACCTGTGAACAAGTACTTACAGCGTTCCCAATGTTAATAACAATAACGTCGTGGCCCGGGCGGCCGCGCAAAAGCTGGAGGTGAGAGCCTTGACGTGTATCCCTCGTTTGGCGGGCGGCACTGGTGGCACCGGCAGGTCTATTGAACGTGCCACGGCTGCCATGAGCTCCGCGATTTCCTGTCATTCCCTTGTTCGGTCCTGCTCCGTCGCCGCTCCCCGAGCCTGTCCGGGCCGCACCGGAATCACCGTGGCGAACCCCTGCTTCACCTTGACCAACCGTCGGATTGGTATGAGAAGAATGGGAGGTGTCCGCCATGTCGGTCAATGAACTGGACACATTTCCCAAACTGCTGATCCATAACGCTGGGCACCGGCCGAATGTGGATGCCATGCGGGAGAAGGATCTGGGCATCTGGCAGACCTGGACCTGGCGTCAGGTGTACAAGGAAGTGGAAGCCCTGGCCGGAGGACTGAAGGCGCTCGGCTTGCAACGCGGCGACCGCGTGGCGGTGATCGGCGACAACCGGCCGCAGTTGTATTGGTCGGTGGCCGCGATACAGGCCATGGGCGCGATTCCGGTACCGCTGTATCAGGACTCGGTTGGCGATGAGATGCAGTATGTACTGCATCATGCGGAAGTTCGCTTCGCGGTGGTGGAAAACCAGGAGCAAGTGGACAAGGTGCTGGATATCAAAAGTCAGGTACCGAGCCTGGAGACCATGGTCTATGACGACCCGAGGGGCCTGCGCAACTATCCGGAACCGTTTTTACACGAATTGACCGGGGTACAGGAAAAAGGCCGCGTCCATGCCCGCGAGAACAGTGATTTCTTCGCTCGCGAAGTGGCCCTGGGCCAGGGCGGGGACTTGTCCATCATTGTCTACACCTCTGGTACCACCGGCCGGCCCAAGGGCGTCATGCTCAGCTATGACAATCTGATCGAGACCGGCAAGTTGGCGGTGAAGTTCGACAACATCACCGAGAAAGACGAAACCCTGGCGTATTTGCCGATGGCTTGGGTGGGCGATCACTTCATCACTTACGGCGAGAGCCTGATCTCCGGCTTCTGCTTCAACTGCCCGGAATCTCCGGAAACGGTGATGACTGATCTGCGCGAAATCGGCCCCACTTATTTCTTCGCGCCGCCACGGATCTGGGAAAACCTGATCACCAATGTGATGGTGAGGATGGAGAACGCCAGCCGCCTCAAACAGATCATGTTCCAGCACTTCATGAAAGTGTCCCGCAAGGTTGGCGTGCGTCTGCTGGAAGGCAAGCCGGTGTCGTTACTGGAACGATTGCACTACGCCTTGGGCAATGTGCTGGTCTACGGACCGCTGCGTAACGTGCTCGGCTTCAGCCGTATTCGTCTGGCCTACACCGCTGGTGAGGCGCTGGGGCCGGATATTTTCGATTTCTTCCGCGCCCTGGGTATCAACCTCAAACAGCTGTACGGGCAGACGGAATGTTCCGTATACCTGTGTCTGCAAAAGGACAACGACGTGCGCCCGGACACCGTCGGACCGCCAGCGGAAGGCGTGGAAATACGGTTGGATGAGAATGGCGAGGTGATGTTCCGCGGCCCCGGCGTTTTCATGGGCTATTACAAGAACGAAGAAGCCACCCGTGAGACCAAGACCGAGGATGGCTGGGTGCACAGCGGCGACGCCGGCATGTTTACCGAGGATGGCCATCTGCGCATCATCGACCGGGCCAAGGATGTGGGGCGTCTCAATGGCGGCACCCTGTTCAGCCCCAAATTCGTCGAGAACAAACTCAAGTTCCATCCGCACATCAAGGAGGCGGTGGCATTCGGCCATCAACGGGATTACGTCACCGCGTTCATCAATATCGATTTCGAAGCACTGAGCAACTGGGCGGAGCGGCGCAACATCTCGTTCACCGGCTACATGGATCTGGCCGGCCGTGAGGAGGTGTATCAGTTGATCAGGGAAGAAGTGGAAGCGGTCAATCGGGATCTGGCCGAGGATCCGGAAATGGCATCGATCCAGATCCATCGCTTCCTCATCCTGCACAAGGAGCTGGACCCGGACGACGGCGAAATCACCCGTACCCGCAAGGTGCGCCGGCGCATCATCGCCGAGCGCTATGAGCCGCTGATTTCAGCGCTGTACGGCGGTGACGAAAAGGTGGACGTGGACGTTCGGGTGACTTACGAGGACGGCAGCACCGGTCAACTGAGTTCCACGTTGTCGATCAGTGACGCCAGTACCTATCAGCAGCTCAGCAAGGCGGGGTGAACCATGGTGGCAACGGTTTCCGATCTGACGCCACGCGAGCAGGCGTCGGAAGTACTGCTCAAAGTCGAAAATGTGGAGCTGCGTTTTGGTGGGGTCCGTGCCCTGCATGACGTGGGCTTCGAGATCCGCAAGGGGCAGATTTTTTCCATTATCGGGCCCAACGGGGCGGGCAAGTCGTCGATGCTCAATTGCATCAACGGTTTCTATCATCCCACCTCCGGAACCCTGACCTACAAAGGGCAACCGCGTAAGCATATGCGGCCCTACGTCACCGCCAGTCAGGGCATTGCCCGGACGTTTCAGAATATTGCCCTGTTCAAGGGCATGTCGACCCTGGACAACATCATGACCGGCCGGCATCTGAAAACCAAAGCCTCGCTGCTGGAGAACGCCTTCTGGTTCGGCCGCGCCCGCCGCGAGGAGCTGGAGCACCGGCATTTCTGCGAGGAGATCATCGATTTCCTCAACCTGCAGCATGTGCGCAAGACTCCGGTGGGCACCTTGCCCTACGGCCTGCAGAAGCGGGTGGAACTGGGCCGGGCGCTGGCGGCGGAGCCGGAACTGCTGTTGCTGGATGAGCCCATGGCGGGCATGAACCTGGAAGAAAAACAGGACATGGCCCGTTTCATTCTCGACGTCAACGATGAATACGGCACCACCATCTGTCTGATCGAACACGATATTGGCGTGGTGATGGATCTGTCCGATCGCATCGTGGTGCTGGATCACGGCGAGAAGATTGGCGAGGGCACGCCCAGGGAGGTGAGCAACGATCCCAAGGTGATCGAGGCTTATCTGGGTGTTCAGGAACAGGAGAGCGCATAGCCATGATTTTTTTTCTGGAAGTTCTCATCGGCGGCTTGCTGGCCGGCGTGATGTACGCACTGGTGGCGCTGGGCTTCGTTCTGATCTTCAAGGCCTCCGGCATCTTCAACTTCGCCCAGGCGGCGATGGTCCTGTTCGCCGCCATGTTCATGGGCGGCATGCACAACGACTGGGGCCTGCCGTACTGGCTGGCGATCCCGATCACCCTGGTGATCATGATCGGCGTGGCCTGGGTCATCGAGAGGGTGGTGTTGCGCCCGATGGTGAACCAGGAACCGATCATCCTGTTCATGTCCACTATCGGTATCTTCTTCGCCCTGATCGGTTTCGCCGAGATTTTCTGGGGCAGCCGATCGCGCACGCTGGACGTGGGCATCCCCTCCGATCCGATCTTTCTCGGCGACATGCTGCTGCAGAGCTATGACCTGATCACCGCGGCCATCGTCGCCGCGCTGGTGGTGGGGCTGGTGTTCTTCTCGCAGAAGACCCGCATGGGACGGGTGTTGAGAGCGGTGGCGGACGATCACCAGGCGGCACAGTCAGTGGGCATCAAGTTAAGCACGGTGTGGGTGGTGGTGTGGTCCATCGCCGGTTTGGTGGCGGTGGTGGCCGGCATCGTCTGGGGCGGCGCCCTGGGAGTGCAGCCGGTCATGGTGGACGTGGCGTTCAAGGCGCTGCCGGTGCTGTTGCTGGGCGGGCTCACCTCGATCCCGGGCGCCATCGTCGCCGGTCTTATCATTGGCGCCGGCGAAGCTCTGGCCGAGGTCTATCTGGGCCCGATCATCGGCGGCGGCATCGACAGCTGGTTCGCGTACATCATTGCCATGGCGTTCATGGTATGGCGGCCGGAAGGCCTGTTTGGCGAAAAAATTATAGAAAGGATCTGACCGCATGATTTATCGCGAATCCGGACAGTTCAAAAAAACCTATCAGGCCGACCAGGCGATTCTGCCGCTGCGCCAGGACCGTATTTTCCTGATCCTGGTATTGCTGGTGGCGTTTCTGGTGGTTCCGTTCACCGCGTCCAACTATGTGATGAACTCGTTGCTGTTGCCGTTTTTGATTTATTCGCTGGCGGCCATCGGGCTCAACATCCTTGTGGGCTACTGCGGGCAGATTTCCCTGGGCACCGGCGGCTTCATGGCGGTGGGCGCGTTCGCCGCCTGGAACCTGGCTATCCGCACTGACTTGCCGATGCCGGTTATCTTCGTGCTGGCGGGGTTGATCACCTCCGGCGCAGGGGTGTTGTTCGGCCTGCCGGCACTGCGCATCAAGGGGTTCTATCTGGCGGTGACCACGCTGGCGGCGCAGTTCTTTCTGGTGTGGCTGCTGCAGCGCCCCTGGTTCAACAATTACAGCGCTTCCGGGGTGATCTCGGCGCCGGACTTCCACATGTTCGGCTGGAGCATCGAGACCGTCACCGACCGCTATTATCTATCGCTGATCATACTGGTGCTCATGGCGCTGCTGGCCAAGAACCTGGTGCGCAGTGCCACCGGCCGTAAATGGATGGCGATCCGCGATATGGACGTGGCGGCGGAGATCATCGGTATCCGGCCGATGCCCACCAAGCTGAAGGCGTTCGCGGTGAGCTCGTTCTTCATCGGCATCTCCGGCGTGCTCTGGGCCTTCCTGTACCTGGGCCAGCTGGAGGCGGACGCGTTCAATATCTATACCTCCTTCGACGTCCTGTTCATGGTGATCATCGGCGGCCTGGGGTCGATTCTGGGCTGTTTCCTGGGCGCCGCCTTCGTGGTCCTGGTGCCGATTTTCCTCAATATCATTCCCAGCGCCCTGGGGCTGCCATTGAGCACCGCCATGATCAGCTATATCGAAGTGTTTATCTTCGGCTCCCTGATTATTTTCTTCCTGATCGTGGAGCCCCATGGCATGGCCCGTCTGTGGAGCATCGCCAAACAGAAACTGCGGCTGTGGCCGTTCCCCTATTGATCACGACGGTGATGACGAGGGTGTAACAGAAAACATCGCCCGGTCGGGCGGACAACGAAATAACAAATCAAGGGTCGGGGGCTTGCCCCCTTGGAGGACGATCATGAAAACAACAATGTTGCAGAAAGCGGCGCTGATCGGGCTGAGCGCCTGCATCGGCCTGACCGGCGCGATCTCCGCGCAGGCTCAGGAAGCCAAGGAACAGTACCTGCCGAGTCTGGTGTACCGCACCGGTCCCTTCGCGCCCAGCGGCATCGGCTTCGCCGATGGCTTCGCGGATTACGTGACATTGATCAATGAGCGTGACGGCGGTATCAACGGCGTGAAAATTCGCCTTGAGGAATGCGAAACCGGTTATGCCAATGACCGCGGCGTGGAATGCTATGAACGTCTCAAGGACCGCCACGGCGGTGCCACCGTGGTGGCACCGTTGTCCACCGGGATCACCTACGCGCTGATTCCGCGCACCCGGGCGGATGGCATCACCATGAGCACCATGGGCTACGGACGCGCCGATGCCGCCTATGGTCCGGTGCTGGATAACGTCTTCATGGTACCCACCACCTACTGGTCCAGTACCACCGTGGTGATGGACTACATCGCCGAGCAGGAAGGCGGCTGGGAAAACCTGAAAGGCAAGGACATCGTCCACGCCTATCACGATTCCGCCTACGGCCGTGAGCCGTTGGGGGTGCTGCGCCATTACGCGGAAAAATACGGTTTCACCCTGCATGAAGTACCGATCTCTCCGCCGGGCGTGGAGCAGCGCACGGTATGGACTCAGGTGCGGCGTATCAAACCGGACTGGATCTCCCTGTTCGGTTGGGGCGTGATGAACCCCACCGCCATCCGTACCGCCTCTTCCATGGGCATCGACGTCAGCCACATGATCGGTGGTATCTATGCCGCCCAGGACGATGCGGTGAAGCCCGCGGGAGAAGATGCCAAAGGCTACAAAGCGGTCACCTTCCACGGTCCGGGCGCCGATTACCCGATCTATGACGCGTTGAAGAAACACGTATACGACGCCGGCAAAGCGGCGGGATCCGGCGACGCCAAAGGCACCATCGCCTATAACCGCGGCTTGATTAACGCCGGTTACATCATCGAAGCCTGGCGTCAGGCTCAGGACATGTCCGAGAAAGGCCGGCCTTCCACTCGCGAGGAAACCCTGAAGGCATGGCAGAGTCTGGATATCCCTGAAGCCCGCACCAAGGAGCTGGGTATGGGCGGCCTGATGCCGCCGGTGCACATCACCTGTCTGGACCACGAGGGACCCGGCATGGCGCTGATCCAGCAGTGGAACGGGGAAGCCTGGGAACAGGTCACCGAATTCCGTAAACCGAACAAGGACCTGGTGTTCCCGATGTACAAAGCGTCGGCGGAAGCCTACGCCAAGCAGGAAGGCATCACCCCCAAATCCTGCGACTAACGGCCCTGTGACCAAAGGCGCGGTGCCGGAGTAGCAAGCACTCCGGCACCGCTGGCCGAACAGAGGAAGAACGACATGGCGGAACAAGCCACGGCTCGACAGGCCGAACAGACCCTGCTTTCCATCAACAACATCGAAGTCGTGTACAACCATGTGGTGCTGGTGCTCAAAGGGGTATCCCTGGATGTGGGACCGGGTTCCATTGTCGCCTTGCTGGGCGGCAACGGCGCCGGCAAGAGCACCACCTTGAAAGCCATTTCCGGTTTGCTGACCGGGGAGCGCGGTGACATCACCCGTGGATCGATCCATTACAACGGCGAGCGCATCGACACCTTGAGCGCCGCCGACCGTGTGCGCCGAGGTGTACTGCACGTCATGGAAGGGCGCCGGGTATTCGAACACCTGAGCGTGGAAGAAAACCTGCTGGTCGGCGCCTACGGCCGGCGTGACGGCACCGCCGCGGTGCAGCGCGACATGGAAATGGTCTACACCTATTTCCCCCGCCTCAAGGAGCGCCGCCGTTCGGTGGCCGGCTACACCTCCGGCGGTGAGCAGCAAATGCTGGCCATGGGCCGGGCGATGATGGCGAAGCCGCGCATGATCCTGCTGGACGAACCGTCCATGGGCCTGGCGCCGCAGTTGGTGGAGGAGATCTTCAACATCGTCTCCAAGCTGCGCAAGGAGGAGGGCGTGACCTTCCTGGTGGCCGAGCAAAACACCAATGTGGCTCTGCGCCATGCGGATTACGGCTACATCCTGGAAAACGGCCGTATCGTCATGTACGGCGATGCCGCCCAGTTGCGTGAAAACCCGGACGTCAAGGAGTTCTACCTTGGCGTGGGATCCGGAGAAGGACGCAAGAGCTTCCGTGATACCAAGCATTATCGTCGCCGCAAGCGTTGGTTGTCCTGACGCCGTGAGCGGTGGATTCATCAGTTTGTGACGACCGGTGAGCGCCGGTCGTGCTCAGGAGAAACAGCATGGGTAGTCATTCCGCGTATCTGGATGATCGTGAAACCCGCTCGCCTGATGAGCGGTCGGCACGACAATGGGAAGCGCTGCGCGAGGCGTTGGCTCACGCCAAGGCGCAATCCCGTTACTGGGCCGGTGTGTTGGCTGACATTGAACCCGGGCGGATTCAGGGACCGGCGGACCTGGCCCGGATTCCGCTGACACGCAAGTCCGATATCCCCGCGATTCAGGCCCAGGGCGTATTGGGCGGCATGGAAGCGGCGCCGATGGGCGAGCTGTCGCGGGTTTTCCTTTCGCCCGGGCCGATTTACGAGGCCAGTGAGTCGATTGCGGATTTCTGGCGTTTCGGCCGTGCCATGTGGGCGTCGGGCATGCGCCCCGGTGCTCTGGTGCACAATACCTTTTCCTATCACCTCACCCCCGCCGGCATGATGGTGGACAGTGGCGCCCGGGCGATTGGCTGTTCGGTGTTTCCCGCGGGCGTTGGCAACACCGAGATCCAGCTCGACGCCATCCAGCAACTGCGTCCGAGCTACTATGGTGGCACGCCGTCGTTTCTGAAAATGCTGCTGGACAAGGGGCGTGAACTGGGCAAGGACACCAGTTCGCTGGTGGCGGCGTCGGTGGGCGGCGAGCCGCTCAGCAGCGCTCTGCGCCAGGAAGTGGAAGCCCAGGGCGTCAAGGTGTCGCAGAGCTTCGGAACCGCCGAACTCGGCCTGGTGGCCTATGAATCGGAGGCGCGCGAAGGGCTGATCGCCGACGAGGACGTCCTCATCGAAGTGGTGCGGCCGGGTAGCGGGGACCCGCTGCCGGACGGTGAGGTCGGTGAGATGGTGGTGACCGTGCTGCGCAATGCCAGCTTCCCGATGATCCGAATCGCCACCGGTGATATGACCGCGATCATGCCCGGTGCCAGCCCGTGCGGACGCACCGCGCCACGTATAAAAGGCTGGATGGGCCGGGCCGATCAGCGTACCAAGATCAAGGGCATGTTCGTGGCGCCGGAGCAGATCAACCAGCTGATGCAGCGGCACCCGGAAATCCAGCGGGCCCGTCTGGTGGTGACGCGGGAAAACGAGCAGGACCGCATGGTGCTGTCGGCGGAATGCGACAGCAGCGATAGCGCCTTCGCCGAGAAAGTCACCGAAACCCTGCAGGTGGTCACCAAGCTGCGTGGCGGTGTGGAACTGGTGGCACCGGGTTCCCTGCCCAACGATGGCAAGGTGATCGCCGATGAGCGGCGGTTTGATTGAGGTAGGCCGGACGCCAGACGCTTGACGCCGGACGCTTTAGAACACCAGGTCGAAGAG
>NZ_AQPF01000047.1:0-30297 GCF_009846745.1 Alcanivorax xiamenensis | reverse complement strand
CCCACGGCGGCTTCGTGGCATGATCCGTGGGGGACCCACTTGCTGGCGAATAGAGCGGCTTGGTAGTCCCTTCCGTTACAGACCCGTGCCCATGATTGAAGCGCCATGGCCCTCCAAACCGCGATGAACCCAAAAAAAGGCCGGCGAGGAGCCGGCCAAGGAAGGGGAAGTTACTTGGGGGAAAACAGTGGGCGCGCGTCCCTGTGCGCCGCTACCCGGTGAGCGCGGGTAAGAGTCAGGAAACAGCGGACGCCAACCACTTTTCCAATTCGTCGGCACCACCAATGCGTTCGCCTTCAATGTAGACCTGCGGGGTAGTGCCAGCGCCGGTGACCGCCGCCAGAGTGCTGTAGCTGAGACCGCGGCTGCCCAGTTCGATCTCCTCGAAGCTGAAACCTGCCTCGCGCAGAGCACTTTTGGCGCGGCCACAGTGCGGGCAGCCGGGCTTGGTGAAGACCGTGACCCGCTTCGGCAAAGCGGCTTCGCCATTGATGTAGCTGAGCATGGTGTCAGCGTCGGACACTTCGAACGGGTCGCCCGGCTTATCCGGTTCGATAAACATCTTGTCGATGACACCATCCTTCACCAGCATCGAGTAACGCCAGCTGCGCGATCCGAAACCGAGCTCCTGCTTGCCCACCAGCATGCCCATCTTCTCGGTGAACTCGGCGTTGCCATCGGGAATGAAGCGAATGTTCTCCGCCGCCTGATCACCCGCCCAGGCATCCATGACAAAGGCATCATTGACGGACAGGCACAGAATGTCGTCCACGCCATTGCTTTTGAACACCGGCGCCAACTCGTTGTAGCGCGGCAGGTGAGTGGATGAGCAGGTCGGAGTGAAAGCACCTGGCAATGCGAATACCACCACCGTTTTGCCCTGGAACAGGTCCGCGGTGGTCAGGTCCCGCCAGTCATTGCCCGCGCGGGTACGGAAGGTGACTTCCGGAACAGGCTGGCCTTCCCGATTGCTCAACATAGACACTCTCCTTATTGGTTCATCCACGGCTCGTTGACAGCGAAAAGAGTAAGCGACCGTCCGAAATTAATAAAAGCAACTAGGCCTATTTCAACCATAGCGCTTTGCTATGGTCCGGCCCGTCGGATTCACGCCAACGCCGCAGGTGGCTGGCAATGGCCGTGGCGATCAAGCCGCCGATAACCGAGACGTGCTCAAGGGCGAAAAACAGGGCCAGCTTGGCGCTCTCCCCTTCGAGGCCCCAGAATCTATGCACGATAACGATGGTGAGAATCAGAAAGACGGACAAAGCGCCGGCGCCCAGCCACACCGCCCGGTCCAAAAGAATCAGCAAGGACGCCGCTAGCAGAGTCATCGCCGTGGCAATATTGAACAGCCAAGCCGGCTCCAGGCCAGCCTGCCGCATGTCCGTCAGGCCACCCTCGAAATCGATCAGCTTCGCCAGGCCGGAGGACACGAACACCACCGCCAGACACACCCTGGCCAGCAACCAGAGCCAGCCACTATCCAACACCGCATCAATGATCCGCTGCATAACCTCGTTTCCTTCTTTTCGCCCGGGTCATCCCCACGTCCCCGACCAACGGCACGGAAACGCGGGAGCCACACCGGCCGGATCACCAGGATCCCAACCGGCGTGGCGGACTATAGAAGTTCAAGTTAACTTAAGGTCAAGCAGAGAATGCGCTGCGATTATTCTCCGGGCTCGGGGCGGGCCATATGTTGAATCACCGGGTCATCCAGGTCCCAGCCGCCACCAATGGCGGCGGCCAGTTCCGCCGCCGCCTGTAATTGCTGGCTAGTGATATCCAGGCGCGAGCGGCGTGCTTCCAGAGTCAGGTTCTGCGCCGTGGCCACCTCCAGGAAAGACACCATGCCGGCGCGGTAGCGGTTGGCGATGACGCTTTCGTTCTGTTCCGCCAAGGCCAGCAGCTCATCCTGTTGTTCCGCTTTCTCGCGGAGAACCTGCATCGTGGCCAGGGCATCTTCCACATCGCGCAGGCTGTCCAGGATAGTCTGTCTGTAATTGGCCACCTGCTCATCGTACTGGGCCACCGCGATGTCGCGAGTGGCGCGGCGGCGGCCGCCATCGAACAGTGTTAGCGCCAGAGAAGGCCCCACCGACCAGATCCGTTGCGGCGCGTCGAACAGGCCGGAGAAGGTGTCGTCCTGCAAAGCGCCATAGGCGCTCAAAGTAAGATCCGGCAACCAGGCGGTCTGGGCCACGCCGATCAGCGCATTGGCCTGCGCCACACCCCGTTCCGCCACCACCACATCCGGGCGGCGCGCGATCAATACCGATGGCAGGGCGGCCGGCAAGGCCGGTAACAGCGGCAGGGCGTTGGTGGCGGCAATGCTGAACGACACCGGCGCCACACCCAGCAAGGCCGCCAGCGCATTTTCTTCCTGGGCGCGTTGTTGTTGCAGATCATAGAGCTGCGTGCGCAGGGATTGGCGCTGGGTTTCCGCCTGGATCACATCGGACCGGGACACAATGCCGGCGTTGTACTGGTTGCGGGTCAATTCCGCCGAGCGATCATATGCCGCCATGGTCAGTTCGAGAATCCAGCGCGCGGATCCGTACATAGCCTTGAACCACCGCTACCTGGAGGGTCAGCCGGGCGGCGGCGATATCGGCGGCGCTGGCGGCCAGACCGGCACGTTCCGCTTCCACCTGGCGCCGCACCCGGCCCCACAGATCCGGCGCCCAGCTGATATCCAGGCGGCCGCTGAACAGATTGCCGGGATCGGTATCGCTGCCGCCGCTGCGAGTACCGCTAACCGAGGCGTCCAATTGCGGGCTGTATTCCCCCCGGGCCAGACGCCATTGCGCCTCGGCAGCACGAAAACGGGCTTCCGCCTGGGCCAGAGTCTGGCTGGCCTGATCGGCCTGCTCGATCAGGTCGGTCAGCACCGGATCGTCAAAGGCCTCCCACCAGGTGCCCTGGGCCACCCAAGGCTGTTCGGGCATGGTCCGCCAGCCGTCCTGGTATTGAAATCGGGCCGGAATGGCACTGTCCGGCGTGCGATAGTCCGGTCCCAAGGTACAGCCGGCAAGGGCCAGCGCACACAACAGGCAAGCAGCGGACAAACTCTTCATTACGGGCCTCTTCTCTTTATGCCGATCGCGGTACGGACCTTCATACCGACGCCATGGGATCGCCGCCTGCCCGGCGGCGCAGCGTGCGCTGACGCCATGTTTCCAGGTACAGGTAAATCACCGGCGTGGTGTACAGCGTCAACAACTGGCTGACCGCCAAACCGCCGATGATGGTGATGCCAAGCGGCTGACGCAGCTCGGAACCTTCGCCGAGCCCCAACACCAGCGGCACCGCGCCCAGCAGACCGGCCAGATTGGTCATCAGAATCGGACGCAACCGCAGCAGCGCCGCCCGGCGGATCGCCGCCAGCGGGCTCAGTCCGTCATGGCGCTGCGCGTCCAGGGCGAAGTCGATCATCAGGATCGCATTCTTCATCACGATGCCGATCAGCAGGAACAATCCCAACAGCGCGATCAAGCTGAATGGCGTGTCACTGATACGCAAGGCCAGCAATGCGCCGATGCCGGCGGAGGGCAACGTGGAAAGAATGGTGAGCGGATGCAGGGTGCTCTCATAGAGCATGCCCAACACCATGTACACCGCCAGCAACACGGCAAGAATCAGCAACGGCTGACTGAGATTACCTTCGAAATTGACCCGATCGGAACCGGGCCCCGCATATACACTCGGCGGCAACATAATGTCGTTGAGCGCCGCCTGAATCGCCGCTTCCGCTTCCAGTGGCGTCACCCCCGGCGCCAGCGCATAGCCCACCCCCACCGAAGCGAACTGGGCATCGTGACGGATACGGTCATTGGTCAGGCCATAGGTCCAGGTAGCAAACGTGGACAAAGGCACCCGGGCACCCTCATCGGTCAGCACTTCCAATTGCTGTAGTACCGAGGGCTGTTCGGTATAGCGGGGCAACAGTTCCATCACCACCCGGTATTGGTTCAGTTCATCATAGAGCGTCGCCACCTGCCGCTGAGAGAATGAGTTGTTCAACACCGAAGCGACGGTGGCCATATCGACACCGTGCAGCCGCGCCGCTTCGCGATCGATATCCAGCACCACCTGCTGCGCTTCTTCATCGCCGGCGGAATCCACATCCACCAGTTCCGGCAGTCTCTGCATTGCCTCCGATACTTTACGGGACCAGATATCAAGTAACTCCAGGGAATCAGAGCGCAGCACCAGCTCGTAGTCACTGCGGCTGAACGGCGACGACAGGCGAATGTCCTGATCGACGATCAGAAACAACATACCACCAGGCACGTGCGGCGCCTTGGCACGCAGCCGGTCCACTACCTGTTGCGCGGAGACGCCGCGTTCCGCCAACGGTTTCAGATTAATGGTGAGCTGGGCATTGGTGATGCCACCGTCTCCGCCACTGGTTCCGGTGACGTCCCGAACCGCTGGATCATCCATAATCAACCGCCGGAACACTTCGATTTTCGGCTGCATCAACTGGAACGAAAAACCGTCGTCACCGCGCACGAAACCGCGAATCTGGCCGGTATCCTGGGGTGGCAAGGTGGTTTTCGGAATCGCCACGTACAGCCAGACGTTCACCGCCACCACCGCCAACAAGGTCAGCAGCGTGAACAACCGGTGCCGCAGCGCCCAGTCGAGGCTACCAGCGTAAGCGCTCCGCAACGACTCAAATACCGCCTCGCTGCGGCGGGCCAGTGCCGAGGGTGCCACGGCGACTTTACGCCGTAACCACAACGCGCACAGGCTGGGGGTCAACGTCAGCGAGACCAGCAGGGAGATCAGCATCGCCGCCGCCAGCGTGATGGAGAACTCGCGGAACAGGCGCTCGATGACGCCCCCCATGAACAGAATTGACACGAACACCACCACCAGCGCCAGATTCATCGCCAGCAACGTGAAACCGACTTCACCGGCCCCCTTGAGCGCGGCCTGGAACGGCGGCAGGCCCTCCTCGATGTGCCTCTCGATGTTCTCCAGCACCACGATGGCATCGTCCACCACCAGGCCGGCGGCGATGATTAACGCCATCAACGACAGGTTGTTCACCGAGAAACCATAGAAGTACATGACGATGAAACTGCCGATTAGCGATACCGGGATCGCCACCGTCGGGATCAACGCGGTGCGGGCACTGCCGAGAAAGACCCAGACCACCAGCACCACCAGTGCCACCGCGATCAGCAAGGTGGTCTGCGCTTCGCGCAGCGTGGCGCGAATCCCCGGCGAGCGGTCCATGATCACCGCCAGATCGGCGTCGGCGGGCATCAGCGCGCGCAGGCCCGGCAGTTGTTCGCGAATCGCATCGATGGTTTCGACGATATTGGCGCCGGGCTGACGGCTGATCTCCACGATCACCGCCGGATGGTCATTGTGAAAACCGCTGCTGTAGCGGTTTTCCACCGAGTCGGAAACTTCCGCCACGTCACCGAGGCGCACCACCGCGCCCTCCTCATGGCGAATCACCAGATCACGGTATTGACGCGCCTTGCGCAGCGGATCGCTGGTGCGTACCTCCCAGCGGTGTTGCTGGTTTTCCACCAGCCCCAGCGGTTGCAGCGCATTGGCTTCACTGATCGCGTTGCGCACATCATCCAGAGCGATGCCGTATTGCAACAAGGCGCCGGGGTCCAGCTGCACCCGCACCGCCGGCAGCGACGCGCCACTGACGCTGACCTCGCCGACACCACTGATCTGCGACAGTTTCTGCGCCAGAATCGAGGCGGCGGCATCGTACAGTTCGCTGGGTGCCAACGTGGGCGACGACAGCGCCAGCCCCATGACTGGCGCCTGGGACGGATTCACTTTGCGGTATTCCGGATTGCCGGGCATGCCAGAAGGCAATTGACTGCGCGCCGCGTTGATCGCCGCCTGCACGTCCCGGGCCGCCTCATTGAGGTCACGGCCAAGCTCGAATTGCAGCACGATCTGCGTGGCGCCCTGATTGCTCGACGAAGTGATCGAGGTAACCCCGGCAATGCTGCCGAGCGCCCGCTCAAGCGGTGTCGCCACCGTCGCCGCCATACTCTCGGGGCTGGCACCGGGCAGGCTCGCCGACACCGTGATGATCGGAAAATCCACCTGCGGCAACGGTGCCACCGGCAGCAGGCGCCAGGCCAGCAAACCGGACAGCACCACCGCCACCGCCATCAGCATGGCGGCGATTGGCCGCTGGATAAAGGCCCGGGACGGGTTCACGGGCGCGCTCCGCCATCATCGGCCAGCGGCGCCGGGCGCCGGGTCAGGCGATCGAAGAACAAATACACCACCGGCGTGGTGAACAGCGTCAGTACCTGGCTGACCAGCAAGCCGCCCACCATCACCAGGCCCAGCGGCTGGCGCAACTCCGCGCCGGAACCGCTGGCCAGCATCAACGGCACGGCACCGAACAGCGCCGCCAGCGTGGTCATCAGAATCGGCCGGAACCTCAGCATGGCGGCACGATGGATGGCCTGACGCGGCGGCATGCCCTGGTTGCGCTGCGCGTCCAGCGCGAAATCCACCATCATGATGCCGTTCTTCTTCACCAGCCCGATCAGCAGCACCACCCCGATCACCGCGATCAGATCCAGCGCCCGGCCGGTCAGCAGCAGTGCCAGCAACGCCCCCACCGTGGCGGACGGCAGCGTGGACAGAATGGTGATCGGATGAATGGTGCTCTCGTAAAGAATGCCGAGCACGATGTACATGGTCAGGATGGCGGCAAGAATCAGCCACAACGTGTTCGACAACGAGGCGCGGAACGCTTCCGCCGCACCCTGGAAACGGCTCTCGATTTCCGCCGGCAGGCCGGCTTCCCGCTGCACCCGTTCGATCACTTTTACCGCATCCCCCAGGGAGGCATCCGGCCCCAGGTTGAAGGAGATGGTGGCCGCCGGGAACTGCCCCTGGTGGTTGATCAGCAGCGCCGCCGGCCGCTGGGTGACGCGCGCCACGCTGGACAGCGGCACCGGCGTGCCATCGGCGGTGGGCACATAGGTGGTCTGCAGCGCCGCCAGGCCGCGGGCATGCTCCGGATCCACCTCCAGGATCACCCGATACTGGTTGGCCTGGGTGAACAGCGTGGCAATCTGACGCTGGGCAAACGCGTTCTGCAGCGCGGTGGCAATGTCGGACACGTTCAGACCGAGCCGGGAGGCGGCGTCCCGATCGATGTCCACATAGGCCTGCCGGCCATCGTACTGCAGATCCGAGGCCACATCGGCCAGTTCCGGTTGCCGCTGCAAGGCGTCCACCAGTATCGGCACCCATTCATTGAGCGTGGCGCTTTCCGGTGTGGTCAGCGTGAACTGATACTGGGTGCGGCTGACCCGGTCCTCGATACTCAACTCCTGCACCGGTTGGAACCAAGCCGTAATACCGTCCACTCCGGCCGCCCGTTCCCGCAGCCTGTCCATCACTTCGAAGGCGGAGCCGTGCCGCTCGCCGTGGGGCGGCAAATTGATCAACATACGGCCGCTGTTGATGGTGGTGTTGGTGCCATCGACGCCAATGAACGACGACAGGCTGGCGACCCCCGGGTCTTCCAATAGTGCCGCCGCCAGCGCCTGCTGACGCTGCGCCATATGCTCGAAAGAGCTGGTCTGCGGGCTCTCCGTCACCACCTGGATGACACCGCTGTCCTGCACCGGGAAGAAATCCTTTTTCACCATCAGGTACAACACTGCGGTGAGAGCAATGGTCGCCAGCATCACCAGCATCGCCAGGGCCTGCCGCTCCAACACCCAGTCCAGCGCCTCGCCATAACGGCGAATCACCCGGTTCATCAGGCCCGGCGCGCTGTCATCATGGCCCGGCGGCCGCTCCAGCATGCGCGCGCTCATCATCGGTGTCAGCGTCAGCGACACCACCAGCGAAATGATGATGGCCACCGCCAGGGTCACCGCGAATTCATGAAACAGGCGTCCGACCACGTCCCCCATGAACAGCAACGGGATCAATACCGCCACCAGCGAGAGCGTCAACGACACCAGGGTAAAACCGATTTCACCGGCACCCTTGAGCGCCGCGTCCAGCTTCGAGGCGCCTTGCTCACGATGGCGGGCGATGTTCTCCAGCATCACGATGGCGTCATCGACGACGAAACCGGTGGCGATGGTCAACGCCATCAGCGACAGGTTATTGATCGAGAAACCGGCCAGGTACATGAATGAGAACGTGCCGACCAGTGACAACGGCACCGCCACACTGGGAATGATGGTGGCGGGAATATTGCGCAGAAACACGAAGGTCACCAGCACCACCAGGGTAATGGCGAACACCAGTTCCTTCTGCACATCGCGCACCGAGGCGCGAATACTCTGGGTCCGGTCGGTCAGCACCGCCACATCCACCGTCGCCGGCAGAGTATTGACCAGTTGCGGCAACAGCTCACGCACGCTGTCCGCGACGTCGATAACATTGGCGCCGGGTTGCCGCTGAATGTTCAGCAACACCGCCGGCTGGGTATCGGCCCAAGCGGCGAGGAAGCGGTCCTCGGCGCCATCGACGATGGTGGCCACGTCACCGAGCCGCAGCGGCGCGCCACCGATCCAGGTGAGAATCAGTTGGCGATAATCCTCCACCGAGCGGATCTGATCGTTGGCGTCAAGCATGGTGGAGCGCTGCGGGCCGTCGAAGCTGCCTTTCGGCTGATTGGTGTTGGTGGCGGCGATGGCGCTGCGCACGTCTTCCAGGTCGAGGCCGTAGGCGGCCAACGCCATCGGGTTGACCTGTACCCGCAACGCCGGCCGTTGCCCGCCGGCCAGGCTGACCATGCCGACCCCGCCCAGTTGCGCCAGCTTCTGCGCCATGCGCGTATCCACCAGATCGTACACATCCGGCAACGGCAGGGTGTCCGAGGTGATCGCCAGGGTCAGAATCGGCGCGTCGGCGGGGTTTACCTTGCGATATATCGGTGGCGTCGGCAGATCATTGGGCAACAGATTGTCGGCGGTGTTCAGGGCCGCTTGCACTTCCTGTTCGGCCACCCCCAGATCCACTTCGAGGGAAAATTGCAGCGTGATCACCGACGCCCCACCGGAGCTGGTGGAGGACATCTGCTTAAGTCCCGGGATCTGCCCGAGACTGCGCTCCAGCGGCGCGGTGATAGTGCGCGCGGTCACATCCGGCCCGGCCCCCGGCTGGAAGGTAAACACCTGGATGATCGGGTAATCCACCTGCGGCAGCGCCGCCACTGGCAACAGCCGCCAGGCCAGCAACCCGGCGGCCAGCAGCGCCAGCATCAGCAGCGAGGTCGCCACCGGACGCAGGATGAATGGCCGGGACAAACTCATCGGCGGCCGCCCCGGGCACGGTCGGGACCACCACCGTTCTGTTCCCGCACCGGCAGGCTGTCGCCTTCCACCAGGATCACCTCACGGCCGTCGCGCAACCGTTCCATGCCTTCCAGAACCACCAGTTCGCCATCGGCCAGCCCCTCGCTGACGGCTATGCGATCACCGTCCACCGGCCCCAGGGTGATCGGCCGCAGCTGGGCTTTGTCATCCTCCAGCACGAACACATAGGTCCCCTGGGAGCCATACTGCACCGCGTCGGTGGGGATGGTCACCGCCTCCGGCAGCGTTCGCAGTTGCAACCGCACATTGACGAATTGATTGGGAAACAGCTCGTTGTGCTCGTTGGTGAATTCCGCTCGCAGCCGCAGGGTGCCGGTGGCGGTATCGATACGGTTGTCCAGGGTGGTCAGGGTGCCAACAGCGATTTGAGTGGCGCCGTTGCGATCCAGCGCCTGTACCGGCATCGCGTTACCAGTGGCGAAGGCGCTGCGCACCGCGTCCAGTTGCGTTTCCGGTACCGTGAAGACCACCGAGATGGGGCGCATCTGGGTGATGGTCACCAAACCATCGGTATCGCCGCTGCTGACCAGGTTCCCGGCATCCACGTTGCGCAGGCCGAGCCGGCCATCGATGGGTGCCTCGATGCGGGTCCAGGACAACTGCAGGCGGGCATCGTCGATCTGTGCCTGCAACGCCTGCCTTGAACCACGCAGCTGATTGACCAGCGCTTCCTGCTGGGTCAGCTGCTGCCGGGCAATGGAGTCCTGTTGATAAAGCGTGCGGTACAGCGCCAGATCCTGTTCCGCGCCGGCCAGCTCCGCCTCGTTCTGACGGTACTGGCCCTGAGCCTGGGCCAGTTGCACGCGGTACGGGTCCGGATCGATCTCCGCCAGCAGAGTCCCCTTGGTCACCTCGGCGCCTTCCTCGAACAGCACCCGTGACAGTTCGCCGTCCACCCGGCTGCGCACCGTCACCGTGTTCAGGGGGGTGACCGTGCCGATCGCTTTGATCCGCACGCTCAGATCGCCGGCCTCGGCGTTCACCGCCCGCACCGCCACCGGCCCTTCCCAGGCGTTACGTGGCATCGGGCCGGTGGGCGCCGACGTGGAATGGGACAGGAAATACCAGAGACCGCCGAGAACGGCAGCGATCAGCACCACCCAGATCAGGCGGGAACGGGTCAATAAAGAGGAACGCGTTTCGGACATGGAGTCGGCACCGGCACAAGGTCAACCCGCCAGCGACGCCGGCGGCCACGCTCGGGCGAACGCAAACACCAACAACCTTGCCGGGCAGGGCGATCAAATGATAACGACTCGCATTTTAGAGAGCGCCTTCCCTCGGGTGCAACCGCGCCCGAGGGAATCCACATTTAATCCACAGTTTGGTAAGGAGTGTAAGGCAGCCTCACGGCCCAGGAGGCATTGGCGTCTCATGATGCGCTGGCACGCCCGCACGCAACACGCTGACACGCTAAACCCCGGCGTGCCAGCGTACATGCGGGCCTCCCTGCAACGGCAAGACAGCAGAGCCCATTCACCAGCAAGCCGGTACCCGCAGCGCGTTCATAACCCAATCGCGGTCCGAGGACCGCGATTGGTGAACACCGGGCGAATCAGCGACTCAGGCCCAGCGCCTTGGCCACTCCGGCGGCATAGGCCGGGTCGGCTTTCTCGAAGTGATCAAGCTGCCGACGCACGATCTCTTCCGGTACACCGTCCATGGCACGAGCGACGTTACCGAACAGACGTTCCTGTTGCTCCGCCGTCATCAGCCGGAACAGATCACCGGCCTGGCTGTAATCGTCATTGCCTTCCCGGTGATCATAGCGGTCCGCATCACCACTGATGCTCAGCGGCGGTTCCCGGAACGCCGGATCCTCCACCGGACCACCAAAGCTGTTCGGCTCGTAGTTGACACTGCCGCCACCGTTGCCGTCGAAACGCATCCGCCCATCACGGTGGTAACCGTGCACCGGACAGCGCGGCAGGTTCACCGGCAGGCTCTCGTAGTTGACACCAAGCCGGTAACGGTGGGCGTCGGCGTAGCTGAAGATGCGGAACTGCAGCATCTTGTCGGGGCTGTGACTGATCCCCGGCACCACATTGGCGGGGCTGAAGCTGGCCTGCTCCACCTCGGCGAAGTAGTTTTCCGGATTGCGGTTCAGGGTCAGTTCACCGATTTCGATCAGCGGATAATCACCGTGCGGCCAGACCTTGGTCAGATCAAACGGGTTGTAGGGCGTGGTCTCCGCCTCCGCTTCCGGCATGATCTGCACGCACACACGCCAGGTCGGGAAGTCCTTGTTTTCGATGGCGTTGTACAGATCACGCTGATGGGATTCGCGGTCACCGCCGACGACCTCTCCGGCCTCGGCATCGGTGAGACACTCAATGCCCTGCCTGGTCTTGAAGTGGAACTTCACCCAGAACCGTTCGTTGTTGTCGTTGATGAAACTGTAGGTATGGGAACCATACCCGTTCATGTGCCGGTAGCTTTTCGGCAGGCCTCGGTCGGACATCAGGATGGTGACCTGATGCAGGGATTCCGGGCTTAGCGACCAGAAGTCCCACATGTGCGTCGCCGAGCGCAGGTTACTGCGCGGGTCACGTTTCTGGGTGCGAATAAAGTCGGGAAATTTATAGGGGTCGCGCACGAAGAACACCGGCGTGTTGTTACCGACCAGGTCCCAGTTACCCTGTTCGGTATAGAACTTGAGAGCGAAACCGCGCACATCGCGCTCGGCGTCAGCCGCCCCCCGTTCACCGGCCACGGTGGAAAAGCGCAACAGCACGTCGGTTTCGGTACCAGGCTGAAACACCTTTGCCTTGCTGTACCGGGTAATGTCACCGGTCACCTTGAAAGTGCCGAAGGCCGCCGACCCCTTGGCGTGCACCACCCGTTCGGGAATCCGCTCGCGATTGAAGTGGGCATGCTTTTCGAACAACTGCCAGTCCTGCACCAGCAGCGGCCCGCGGGGGCCCGCCGTCAGGCTGTTCTGGTTGTCCGCCACCGGAATCCCGGCGCTGGTGGTCAGGGTCTGTTTCTTCTTGCTCATGATGCCTCTCCTTGGGTTTAACCTGGGGTGGGAGCCTGTTTAGGATGACCCTTCGAGGTTACGACGAACGGAGTGACAAAACGAACAGCAAGACGGCATGAGACCAATAGCCCGCTTCGATCATTGACCTTTAAGCCATAGCGCTTAAGCATGGGCTGCCTTTACAGCCCGCCGGCAATCATCGCATGATGCGTTTTTTCATCCGCTCGTGAGATTCCAATCCACATGACCTCGACAACCGTGGCCACGGCCTCCTATTCCCGACTGGAAGAGTCGCTCAACAGTCTTACCCACGGAATCGGGGCCGTTCTCAGTATTGTCGGCACGGTGGT
The DNA here is from genome assembly GCF_009846745.1 of Alcanivorax xiamenensis. Classification (NCBI taxonomy): domain Bacteria; kingdom Pseudomonadati; phylum Pseudomonadota; class Gammaproteobacteria; order Oceanospirillales; family Alcanivoracaceae; genus Alcanivorax; species Alcanivorax xiamenensis. The sequence goes on along the minus strand of NZ_AQPF01000047.1, from coordinate 17,617 downwards.
CCTGGTGGTGGCCGCCAGTCTGCTCGGCGACCCCTGGAAGATCGTCGGCTTCAGCATCTTCGGCGCCAGCCTGATTCTGCTCTATACCGCCAGCACCCTTTATCACGGTGCCCGCCGCCCGGCCCTCAAGGCGTTCTACAAAATGCTGGATCACTGCGCCATCTTCGCGCTGATCGCCGGCACCTATACACCGTTTCTGCTGGTCAACATGCGTGGCACCGTGGGTTGGGTGCTGTTCGCGGTGATTTGGTCGCTGGCGCTGGCCGGTATCGCTCTGAAACTGGTGTTCGGCAACCGTTACAAACTGGCCCGCGTGGCGATCTACCTGATCATGGGCTGGCTGGTGCTGTTCGCCTCCGGCGAACTGGTGGGCCGGCTCAACGAGGTTGGCTTCTGGCTGGTACTGGCCGGCGGCCTCACCTATACCGGTGGCGTGGTGTTCTATCTGGCCGACCGGCTGCCCTACAACCACGCCATCTGGCATCTGTTCGTGGTCGGTGGCAGCGTTTGTCATTTCCTCGCGGTGTACCACGGCGTGCTGCCCGTCTGATTCCAAGAGCCTGTTCATGATCCTTACGCCGGCATGGTGGCGTAAGGATCATGAACAGGCTCTAACCCCGGCTGTCTCGAAACAAGTCACAGTGAACACCGGGCCGTTTCGTTCCGCGTCACTCTTCTCTCTTTCCCCTCGCGCTTTCCCCTCTCCCCCCCGCCCATGGGTACCGGGGAATCAGCACGGAAGTTGCATTGACCCGGGGCGCCGAAACCGGCTAATTCCATAATTCCAATAAGAGGTGCTCATGCGATATCCGGTTCTGCTGTCCCCCATGCTGCTTTTGCCCTGCCTTGCCCAAGGCGCCCACCCCATTCCCCTGGAGACGGTGACCGTGACCGCGCCCCGTCAGAGCCAGGCGTTGCTGGAAACGCCGGCGGCGGTCACGGTGGTGGACAGTCAGGCTCACGGCGAGGGCCGTCCGAACCTGCAACTGGACGAGACTCTCAACCGGGTCCCCGGCCTGTTCTTCCAAAACCGCTACAATTTCGCCCAGAACCTGCGCATCTCCAGCCGCGGCTTCGGCGCCCGCGCGCCTTTCGGGGTGCGCGGTCTGCACCTGCGCGTGGACGGTCTGCCGTACACCCTGCCGGACGGCCAATCCCAGGTGGACGCCATCGATCTGGACCGGCTGCGGCAGGTGGAGGTGCTGCGCGGCCCGGCCTCTTCCCTGTACGGCAACGCCGCCGGCGGCGTGCTGTTGCTGAACAGCGACGACGGCGGCAGCCAGCCTCCCGGGGCGCACTTGCGTGTGGCCGGCGGTAGTGACGACTACCACAAGCTCGGCGCGGCCCTGTATCAGCGCGACGAAAATAACGATTACGCGCTTGGTGTTTCCGCCCTGTCCTTCGATGGCCAGCGGCAACAAAGCCGGGTGGAGAAATATCAGCTCAATGGCAAATGGCGGCACGCCCTCACCAATGGCGGGCGCGTCACGACCGTGCTGGAAGTGCTGGACATTCCCACCGCCGAGGATCCTGGCGGCCTGACCCGGGCCCAGGCGCATCAGGATCGTGACCAGGCCTCCCGCTTCGCCAACCTGCTCGACGCCGGCCAGGTGGTGCGCCAGCAACGGCTGGGCTGGGTCTGGGATCAGCCCACGGAGCAAGGCGCCTGGCAGGGTTATCTGCACTACACCCACCGCGATTTCGAACAGCAGTTACCCTTCCCGGGCAGCAGCGAACTGGGCTATGAGCGGCATTTCTACGGCACCGGCCTGCGCTACGCCGGCCAGGCGGGCCAACTCAACTACGTGATCGGCGCCGAGGTGAACCGGCAGGAAGACGATCGAGACCGTTATCAGGTCAGCGCCAGCGGCGAGCGCCAGGGCCGCACCGCCGATGAACAGCAGAACGCCACCGCCGCCGGATTGTTCGCCCAGGCCACCCTGCCACTGAATGAGCACTGGTCCTGGACCTTCGGCGGACGTCTGGACCGGCTGCAGCTGTCCATCGACGACCGTTTGCTGACGGACGGCAACGACGACGGTCATCGGCGTTTCACCGAACGCAGTTACAGCACCGGGTTGAACTGGCGTCTCCATCCCCGCCATCAATTGTTCGCCAACATTGGCTCGGCGTTCGAGAGCCCCACCTTCACGGAATTCGCCAATCCATCCGGCGGCGGCTTCAACCCGGACCTGGAACCGCAGAAAGCGGTGAATGGCGAAATCGGCGCCCGCGGCGACCTGTCCGGCACCGTGCAATATGAACTGACTCTGTTCACCGTGCGCACCCGCGACGAGATCGTGCCCTTCGAGCAGGACGGCCGCACCTTCTATGAAAACGCCGGCCGTACCCGGCGGAACGGCGTGGAACTGGGACTGAGCTGGTTCCCGGACGACTGGAACCGGATCAGCGCCGCCTGGACCTATGGCAATTACCGGTTCCGCCGCTTTCAGGAAGGCGGGGAATCCCTGCGGGACCATCGCCTGCCGGGACTGCCGGAACATCAACTCTACCTGGAATGGCAGCGGGACTATCGCGGCGGTACCTTCACCAGCCTGGAAACTCTGATGAGCAGCTCGGTCTACGCGGAGAACGGCAACCATACCCGTGTCGGCGGCTACGCTCTGGTCAACGGCCGGGTCGGCCACCGCTGGCGGCTCGCCGGCGGCAATCAACTGACCACCTACCTGGCCGCCCATAACCTGCTGGACCGGGACTACTACGCCAACATCCGCATCAACGCCAACAGCGACCGACCGCTGGCCAGCCGCGGCTACTTCGAACCCGGCCCGGGCCGCACCTGGGTGGCGGGAATAGAAGTAAAGCTTTGAAGATAGTTGACAGTTGATAGTGGACAGTTGACAGCGAAAAGAAAAAGATCGCGAAATGGTCTGACCTTTAGCCGCTGTGGGAAGCTTGCTTGCAAGCGAATGGTGTCGCTCAGGCGCTTAGTAATATTCGCTTGCAAGCAAGCTTCCCACAGTGATTCAAGATCACCTGTTTTGTTTTTCCGCTGTCAACTGTCCACTCCTTTTAAGGCCTTCTCAATGTCCGCCGCCAGCGCCTCCGGTTTATCCTTGGGGGCGTAGCGACGTACCACACGGCCGCTTTGGTCGACCAGGAACTTGGTGAAGTTCCATTTGATGCCTTCGCTGCCGAGCAGGCCGGGGGCTTCCGATTTGAGGTGGCGATAAAGGGGATGGGTGTCGCTGCCGTTAACGTCGATCTTGGCGAACATGGGGAAGTCGACGCCGTAGTTCTTTTCGCAGAAAGCGCCGATCTCCACCTCATCGCCGGGCTCCTGACGACCGAACTGGTTACACGGGAAACCCAACACCACCAGGCCGCGCTCCTTGTAGCGCTGGTACAGCGTCTGCAGCCCTTTGTACTGGGGCGTGAAGCCACATTTGCTGGCGGTATTGACGATCAAAAGCACCTTGCCTTTGAAATCGGCCAGGGAACGCTCCTCGCCGTCCAGAGTGACGGCGCTGTAGTCGTAGATATCCACTTGTCTTACTCCTTGGTTCCCGGCCCACGCGGCGGGCGCACCCGCCGCCCTGCTTACCGGGACAGTAATCGTTTCAGGACGGCCTCGGCCACCACCGTGCTGGATTGCGGGTTCTGACCGGTGATCAGATTCCCGTCCTCCACCACCCGCGGCTGGAACATCTCACCGTTGCGGATTTCCGCGCCCAGTTCACGCAGCCGGTTCTCCAGCAGGAAGGGCATGACGTCGTCGAGCCCCACTTCGTGTTCTTCCTCGTTACTGAAGCAACTTACCACGCGGCCTTCCACCAGCGGCTTGCCCGCGCCGTCGCGGGCGCCCACCAGGGCCGCCGGACCGTGGCACACGGCACTGACCAGCCCGCCCTGTTCCCAGGTACGGTTAAGCACCCGTGCCACCATGGGATGATCCGGCATATCGAACATGGCGCCATGGCCGCCGGGCACGAAGACGCCGGCGAAACCGTCTTCCCAGATGTCTTCCAACGCTCGGGTTTCCTGCAACGCGGCGATCGCCTCCCGCCAGGCGTCCTTCTCGGCATCATCCGGTACCGAGCGCGGATCCACCGGCACCTTGCCACCGAGCGGGCTGGCCACTCGCAGCGGGATACCGGCCTCACGGAACAGACCATAAGGCACCGCGAATTCCTCAAGCCACAGGCCGGTTTGTTGCCCTTGTCCCATTTGACCGGCGCTGGTCACCAACATCAGTAGGGGTTTGTCCAGATTCATTACTGCTCCTTACTCTGACGACCCAAAGGATTTATGACTTCGACCCGCCGCCGGGGCGAAAAGAGGCTTGACCCCGGCACCGGGTCCACCAAGATGACATCAACGGTATCGGTGGCCCGCCTCACCGATGTAAACGCAGTTGGGGAGCCCCGCTCCTCTCTTCAATGGCATCCAGACCATGCATTGGGAACACCTGCTCAACAAGGAGCGCCTGGGACACCGTGGCGCCAAGGATGAAACCGGGCGTACCGCTTTCCTGCGCGACCACGACAAAATCATCTTCTCCGGCGCCTTCCGGCGCCTGGCCCGCAAGACCCAGGTGCACCCGCTGGCCACCAACGACCACGTGCACAACCGCCTCACCCATTCCCTGGAAGTGTCGTGCGTGGGCCGGACTCTGGGCATCCAGGTGGGTGAACGCTTGGAACGTCTGAAGCTGTTACCGGCAAGCACCAACGCCACCGATCTCGGTGACATCGTGCAATCCGCGTGCCTGGCCCATGACATCGGCAACCCACCGTTCGGTCATACCGGCGAGCGCGCCATCCGCGCCTGGTTCCAGGAGCGGGGCCAGCGTTATCTGGAACTGCTCAGCCCCGCCCAACAATCCGATCTGATCTACTTCGAGGGCAATGCCCAGGGGTTCCGCATCCTCACCAAAAGCGAGTACCACCAATACCAGGATGGCATGCGTCTAACCTACGCCACTCTGGCCACCTTTCTCAAATATCCCTGGCTCTCCGCCCGGGCTGGCGAAAGCGGCATCAAGCCGGGCAAGTACAGCGCCTTCGTCTCCGAAGCCGGGGCATTCCGGGAAGTTTGCCAGGCCACCGGTCTGCGCCCGCTGGACGCGGACCGCTATTGCCGCCACCCCCTGGCCTATCTGATGGAGGCGGCGGACGATTTCTGCTACGCCATCATCGACCTCGAAGACGGCCTGGAGATGGATCTGCTGCACTGGGACGAGGTCTACGCTTTGTTGCAACCGGCACTGCCGGACAGCGCCGAAGTCCGTAACCTGGTGCACTCAGGGCTGCGCGACGGCCGCAAAGCGGCGCTGCTGCGCGGCAAGATCATTGAACGCTTCATCGAGGCCGGCGTCGAGGCCTTCATTGCCAATCATCAGCGCTTGCTGGAAGGACGCATGGACGGGGATCTGCTGCACCATTGTGAGCCGGTGGTGCACGATGTGGTGGAGAACGCCAAGCAGCTGGCTCGCGGCAAGGTGTTCGAGCACCCGCGCAAAATCGAACTGGAAATCGGTGCCTTCGAGGTAATGGGCGCTCTGCTCGACGGCCTGATCGACGCGGCCTTGTCCCACGCCCGTGGCACCGCGCGCAATTATCGCCACGAGCGCATCATCGACCTGATCGGCAGCCACAGTTTCCCTGATGACCTGCCAACCCTGCCGGAACAGGAGCGTATTTATCAGTGCATCATGCGGGCACTGGATTTCCTCTCCGGGATGACCGACAACTACGCCACCTATCTGGCCAAGCAGTTCTCCGGGATGGCGGAAACCCGCTACTGAACCCGATCCCCCCCAAATCGGGAGGTCTCGGAACGGAGCAGCGGCGGCAAGGCTATGAAAGGCTTTTCAATCGGTGAGTGGAACCGCCTCGAAGCCCCCGCCACCGGAGAAACCAACAGTGCGGTAATGCCCCACGGCCATTTTTGGCTTACTCGTTGCATCTTTTATTTTGTGACATAGTTCACAAACAAGAAGGCATTGAGAGTCGAAATGGAAAGCTCAAGTCGACTTCCCTTTTCGGGACGGCAGTACGATGAACTCCTGGATGTGTTGTACGCAACCCCCATGGACCAGAACTACTGGTCCATGTTTCTGGACAAACTGGTACGCGTGAGCCGCTCTCGTTCGGCCCGTCTACTGGTATTGGACCGAGTCGCGGAACAAGTGCAATCCAGTATGAAGATCAATATCGACGACAGCGCTCACCAGCAGTACGTCGATCACTTCGTCAACGCCTGCCCCTGGCGTCCGGAGCTCAAACAGAAACCACCGGGACAGCTCTATTCCACCTATCTGGACTTCTCCTGCCGGCAAAACCGGTTCTACCAGACCGAGTTTTACAACGACTGGGCCCGGGGGCTGGATATCCACCACGGGGTTTGCGGCACCGTTTATCAGAACCGGGACCATACCGTTCAGTTGTTGGTGCAGCGCACCCGTGATCACGGTCCATACCATCACGTCGATACCACCTGGTTCAACGGGCTGGTGCCACATATACGCCGCGCCATTCAACTGAATCTTGAAGCCGCCGGGCTTCGCCGCCGCGCCCTTGCCGGCGAGCTGGCGGCGCATCGTCCTTTCATCCTGTTGGGCCCCGCCGGCCGTGTCGACTACCTCTGCCAACGGGCGGAGGCCCTATTGGCCAATGAAAATGCCCTGCTCTACCGGAACGGGCGTTTGATGTTCAGGCACCGCCCACTACAGCAACGCTTCCTGCATTCGGTCAACGGCATTCTGACCAGCGCTGGCCGTGATTGGCGGCATGCCGGGGATCTGCTACTGGCGCCTCGTCTCGGCGATCAGCCACTGGCGTGCCTGCTCAGTCCACTGGCACCGGAAGTCGGCCGGATTCTGTTCCCCGTGGAAGGACGGGCGCTGCTGCATTTCCATCTGCCCGAGGAGACTGTTCATGTGGATGAGGAGCACGTCGCCACTCTGTTTGGGCTCACACCCGCGGAGGCCAAGGTGGCCCGCGCCATAGCCGAAGGCGGAACACTGGCCGATCTCGCCGACCGCCAGGGCATTTCGGTGCAAACGGCACGCAGCCAACTGAAATCCGTGTTCCGCAAAACCGGTACGACCCGGCAAAACGAACTGGCCGCCCGCGTCCTCAAGTCTCCCGCCTTGAGCCCCGCCCCTCCGCCCATCACCCTGCCTTGATCAGCCCATGCCCGGGAAGGCAAGGCGGGCGGGCCAGAAGCACGGAACGCCTCGGTTAGTTGATGCCGATGCCAACCCGAGAGGATCAAGCATGATGCAGATCAAGGCCGCTTCCGCGACCAACCCTACAATCGACTCCGATCCCTATTGGCAGTCCCGTGACGGAGTCTCCGATGAAAGTAACCGCCTTTTCCCTGGCCGCCCTGGCGGCCGCTTCCCTGAGTCCTGGTCTGGCCCTGGCGGCGGACGCCGAGACCCTCTATCAAGCCAAGGCCTGCGTGGCCTGCCACAAGATCGACGGCCCCATGGTCGGCCCGTCCTATCAGGATGTGGCGAAGAAATACGCTGGTCAGGACGGCGCCGCCACCACCTTGGCAAAACACATCAAGGAAGGCAGCCAGGGCATCTGGGGCGCCATTCCAATGCCACCGAACGCGGTGACCGATGAAGAAGCCAAAACCCTGGCCGAATGGATCCTGCAGCAGAAATAGGACCACCGAAGACGCCGTCCCTCGGTTTGGGGAAGCTCTGGCGCCTGACCACTGAATCCATGGGCATATCCGGTCCATCGATCTTGGAGGCATGAACTTGCCCCGTATTCGCGAGCAAGCTCGCTTCCCACGAAGGGAACTACCGAGCCGCTGTGGGAAGCTGGCTTGCCAGCGAATCAGCCTATAGGCGTGCCCTGATCAATGATGCCCGGCCATGGGCGCCGAGGGGCGCCATAACGCGGGCTCCAGTTCCTTGAATTGATACACCCGGCCGCCGTGTCGTCCGGCCCAGTCCTCGGCCGCCGCTTTCTCGGCGAAGGACGCCACGGTCACCCCCATCGCTCCCGGCAAATCACCGCCAATCACGAACCAGGCTTGGCGCGCGTCGATCAAATGAGCGTCATCAGGCCGGTTCCAGTCTCCACGCGCCATGTCGTGGACATAAAGGTGGGATTCCCCCACCTGATTCTCCGGTTGATGCCACCAGCCGAGCATTTCCGCCACCGAACAGAAACGGCGCACCTGATGCGCCGACACCGCCTCCCCCTTGGGGCCCGGAAAATCCGCTATGATCATGCCACAAACATGGCACTCATCATCGGCATGAAAGGGCACCGGGCCCAGCACCGCCGACGAGGGTTCCTCACAGCCCGCCAACACCAACAACATCAGCAGACCGAACCCGATTCCCGATTTTCCCATGGTGTACCTCATACCCGACGACGAAAAAGAACCCCTGCCAACCCCAACGGCAGCAGCACCCACAACCCCAGAACGCCCCAAAGCCCCCAGACCGGCATGGGCAATTCCCGGCCCAGGGCCAGCACGCCGGTAATCTCCGCGCCGGCGTCGAAGCCGCTCAGGTTGATCAGCCGGTACAGATCGGTGGGGCTGCACAGCAGCACCCAGGGCAAAGACTGCGGACTGAAACGCCCCTCGCTGAGCACCAGCAGCGCCAGCAGCAGCCAGTCGAACACCAGCACAAAGAAGAACCATACGGCCAGGGCCAGCCCGGCGGCGGTGGATTTTTCCCGCACCCGGCAACTGAGCACATAGGCCATGGCCAGGAACACCCAGCCCAGCATCATCGACGACACCGCGAAACGTGCGAAGGCGCCCACCAGCACCGTCGTTGGCACGCCGTCCACCCCGACCAGAATAGCCACCAGGGCGGCACCGAAGCCGGCCACCGTGGCCAGGGCCAGAATCAAGCCATGCCCGACGAACTTGCCGAGCAGCAATTGCTCCCGCCCCAGCGGATAGGACAGCAACAGCAGCAGAGTGCCGGCTTCGTCCTCACCGACGATGGCGTCGTAGGCCAGCATCAGAGCGATCAGGGGGATCAACAGAGTGGCCAGGGTAGAGAGACTGGCCATGGTGGCGGGCACGTTGGTGAATCCCACCGTGCCCGAGGCGGCGGCGCCAAACCAGGCGATCCCCACGGCGAGAACGGCGAAGAGAACGCTGATGGCCAGCAGCCAGCGGTTGCGCAGTGCGTCCCGCAATTCCTTCATGGCAATGGACCACAATACGGTCACACTGTCTCCCTCCGTTGCTCATCAACTCCAGCCTGGAAATGACGATAGAGGTCTTCCAGGGACGGCGCCCGCACTTCCACGTCCACGGTTTCCGGCTGGCTGGCCAGAGCGCGCAACCAGGCCATCTTGTCTTTCGCCGCCACGGTTCGCTCGCATCGGAGCGTGCGCCCCTGAGGGTCCACCCGCAGACTGGTCAAATGCCAACGCAGTCCGGCCTCGCGCTGTAGTTCCGGTAGACTGCCCAGCGCCCGAAGCCGGCCCTGGCACAAGATGGCGGCGCGATCGATATAGCCCTCCACCCCGGCCAACACGTGGGAGCACAACACCACCGCCGTGCCCCGGCGGCGCAGATCATCGATCAGAGCGTACAGTTCCGCGGTGGCGATGGGATCCAGGCCCACCGTGGGCTCATCCAGTAGCAACAGCCGAGGCTCGCCGAGCAACGCCTGGGCCAGGCCCAGACGCTGACGCATGCCCTTGGAGTAGGTACGGACCCGACGATCCGCGGCGTTCGTCAGGCCCACCTGATCAAGCAGCCCCGCGATACCGGACACCGGTGTGCCTTTCAATCGGGCAAAGTAAGCCAGAGTCTCCCGCCCACTGAGTTGCGGATAGAAGCTGACGCTTTCGGGCAGATAGCCAAGCTCGCGGCGGGCCCGCGCTTCGCCCGCCGGCACGCCCAGCACCCGCACCTCACCGGCATCCGGCCGCAATACACCGAGAATCAGTTTCATGGTGGTGGTCTTGCCAGCGCCGTTATGACCGAACAGACCGAGCACTTCCCCTTCCCCCACCGTCAGGCTCAGGTCGTGCAATACCGTGGTCCGACCATAGCCGTGCCGCACCGAGCACATCTCAATGGCTGTCATGACAGAGCTCCGCGGCGGTCTCATCCGCCGTCATCAAGGGGTGGCTGTCGCGCACGCCCGGTGAGCGTGTTACCGGGAACGCACTCTGCGCCCAGCGCAGCAGGCTCACGGATGGGCTGCTCATCAACAAGCGAGCCTGGGGGTATAACCACAGCAGCCGGTCCAGATCATCGTTGGGCTGATACGGCACGTCGCCGATACCGTCACCGTCACGGTCCCAGCCCAGGTAGTCGCTCCAGTAATTGCCCCTGCCGTGTCGCGACCACTCCTGGGTACGGGTAGCCACGTACTTCACCTGTTGTTGATTGACGATGAACCGGTTGCCACTGAGCTGGTTGTCCTCGGAGCCGGCGGTCAGATGGATCCCCAGGGTGCTCTGTTCAAAGCGGTTATCGGTGATGTCGTTGTACAGTGAGTTGTAAACGAACAACGCCTTGCCCTCGGCGCCGCGGATCATGGCGTCGCCGGTGGCTCCCCGGCGCACGCCGCGGATGTGGTTGCCGCGCAATGTGGAATAAGTGATGTAGTTCATCAAAATGCCGTAGTTCTGGTCATTCTCGGAGCAGTTGCCTTCCACCCACAGCGCACGGCTTTGCATCAGGGCATACCCTGTTCGGGTGCGCCGGGTGACGTTCCCAACCACCTTGTTGTCATGGGAAAACATGTAGTGAACGCCATAGCGCAGGTCCTCCAGCACATTGCCTTCCAACCGGTTGCCGTTGGAGGTGTCGATGTAGATGCCATCGCGGGTTTCACGCACGTAATTGCGGGACACCACAGCACCGCGTACGGCGTACAAATGAATGCCATTGCCACGATCCTGGGAGCGTAACGCGGGCTCCCCTTGAATATGGTTGCCGGTCACGGTCACATCGGCGGTGCCGTCCACCCAGATGCCGAAGCCCGGACCGGTGAGCCGGTTGTTACGCAGAGTGGCTCCGGAGGCCTGCTTCTCGATAAACACCCCGGCGTCCATGGCGGTGAGATCCTTCCCCCAGTTACGCAATGCGCAGCCGCTGACCGCCACATTGGCGGCGGCGATGGTCAGGCCATTACCCTGGCCTTCGGCGTCCAGCACCGCGCCGGGATCGCAAACCACCTCGGTGCCTTCCTCATCGATGCGAAAACGCCCCCGGTGAATCCCCGCCGGCACACGCCAGCGGTTCTCCTCCGGGGCCGCCGTCGCCGCGGCGATAAGGTCGCGGGATGACATCCCGGCCTGGGCCTCCATGCCGGACACGCCCCACAGTGCCAGGCAACACAACCCGATTCGGCTCAGTTCCCCCATCACCACACCCGCACCGCCGCGCTCCCTTCCCCTTGCAATCAGGCTTTCTCCACCAGCATCCGCCCGACCATCTCCATGTGCAGGGCATGACAGAACCAACTGCAGTAGTACCAATGCACGCCAGGTTTATTGGCGATAAAGGTGATGGAGGACGTTTGTTGCGGACTGATTTCCATGCTGACGCCATGGTTGGTCATCACGAAGCCGTGGGAAACGTCCTCGATGCGATCGAGGTTGGTGATGGTCACCGTGACCTCATCCCCCTGTTTCACCTTGAATTCGGTCAACCCGTAGGCCGGCGCTATGGAGGTCATATAGACCCGCACCTTGTTGCCCTCACGAATCACCTTGTTGTCCTGTTCCAGGGTGATGCCGTCTTTCTTCGCCCGGGCCACGGTGGTGGCGAAAAACGGATCGTTCCGTTCCCAGATTTTTTTCGTCTTGATCTGGTCACGGCGCACCAGAATGCAGTCGTGGGGCTCGGCGAAGGTGGGGCCATCGTGCACCAGTTTCATTTCCTCGCCGGAGATGTCTATCAATTGATCGTTTTCCGGGTGCAACGGACCGGTGGGCAGGAAACGGTCCTTGGAGAACTTGCTCAACACCACCAACCACTTGCCGTCCGCGTCCCGGCTTTCGGTCAGCGAGGCGTGGTTATGGCCCGGCTGATAGTGCACATCCAGTTTTTGCTTGATGTAGTTGGTCTTTTCCCCTTTATAGGCACGGATCGCCTCCTCGATATTCCACTTCGCCACCTGGCTGTCGATGAACAGGGTGGTATAGGCGTTGCCGCGACCGTCGAAGGTGGTATGCAGCGGCCCCAAACCCAGCTCCGGCTCGCCCACGACCACCTCCCTGGGCTCCTTGAGCTTGCCGCCGAACAGCTGATCCAGCCGGGCGATCTCAATGATGGTGCAGGTGGGCGAGAGCTTGCCGTTGGCGATGAAGTACTTGCCATCCGGAGACGTATTCAAACCGTGCGGATTTTTCGGTACCGGGATGTAGCGGGTCAGATCCGATCCGTGCCGGCCATCCACCACCGGCACTTTGCTGTCCCCCAGAGTGGTGAACTTGCCGGCCTTGATGGCGGCCTCGATGCGCGGAATATTGAACACCACCACCCAATCGCGCTCATTGCGCATCATGCCGCCCAGGTCCGTGGCCTTCTCCGAGTTGTAACAGGTGGACGCGGCGTACTTGCCGGTATAGTCGGCATCGGTGTTATCCAGGTTACCGTCGACGATAACCTGGAACGCCATTTCCATCCGCTCGGCGTCGATGGCGTTGAACATGGTGTAACTGCCATCGTCCTGGATATCGAAGGACGAACCGTCATTGGGATGCGGGATGATGAATTCCGCGTTGGCGAACACGTATTTGGTGTGCGGCACTTTCTGCAGGCGTAGACCGTGGATCGCCTGCACGTTGGGCACCGTCAGTATGCGGTCGCACTTCATGATATCCAGACGGACGCGCGCCACCCGACTGTTGGCCTTGTCATTGATGAACAGGTATTTGCCGTCATAACGGCCATCCGTCATGGAGATATGCGGGTGGTGACTGTCGCCGTTGAGGTAACGGGCACTGTCGCCGAGCACCTCCTTGCTTTCATTAGTCAGTCCCCAGCCGGTGGCGGAATCCACGTTGAACACCGGAATCCGCAGCAGCTCACGCATGGAGGGTACCCCCAGTACCCGCACCTCGCCGGAGTGGCCACCACTCCAAAAGCCGTAATACTCATCCAGTTCACCCGGCCCCACATGGGTCCTGGCCATGGCCTCCTTTACCGAGGCGGCCCAGGTTTCCCGTGTCATCACCACGCCACCCAGCGTCGCGGCACCGGCCAGGGCGGCGCCACCGAGGGTTCCGGCACCGAGGAATCCGCGCCGGGTCAGCCCTCCGCCCGGGGCGCTCCCGTTGTCGTCATTGAACTGATCGTGTGTCATTGTCGTTTCTCCGTTGTGTGCGGCCGGTGCGCCGGCCTTCAACCTTCTTCCAGTTGCAAGGCGGGAATACGTTCCACCTCGGGGATGCTCCGCCTTCGTCCGCCGGCCCGTTTTTTCTTCAGGATCAGCGGCGGGCATTTTTCTTCGTTGTGGTAGGTCATCTGGCAATCCAGGCAGTAGTGGCACTCGTTGACGTTGATACGCCCATCCGGATGAATGGCCTGGATCTCGCATTCCTTTGCGCACAGCTGACACGGGTTGCCGCATTCCTTGCGCCGCTTGAGCCAGTCGAACAGTCTGAGTTTGCTGGGCACCGCCAGCGCCGCGCCCAGAGGACACAGGTAGCGGCAATACACCTTGCGGGTGAACAGGTTCATGACCAGCAGGGCCACCGCGTACAGCACGAACCACCATTGGCGGTCGAAGTGCAGAGTGAAGGCGGTTTTGAACGGTTCGATCTCAGCGAAGCGCTCCGCCGTGGCCATGGACTCCAGCGAGAGACCGAACAGGGCCAGCAGGATCAGATACTTCACCGCCCACAGCCGTTCGTGCAGAGCAAACGGCAACTCGTACTGAGGAACGCGGAGCTTGCGGGCGGCTTCGTTGAGCAGTTCCTGGAGAGCGCCGAACGGACACAGCCAGCCGCAGAACACCCCCCGCCCCCACAGCAACACGCTGGCCGCGGTGAAAGCCCACAACACGAAAATCACCGGATCGCTGAGGAACAACCCCCAGTGGAAATCCTCCATCACCGCGTGGGCAAAGGTCAGCACATTGACCACGGACAGCTGGCCCAGGGCGTACCAGCCGATGAAAACCACGGTGAACAGCAGGTAGGCCCGCCGCAGCCAGTGCAACTGACGCGGGTGCCGGGCCAGCCGGTCCTGCAGAAACAGGATCACCAATAGCAGTCCCAGAGCAGCCGCGATGACCGCCACTTGAAACTGCTTCTGGTACCAGATCCTCACCCACACCGGAGCCTCCTCCGGGGCCGCCAGCGGCTCCGGCCGCTCCAGGTAGGCTTCCGGCGTGGAGTAGGGCAGCTCGAAGCTGGTGAAGATGCCGCTGACCGGACCGGTCTGCCGGCGCACCAGCAGTTCCAGGGTCCAGGGGCTACCCGGGTCGAAACGGTGCTCCGGGCGGATAATAAAGATCGCCATTTCCGGGAAGTCCGGCATGCCGGCGGCATAGACATCGGACAAACGCTGATAGTCCAGATCCCGGAAGCTGATGATGGCGCCGTTCTGGCGCAGTTGGACCCGGTCGAAGATGCCGCCGCGCACATAGCCGGAGCCCTTGAACGAGTAGCGTCCGTCGGCCAGCACGGCGATCGCGTACTCGCCCTCCCCCAGTTCCCCCATCAAGGCCTCGTAGCCGGGTTCGCCCAGCAGGCTGACGCCCACCTCCGGCGGGTTCAGCAAGCCGGTATACAGTTCGATGAAGACGTCGTCGCGCTGGTCAGGAGCGGTCCGCGCCATTCCTTCCGCCTCGGTGCCACGAAAGGCCTCATCCACCTGCCCCCGGGTCAGATACAGCCGGCGCAGAGCCCCCTTCCCAGCCAGTTGCTCCCAGCCCGCCACCATGGCCTTGCCTGCGCGGATGCGCGCCGGCTGGCGCCGGGCGGACGGCGCCTCGATCAATCCCAGCGACACCGCCACCTTGCGCGCCGCGCCCATGATGGTTTCGTTGACCACCATGACGGTCACCGTGGCCCCACTCACCGCGTCGATGGCCACGGTCCCGGCATCCCGGGACCTCCCTACCACCACCCGCTGGCCGGCGCCGACACCGGCATAGTGCGCGCTGAAATCGTGAAGTTTCTGTTCCGGGATCCCGACCAGAAGGATCGGCTCGTGGTGCTCCACCACGTAGGCATCGAGAATGACGCCCTCGGGGTCCATCACGATTTGCACATTGATGGGCTTGCCGGAATAGGCGGGGATGTTGACCACATCCTGGCTGTAAAACAGATAGCCAAGACGATCGCCGTTGCGGGACAGAGTGCGCACCCGGAAGTCCCCTTCCGGCTCGGACCAATCAGCACCGGGAAACAACGCTTCCACGCGTTGCCGGTCCAGATCCGCCCAGGCAGGCGAACACAGCCAGGCGCCGACCAGACACAGCACGGTTAGCCATCCGCCCTTCCCGCCGGAAAACAACGACATTGCACGCCCCATAACATGTATTTCGGGAGCATGTTAAATGTCGTGCCACCAGCAGGACTGACATACATCAACGTGGCGGAAGAAAATCAGGATACCGCTATCGGCGCCGGCCCTGATGCAGAAGTGGCTACGGAGCCGCTGTGGGAAGAGGCCCGGGCGGCGCTCCGCTTGGCCGCGAATAGTCCAAACCGCCCGAGCGAATCCCGTTCGCTTGCAAGCAAGCTTTCCACAACGACTTCGTTGAAGACGTTCTTCCGGAACGTCACTCGATCAGCGGCAGCCGATGCTCCAGACTGGCCGCGCGCACCGCGTCGGGAATGCGGATTTCCGTGGCCAGGGGAAGGTGGTCCGAGAGCAGACAATCCTCCAACACACGACTGTGCCGCACCTGCAGTTCCGGTGTGGCCAGGATATGGTCGATATGGCGATCCGGCGCCCAGCTGGGATAGGTCTGCAAATCGCCTTCCACCAGTTCCAGACCCAGATCGGTCAACGGCGAGGCAATGAGATGCTCCGGCCGGCAGTTGAAGTCGCCCATGATCAGACTGTAACGGTAGGGCTGCAGCAGACCGGCCAGATAAGACAACTGGGTATTGCGTATCTTCTCGCCCAGTGCCAGGTGGCACACCGCCACCACCAGCGGTTCCACCGGATGGCCGAATTTGATCACGATGGCGCCCCGGCCGGGCAGACCGGGAAGAATGTGGTCTTCCACCGCGTAAGGCGGCATGCGGCTGAGTAACCCATTGCTGAACTGCCCCAGGCGCCCCAGATTACGGTTCAACTGCTGATGCCAGAACGGGAAATCCGCCAGGCTCGCCAGATGCACCAATTGGTTGAGGTTGCGCGAGCGCAAGCTGCCACCATCCACTTCCTGCAGGCCCACCACATCGAAATGACGCACCACGTCGGCGATCTGCTCGATGATCTCCACGCTGCGCGGGTGCGCCACCAGATGCTTCCAACTGCCTGTCACATAATCCCGGAACCGACTGGTGCCAATACCCGCCTGAATGTTGAAGCTGAGAATCTTGAGGGTGTCGTTGGGTACTGACACCTCACGTACCCGCCGGGTGCGGCGGTGCCCCTCCTGGGCCAGGGAAAAACCCGACGGTCGGATTTTCCAGTTCTGATAGGCGTTACGGGCACGTTCCAGCAGCATGGCGTTGCTTACTTCTCACTTTCCTTTTTGATCAGGAAGTCCACCACATCGAACATCTCGGCGTTGTTCTTGAGGTTATCCCGCATCACCGCGTACTTGCCAGCCACCACCAGGGACGGCACGCCACGAATCTGATACTCACGGGTCAGTGCATCCGCCTCACGAACCTTGGTGGATACCGCGAAGGAGCCATACAGGCTGTTGAACTTGTCGCGCTCCACACCGTACTTCTCAAAGAAGCCGGCCAGGGCGTCCGCGTCGAACAGGCGCTCACGATGCATATGAATGGCATCGAACAATGGTCGGTGAATCTCTCCGGTCAGCCCCTGGGACTCCTCAATGAAATAGGCCCGGGCCAGCGGCTCGGCGTGTTGCATGAACAGTACCGGGGTGCGCACATAGGCGGCCGCTTCCGGCTTGTTCTTCAGCCAGCTGTCCACGGTGGGTTCCAGGGAATAGCAGTGCGGACACATGTAGGAGAAGAACTCCCGCACTTCCACCTTGCCGGAGGGGACACTGGTGGTGCCGGGGTTGTCCAGCACCCGGTAATGCACCCCTTCCTTGTATTGAGGCTGCCCTTCCTGAGCCATCACGGTGGCGGACATCATCAGCCCCAGGGACATCAGCAGGGCGCTAACCATACGCAGCATGAAATTCTCCTTGTTGTCACAGCTTTAGCGAGAACCGAAACCAATAAGAGTCACGAACTCCCCCCTTGGTTCCCGTTTCAATGATAGAGGGTCTTTTTGTATCACAGTAGTGAAGGCTTGGCGCGCGTCAGTGGCAATCCGAAGAGGGGTTACCATGGGCGACGAACCATGAAAAAGGTTCCTCGCGGTTTAGCGGGAAGGGTCGCTCCGGTGGGGGCTCCCGTATTGCCCCGTTACCTCGAAGACCTCCATTCAGATGTGGCTACAGCGCCGCTGTGGGAAGAGGCCCGGGCGGCGCTCCGCTTAGCCGCGAAGGCCCTGGGCCGATGGCGATTCGCTTGCCAGCAAGCTTCCCACA